>CAZLSW010000057.1:0-22036 GCA_964562375.1 uncultured Muribaculaceae bacterium | reverse complement strand
TTTCAATGAACTAAACGCAATTTTTACAAAATTTAAGAGACACTAATGATTGGATTTCAAGTTAACTCATTGGTGTCCATTAGTGTTAATTCGTGGTTTCTCTGGCCAGAGAATGTTGAATTTCCGAATATTTCCGAGGGAGCTCGGGAGAAAAAATCGTTGCTGGTGGGAACATGTGGGTAAAAATCGTTAACTTCGCGGATGGTTACTAACCCCGCTGATTATGCTTGCACATTTGCGTCACTTGCTCATCATCGTTTTTGCGCTCCTAATACTGCCGTTACTGTCAACCGGTTGCGGGGACGGGGGTTCGTCTCCTGAGCTTGACGCGGCGGAAGCCGTAATCGAGGAGCGTCCCGATTCGGCATTGGCCATCATCCTGTCAATTGACCCGAAAATCTTGAACGGCAAGGAGGCTAAGGCTCGCTACTCGCTGCTTCACGCCATGGCCCTGGACAAGAACTATATCGACACAGCGGATATGAGCGTGATCCGACCGGCCATCGACTGGTATAGCAAGCATGGCACAGCCGATGAGCGCCTCAAAGCTATGTATTATGCCGGGTGCATAGCAGGCAATGGGGGCGATAAAGACGCTGAGATGGGCTACTACGTCAAGGCATCGAATTGGATTGACGAGGCTACGGATACGTTGGTGATTTGTCGATTGCTTGTGGCGCAAAGTTTCCTTTATCATGATATTTATGATCTTGACGCTGAAATCTCCAACGATTTGCAAGCCGCCCAATTGAGCGAAGCCGTGCAGCGGTATGACTACGCATTTTATAGCTACCAACGGATTTTGGCATCAGCTTGTGGTAAGGAGGATTCTATGATGGCTCGCCAAGCCCTTAATGGGATGATTCGAATAAATAGTAACTGGGATGAAGGAGAGTCATCCATCCCCGTTGCTAAATTAAAATTTGCGATATCATTTGATAACTCCGATAGCATTAGGATGGCGCTCGAAAACATCAGTGAAATCACTTCTCCAGAGGATGCATTGGATATTGCGCAGGCATTGGTGTCATTGCATTCCTACCAAGAGGCGCTTGATATTCTGGCCCAAATTCCAATTCCACCGGAGGAGACTTTGCGCATCCGGTACCTTATCTTCACGTTTCAATCACAGGCAGGCACGGGCCAGTGGCAACAAGCCTATGAGACACTGTTTCACTATGCCAACTTGTGTGACACCGTGGAGTCGCGCAAATTTACGCAGCGGCTTCAATTCAGCGAGGAGAAATACAGCTTGGAACTGGCAGCATTGGAGGCGCAAAACGCGAAAACCAAGCTGATGTACCAATCCTTAGCCATTATTCTGGGGCTGGCTATCGTGGTGATTATCTTGTTGGCCCTTTATCGCACTAATCGCCGCAAACGCATCAACGAGAGCCAACGGCGTGAAATTGAAGAGCAGAAAAGGCAACTTGCCGAGCATCAGGCCAAGTTGGCGCAAGCCGAGAATGACACGCTACGCTTGGAGGCCCAAAACTTAAAGTTGGAACAAGAAAAATTCCAAATGCTGGTCGCTACCCTCCAATCGGAGCGCGACGAGTTGCAAGAGATTCTCAACCGCAAAGGCACTCTCAACGATGCCCTTACCGAACAGCTGAAGCGCCGATCGGCGATGCTCGACCGGTTCCTTATCAGCGAAATCACCGATAATAAGCATCTTGGGAAGACATTCCAGAAGTGGGTCAACGAGCTGACGACCAACCGCAAGGAGCTCCTACGGGATATGCGGCTCACATTCCAAGCCCAGTATCCCGAGGTATACGCCGACTTGCAGGCTCGCGGATTGACCGAAACTGAGATGTCTTACGTTTGCCTCTACGCATTAGGACTTCGCGGTAGTGAAGTGGGCGAGGTGCTCGGCACCACCCGCCAATACGTCGTCAGCTCCGAGATTCGCCACAAGCTCGGCCTCGATGTGCACAAGGAAAACCTCGGCCCCTACATCCAACGGCTCCTGAAACAACTATAGCGTAAGATTTTTCAACGGGGATGTAAGATTTTTGCAAAAATTAGAATACTAAAATCTTGCTAATCAGGATATTACAATTTGCCAGTGTAAGATTTTTGCTTTGCGGGGAAGATTTTGACACCCTACCTTTGCGGTATCAAAATCTGACACATTATGACAAATATCCGACTCTACATTATCATCTTTTTTGCCACTTTGGGCTACATTGCCGCAAAGGCCGATACCACTGCCCTGGATTCCCTTTCTGTCAACATGCGGGAGGTCACAGTCACCCAGGAGCTACGGATACAGAAAGCCGACACCTTAGTCGTTATCCCCTCGGCCCAGCAGCGCAAAGTGACAGTGAACGGTTACGAGCTGCTGCGTAGCCTGATGCTCCCCGACATTTTCGTCAACGCCATCAACGCGCAGGTCACGACATTGAGCAACCAAAGCGTGGTGATCACTTTGGACGGTCGGCCCGTTGAAAAGCAGGACATTTTAGCCATCCAGCCCAAAAACGTGGCCAAGGTGGAATATCTTACCAACCCCGGGCCTGAATACGGTTACAGCGACAACATAGGGGCCGTGATTAACTTTGTGTCGAAAGAGCGTATCGATGGATACGCCGCGGGCATGGAACTGGCCAATGCAGTTACCTCGCTTGGCGGAGAAAACTTCGCTTACGGCAAGTACAACCGAGGAAAGTCGGAGTGCAACCTCTCGCTCAACTCCACCTTTATCTCTCCGCATAAGAGGTCGATTTCCGAGGAAAACAGCTACCTGTTGGGCACCGATTGGACTACAGTCGACCGTCGAGGAATCAACAAGCCCCTTGAATTCTCCCAACAAGTGGTGTCGCTGGGCTACAACTACTTTGTGCCCCAAAAGCACTTGTTTAACGCCACCTTGCGATGGTGCTACTATTACAGCCCCGACCGCGCCATCGACCAGATTGTAACCGTTGATGGACAAGACCCCTACTTCGCCCGCAACAAGGAATACGAGCGCTATTCCTCGCCTAAGCTCGACCTCTATTACAAGCATTACATCTCCTCCAAGCAGGCCATTACCACCAACGTCGTGGGCACCTACCGCTCTACCCATTATCACTATCGCCTTAACGAAAGCCCCCTTGATCAAGCCGGTTCAATTATCGACTCTTACGGTTTCGGAGTGGACGGGCGCAAATACTCGCTAATCACCGAGGCGAAATATTACAACGCCATCACCACGCCGATCAGCGTACACGCCGGCGCCCGCTACCACTTCTCGTTGACCCAAAACCAATACACGGGCGACGACGGATCCTATAACCAATCCAACGACCACAATCTCTACAGCTACGCCGGAATATACGGCAAAGTGGGCCAACTCACCTATCGCGCCGATTGCGGAATGTCGGCCCGGTGGCTCGACCAAAACCACCAAAAGCACAACACCATCCTATTCCGCCCCACGGTAGTGTTGAGTTATCCATTAGGCGGTTGGAAATTTACCCTCTCCGGCTCCACCCAGCAAAATTCACCCTCGCTGTCCCAACTCACCACGAGCTACCAACAAGTGAACCAATGGGAAATCATGCAGGGCAATCCCCTGCTGAAGGACTACCAAAGCTACCGTGCCAGATTCCAAGCTCGAGGCCGGCTGGGAATATTCAACGTCTCACAGTCACTGTTTTACCAATATTATAACCATCCCGTGACGACGAGCTACGCCCTTGGCAGCTATGATGACGAGCCTGTAATATTGGAATCCTACGCCAACCAAAACCATGGCTCGGCAGTTTATGAGAGCTTGTCGCTCCAAGGCTCGCTATTGGGATGCCTTCACTTCTCGGTTGGTGTCAATTACAACTGGCGACGTTTCACTGGCCCGACAGTAAATTCCCGCCTGAGCCATTGGCAAGGAATGGCCGCGTTGGAGTTGACCGTCGGCAATTGGAATGCGGGGATCAACTGGTATTCAGCCACCAAAGACCTTTGGGGCGACACCTTTTCAAGTACAGCGGCCTCCAACCAACTTATCATCACCTATACTTGGCGCCACTGGAGATTCGGTGTAAATTGCCAAAACCTATTCCTCACCGACGGACCTGTGATGCGTGAACGCTCCGACAATCCAATGATCAAGAAATCGCAAGTGCTAAAATGCCCCTCCCACGGCAACATGGTGATGATCACCATCGCCTACAACATCTCAGGCGGCCGCTCTCACAAAGCTGGCACACAAGACCTCAACAACGATGACACCGACGCCGGCATCATGCATCCGTAGGTTGCCGGTGGCGGGTCGACTTGGCGGCGGATGGCAAGGATGTTGCCCAAGGTGACCAAGGCCATGATGGCGAGGGCAATGCCTAAGGAGAACCAGGGCCAGGTTATAAAAAATAGGCCAAAGAGCCCGCGTCGGAAGGCGGAAAACATGCGGCGCCCTTGACTTTTTATTGCGGCGGGTGTAAAATCTCGCCGTTTTTCTTTACCTTTGTGGGAAATAATGTTTAGCAGCTATGGCCAAGAAGAAAAAGTCGCAAACACAACAGGCAAGCACGCCCCAAAATTACGTGCGTACTCGTATGCGCGGTCTCCCGATCGGCAAATGTTACCTCAACCCCAACTGGAAGGACGAGGGGATGGTGATGATTGTCGTCACCCGTCAACACCCCAAGGGGACGGTGTCATACGCCATGTACCTGGTGGACACTTGGTGCCGGGGGCTGGTAGATACGTTCTATCGCTTCAATTTGTCGCAAGATGAATACAAAGCGGAGCTAGATGGCCTTATGGATCGGGCACCTTTTGAGATAGAGGAGGGGGATTACGACTTGATCCACAATATAATCTATGGCGCCATCGAATACGCTGGCGAAGTGGAAATTATGCCTTATCCCGATTGGGACCTCACCAAGTACTTCTTGATGGAGGACAACGACGACGCTCCTTACATGGAAATAGAGTTCGGGAAAAACGGGAAGTACACCCTGTGTGTGCATGACAAGCTTGAGGCTAGCCGTTACTTATCGAAACTCGATCGCATCCTGGGCCAGGGCAACTACCATTACATCCTACCCTACAGCGACGAGGACGAGGATGACGAGGACGATGATATGGATCAACACTTCAATGATATCGACTTATCTGGAGGTTTTAACACTGGCGTAAAGGGAGTCTATTGTTACAAGCATCCCGAATATCCCACGGAGGAAGCGTTGACCGGTCTCCACTTCCCGGAGCTGGTAGAGACGTTGCAGATCCCGATTGAGGATATTCCCGATAGCAAAATCGACTCTATCCTTGCCCTTCCCCACGACCAACTGGCCGACGACTTAGAGCTGATTATCCGTGTGGCTCTCGGAGCCGACTACCAAGTGATAGATGACCGCAATTGGGATGAAGTGAAATACGACTATCCTGTGGTGACCACGGCCATGATTCTGCTGGGTGCAATTGGTGACCCGTCGAGACTTGACACCGTGCTGGAGGTGCTTCGCCAATCCTTCAACAATTACGACTTTTATTTCGGCGACTGGGGTTCAACGACTGTCTCGCCAGTAATCTACCAGCTGGCCAAGAATAGCCCGGACCAAATATACGATTTCATGATTGAACCCGGGCTGGATCCCTTCTCTCGTCACGCTGTCATAGACGGTTGGGTAAATGGAATCATGAAATATGAGCCAGGACGGCGCGACGAGGCCGTTAATCTTCTGCGACGCATCCTTGAGTACTACCTCGACCACAATGACGACCCCCAGATTTGGGACGGGACGTTAGTGGGGTTACTCATAGGCAACATGGAATTGACCAAAGCTGTAGAGCTTGAGGGGCTCCTTCGGGATCTTTACGCCACTGAGAAAGTTGACGAGCATTGTTTTGGCGAGATTGAGAAGGCTGTTGGGTACCTCAGCCATGGCAAAAGAGAGCCGGACATCGCGCCCATCGAAATTCACAAGTGGCTAAAAGAGTATCGCCAAGCCATAGACAGGTTAAAGAAAAGATAATGGCTACCAGTGGCGGGCGACTTGGCGGCGGATGGCGAGGATGTTGCCCAAGGTGATCAAGGCCATGATGGCGAGGGCGATGCCAAGGGTTAGCCAGGGAGCCGTCAACACCGCTCCTATGGCTTCCATGGGTGAAGCCCAAAGGGCTTGCGCCCAGAGCATGGCACCGCAGCTTAGGGCCAAAACGCCGATGTTAACGGCGGCTACCAATCGGATGTAGTATGAGGCCACGGTGGCGGGTGTGTAGCCCAGGAGCATGAGTTGGTGGAGCTTGGGTCCGTTCTTCTGCAGCAACAGGTAGATGCTGAGCATGAGGATGAAGAAGGCGAGGATGGAGATGATAGCTCCCACAGCGATCACAGCAGTGGTGACAAGAGCGAGGAACCGTGCCGCGCGGCCGCTCTGGAGTTTGTCGCCGGCGGCCTCCCAGCCGTGCCGGTCGAGATATTGGTTGATTGCGGGGTCGCCGGGCGATGAGACCTCAATGATAAGTCGCGAGGGAAGCTCCGCGGCTTTGTCGGGGGAGCCAAATTGCTGGTTTGCCCAATCCATAAATTGCTGAGGCACAGCGATTGTGTTCAAGCGCGAGGAGAATCCCACGATGCGGGCGTTGAAGTCCTGCTGGCGACCGTTGCCGCTCAGTGAGACGCGCAGGGGCACCATCGACACCATCGATTCACTGATTTGGGGGTAACCGCGAGTGGCGGCGAACCCAAAGTTGTACAGTGCGAGGTAATCCTTTGATATTACGATTGGTATCTCTCGGGTCACACCGGGGGTGTATTCCCAGCCGCGCGGGGTAATGTCGAAGTAGTCGTCGGGGATCGACTCAAAGAACATGTAGGTCGACAACCCGCGGCCACCCATCTCCACGGCGGCGTTGACGTTGAACCGCGAGGGGGTGAAGGGAGCCAAACGGCGCGCCCACGATTGGGCGAGGATGGAGTCGATATCGGCCGGGGAGAATCCTGTGCTGACGGTCGAGGACCCGAAGAGGCCCGAAACACCTTCAACGCGCTTAGACACAATGAGATAGTCGCGTGAAATCATTGCGTCAGTACCGTCGCCTTCCCATCCGCGCGTTACGTCGCGATAAAGCTGCAGGGCCGTGATAACGATGGTGAGGCCCACGAGGTTGGCCAACGCGTAGCCGATAATCTGCCCCGCCGAGATGTTTTTGCGGAGCAGTCGCCACACTATATCCTTGGGTTTCGGCATGTTACAAGTGGATTAAAGTGCAATTTGGGAGGTCGAGGGGATTGCCCACCGAGGTGCTAACAATGCTGGCACCCTGACCGTCCGCAACCTCGCTAACCAGCTGAGCCACAGCTTGGTTATTGCGAGCATCGAGGTGACTAACGGGCTCATCCAAGAGGATGAAGTCGAAGGGCTGGCAGAGGGTGCGCACGACAGCCACGCGTTGTTGCTGGCCGATTGACAAGTGTCCGGCTTTTTCGTGTGCTTTCCACTCAATCTCCAGACGCTCAAGCATTTGCAGAATCTCCTGATCTGTGTAACGGTTGGTCAACCGATTCTTAAGCTGCACGTTCTCCAAGACAGTCAATTCAGGAAACAGCCGCATCTCCTGGGGGAGCAGGGCGAGGTTGCGTTGACGGATATCGCACCATTCCTTGCGAGTAAACTTGCTGATAGGCAAGGAATTGAAGAGGATTTCGCCAAGGTAATCGGTGCGGTTGCCGTAGAGAAATGAGCACAGCGAGGATTTACCGGCGCCGCTCTCGGCCGCGATAAGGTATCGCTGCCCTTTGAGCAGGACCAGCTCGGAGAGCCACACCTGTGATCGGCGTATAGCCTCGTCGCCCTGCATGCCGTCGAACACGCGGGGCAACACCTGACTAATCGTTATCTGGTTGATGGTCATAGCTTTGCGAGCACCTCCAAAAGCGTGGAGAGGAAGGCGCTGTTGGAGCCGTTGAAGCGGGCTTTACCCTCGAGGATGTTATCGCTGAGCTGGAGGGTGAGGTTGAAGCCATAGGGAAGGCCGAAAGCTTTCATCGTCTCGCTCTGATAGGGGATGTCGAAGTATAGCGAGAAGGGCTTGCCCGACATGGTGGGAGCGAGGGCATTGTTCTGGCCAGCTTGGATCTCGCGGGTGGAGAGGGCGAGATAGCCGTCGACATTGCCGATCCACACGTCAAGGCCATTCAGCTGAGGATCAAGGCCTTGGAGGGTGGCGTGGTAGAGGTCCCCTACCCTTTCGACGCGCTGGCCCATCTGCGCGGCCATGTCGAGAAGCGATTGGATATTGTTGTTAACGGCATCTTGAGTTTGGTGCACGAAGAGTGTGAAGTCCCACGTTTTCAGAGAGATATCGGCTAAAGCGGGAGCGCCGGCGGCCGGCGAGATTGCCAAGGCGACAGTGCCGTCAATTTGGCTCATCTGCGACATCGCCAATTCAAGAAAACCGAGGGTCTGATAGTCGACTAATGGAGCCAGGACCATTTTGATGTCGCTCCATGGGAATCCTTTCGCAATTCCCAGAGCCACAGCAAGTTGGGTATTAGAAGGAAGATACCCGAGGACAGCCGAGTTGATGGGCTGAAGCTTCTTGGAGGAGTCTATAGGTTTACCACCCTTATCAATGGCTGTAACGCTGAAACTCAGCACATTATCCTTCAAAACGGTATTTGCGACCGCCCAATTGGAGCTGAGTGGAGCCAAGGAGTAAGCGAGATTGAAAGCACCGTCCTTTTCGAGCCACTCGCGCACGCCGTTCATGTCGGCAAGTGGCTGTTTCTTAGCCTCTTTGAGCATGCCGGGGAGCTGGTCAAGACCACGCTTGGATGTAACCCAACCTTGACCGTCGAGAATAGCCACATAGTTGCTGGGGTTCAATTTGTAGACCTCGAAATCGCCCGATTTAGTCTTGCTAATACCCTTATTCTCAAAATATTGACAAAAGGCAGTCTCATCGGTGATAGCAAAAGTGACAAATTCATCGTATTTGTATTGGAAAGCCAAAAGGGAGTGGGCGTCGATAGTGCGGGCAACAGCCAGCATGGCCTCAGTCTCGTCCTTGTCGCTAACGGGGATGGTGGAAGCGATTTGCGCCGGCATAACATATTTGCCGTCTTTCACCTGAAAACCAGCGTTTTTGAGAATCTGCTCGGCGTCGATTTTGGCGATCACCGAGGCCGAATCGGGGACGGTGCGCAACAGCGTGTCTTCGTCCTTGGAGCAACTGGTGGTTATCCCCAGAAGGGCGACAACCATAAGCAGGAGAGTGGAAATTTTTTTCATTTTATAAAATTTGTAAGGGCATTTAATCATCATAATCTCAGAACTAACAACTAACAACTAACAACTAACAACTCAGAATTTCTGCATATCTACCAGGTGTTTGTAATATTTGCCGAGGTCGAGGAGCTCCTGGTGGGTGCCTCGCTCGACGATGCGGCCCTCGTGCATTACACATATCAGGTCGGCGTTCTTGATTGTCGACAGGCGGTGGGCGATGACGAGCGTCGTACGGTTCTTCATTAGGCGGTCAAGTGCCTCTTGCACAAGCTGTTCACTCTCGCTGTCGAGAGCCGAAGTGGCCTCGTCAAGAATCAACACGGGAGGGTTCTTGAGGATGGCGCGGGCGATGGAGATACGTTGGCGCTGACCACCGGATAGCTTGCACCCGCGGTCGCCGATATTGGTGTCGTAGCCCTTTTCGGTGGCCATGATGAAGTCGTGGGCGTTGGCGATTTTAGCCGCCGCAATCACTTGATCCATAGTGGCTTCCTTGACGCCGAAGGTGATGTTGTTGAAGAAGGTGTCGTTGAACAGGATGGCCTCCTGGTTGACGTTGCCCATCATGGCTCGCAGGTCGTGGACGCGCATCTGGCGGATGTCGACGCCGTCGATGGTGATCGAGCCGGCCTGCACGTCGTAGAAGCGCGGTAACAGGTCGGCCAGGGTTGACTTGCCCGAACCGCTCTGTCCCACCAGTGCCACCGTGGCTCCGGCGGGGATGTGAAGCGACACATCGTCGATCACCTTGTTCTGACCGTAGCTGAAATCAACGTCATTGTATTTGATTTCGCCTCGCAAGTCCTTGATTTCTCGAGGATTTACGGGATCGGTAATGGGATTGACGGCGTTGAGGATCTTGTCGACGCGCTCCATCGACGCCAAGCCTTTCTGGATGGAGTACATGGCCTTGGAGAGGTCCTTGGCCGGGTTGATGATCGAGTAGAAAATCACCATGTAGTAGATGAACGACGCGGCGTTCATCGACGATGCCCCGGTGAGGATGAGCGTGCCCCCAAACCATAGGACAATCGCAATGGCCGTAGTACCAAGGAGTTCGCTCATCGGGTGGGCAAGTGATTGGCGACGGGCGATGCGGTTGGAGATGCGGTAAAAGATGTGGTTGTCGCGATGGAAGCGCTCCTTGATTTTGTGCTCAGCGTTGAATGCTTTGATGATGCGCAAGCCGCCAAGGGTTTCCTCAATCTCGCTCATGAGCAATCCCCACTGCTTTTGTCCCTCAAGCGACTGGCGTTTCAGGCGCTTGCCCACGCGTCCCATCACCAAGCCCGCGATGGGCAACAGCACGAGCACAAACAAGGTTAACTGCCACGAGATCATAATCATCATCGCCAGGCAGACGATAATCATCACCGGGTTCTTGAACATCATGTCCAAGGAGGCAGTGATGGAGTTTTCGATTTCGGCCACATCGCCGCTCATGCGGGCCATCACGTCGCCCTTGCGCTCGGATGTGAAGAACGATATGGGGAGGGTTACTATCTTGTCGTACACGTAGTTGCGGATGTCGCGCACGATACCCGAGCGCATGGGGATGATGAAATAGCTCGACAGGTAGGTGACACCCGTTTTGAGCAGTGTCATGAACACCAGCACGGCGGCGAGCAACGCCAGCGTGGCCGAAGGACCGTAGGCTTGAATCGCCTCCTGCGTGTAGTAGTAGAAGTTGTTGAACACCACATCCTTAAGCGACGCGCTGCCCAATGGCATATAATGGTAGGTAGCCTCCTTGATCTGGAACAGCATCTCCAGGATGGGGATGATCACAGCGAAGGAGAACAGCGTCAAGAATGCCGCCAGGATATTGAAGAAGATATTGAGAATCAGATACTTCTTATAGGGCGGCACAAAGCGCTTGAGGATATAAAAGAATCCGTTCATTCAGTCACATTAGTTTCAAGGTGCAAAGGTAGTGATTTTCCACGGATTAACCAATTCCCAAGAAACTCACCCTCAAAATTGCCCACCTCCCAATTAATGAGTAAATTTGTAAACCCTTAACCTTGCTACCCAATGACTAAAGAAGATCTTCTCCAAATAATCAAAGCCGCTCGTCCCGCGTCGAAAGACACCCGCGAGGACGTCTGGGCCCTTGCTCATGATGCTTACCAAGAAAATCGCAAAAAATTCGACGATGACTACGCCCAAGCCATCAAGGATTACAAAAATGACGACCCACTCTCGCATTGCTCACTCACGGATAAGGAGCAAATCCGACGTATGCGCGTTTGGATTGATATGATTCTGAAATTGGACGATCGCGACGAGTTAGCACGTCAGGATACCCATTTCAAATTCGCCCAGGAGGAATGTTATATGGAGCGCTCCTACCACCATGTGATATACAAGCTGAAGGTCGAAGAACCCAAATTTCCAGAGAAATGGGGATACGAGCTGGTCGTGGAACTCGACCTTAAAAATGATGAGGGAATATATTACGGCATCAAGTCATACGGGCGCAAAGCGTCGCTAAATGATGACCTTCGCAAGGAAATATTCCAGATTGTCAAGAACGCGAAGAACAAGATTAATGACAAAACCATAGTGAACGGTGATTCTCAACGCTTTAGCACCCACAGCTATTTCCCCCTGTGGCGCAGCATTAATATATTGCCCCAGGGACCTACCAAGACTGAAAATATCCTTAACACAATACTGAAGGACTTACGCGAAATGGGCGAGTCGTTGGAGAAGCTCCTTGAGAATCCTATTCAGGCGTTGGCCACTGATATTCAAGGTCTAAAGAATGACATATCGGGGGGGTGACAAGCCAGCGTTAGAGAGCCTGGCACAGGATGTGGCGACTCTTACGGGAGCTTTAGTGGAACATGGGATTTTAATCAAAGCCAAGGATGCGAAATTCAAGATTTCGAGGAAGTTGAGAGACGATCTCCTCGACCCTTTCCGATGGAAATACAAGAGATCGGAATTGCGCAATTCCTACTACAAGCCGGCCTTTAGCGAAGCGGTGAAATCCTTCCTTAAAGCTCGGATTAAGCATTATAAACTGGCCTCTACCGATGACAAGGCAATTATGGGGGTGGTACAAAAGTATATTGAAGGGAAGAAATCTCACGAGTATAACGAAAGCGCCCATCAAGGCATCAGCGCCGCTATCCTTACTGAGATCTACCACAACCTTTTCTCCAATCAAGGATAAAATATCGAGTTACAGGGTAAATTTTCGCGGAACCCCATAACTTTTTAATGAAGTTGATATCTTTGTGGCGCAGGATTAATTTTCCCCTGCGCCCCAAAGCAATGAAATATTATTTAAATCTTCTTACTGGAAGGAGAAAACGGAGTTGTAGCGACATCAGCTATTTACAAAACAATGGAGTCATTCTAAAAGTCTTTAACGCTTTGTTGGACGTCCTATACAAGTCCAGAAAGTAACCCTACCATTCTACATTTAATTATGATTGAACCAAAAGAAATTCAACAACAAGAGTTGTTTTATCACGCAAAAAATGTACGCCTGCTCCAATTGGCTATACAAATAATGAAAGACGCACGACCAATCATGGAACAATACAATCAAACTCATCCGATCCGGCTAACTAACCCACAGATAGTGACGGCACGGGAGGCATTCCTCGGTGCCCCGATGCGGGTACTGCTTTATGGCCAAGAGACAGGGTGCTGGGGCGGAGAATTTTCGGGAAACGGTGTCTATGTGCCTGATTTGGATGCCTTCACTCTCGCCAAGCTGTACGCTGCCTATCATGCCAAATTGGAACGAGAGGGTGGCCAAACGCCCATGGAACGCCGGATGATGGAATTAAAAAGCCTTTGCGAAAGCGTTGGGGCTGGTTTTATCGCCCTAAACGTCGCTCCTGTAGGCTACGAATACGGATATAAGGGACATGACCACGAGATTAATGAGTTATTTAAGGAGCTGAAAATCGCCGAAGCAAAGGAGTTTGAGCCCAATCTAGTGGTGTTACACACGGGCCCGGATTACGATGAAGCTATTGAAAGAGTTTTTGGGCCCTTCACGACGCAACAATGCCTTCCCGATATCTCGACGAGAAAGTTAGCGAAACTTTCGTTTAGCGAAGGTCCTCTCGGCGGTGTGACGTGCTACCGATGCTACCACCCGGGATTCCTCAACCGCAACCCTAATGAGCCCTGGGCAAAAGCCATAACAAATTACATTAACAACTTGATTTTCAACTTAAAGTCTTAAGAAGATGCTTTTCGCTTGGTTTTTAGTGTTTAATATCCTGTTCGCTATAGAAATCCTCGGATGGCTGCGCTTTATGGGAGAGGATGATGAAAGCTGGGAAGAAATCGAGGATTTCGCCATGCGGCCTCTCGGGGTGGCCATGCCACGGCGAGGCGCCATCATAACCCATGCCATCATAATCCTCGGGAGTATTGGCACAATGATTGCCCAAGTCTTATCAATGTGCGCTCGCCTCGGGTAATCGTGAAAGCGTGCAATCGTGTACTCGAATTAACGGATACACGATTGCACGAATTTACGAGTGATGGCCGTTCCGGGGTGCCTAACGGAGGGTGACGGTGGAGGGACCGGTGAGGGGGATGGTGACGGTGTGGGAGGCGGCGTTGTAGGTGGCTTTGACGCGCTTGCCGTCAACCTCGGCCGATGCGGGAGCCTTGTCAACGTTGTGGATCACAAGGGAGATTTTGCGCTTGGCGGGCATACCGGGATAGGAGCCGTCGAGGGTGACCTTGACAGTGATTTGGCCGTCGGGAGCTTGCTGACCTTGGAAGCCAAGGATTGCGTACTCGTTGGCGCTCAGCGACTTGGTTGACTGTGCGTCGTCCTCGTAAACGTAGCCTGTGGTGGCCTCGGTGGAGGGGTAGTAGTTGAGAGTCAACTGGCCAGGGCGGTAGTCGCCGGTGTTCTGCATCTTATAGTCGGCCATGGGCAGGAAAGCGCCGCGGCGGACGAACAGGGGAAGCACGTCGAGGGGAGCGTCAACGGTTACGGTGTCGCCCTCGGTGTATACCTTGCCGTCCTCTTTGGTGAGATATAGCCACTCGCCGGCGGGGATCACCACCTGGCGGGAGGTAGCGCCCTTCTCAAGCACGGGAGCCACTAGCACGTCATTGCCCCAGAGGTATTGATCCCAAATCTCGTCGTAGGCGGTTTGGCCGGCTTGGGTGAAGCTCAGGGGACGCACCATCGGGTATCCCTTGGAGGCGTTCTCATAGGCGAGGGTGTAGTTGTAGGGGAGCCAGCGGTAGCGCTCCTTGATGAGAGCCTTGGCAATCGACTCCTCGGCGGGGTATTTGTAAGGCTCGGCGTCAAATTGCGCGTGGGTGCGCAGCACGGGGGAGAACAGTCCCAATTGCAACCAGCGGATGTAAAGCTCGGGGTCGCGGGGGTTCTCCTTGTCGACAGCGAAGCCGCCCACGTCGTGGCTCATGTAGCCCAGACCCGAGAGACCGGAGTTGAGCATGATGGTGACCTGAGGCTGGAGGCCACCCCAAGAGCGGGACACGTCGGTCGACCAGGGGAATACAGAGTAGCGCTGTAGTCCGGTGGTGCCACCGCGCATCATGGTCATCAGTCGGGTGTCGGGGTATTTCTCTTGGAAGAGGTCGTAGATTATCTCACTCCAGTCGTTGCCGTATTGGTTGTGGTATTGGCGGGCTGTGAGGCCGTTGAAATGGACGCCGTCCTCGGGGTGCACCTCAGGTTCGCCAAGGTCTCCCCACCAGCCGGTGACGCCCTCCTCGGTGAGTTGGTCGTAGCGGTCGGCGAGCCACTTGCGTGTATCGGGGTTGGAGACGTCAAACATGCCTCCTTCACCCACCCAGATGGTGACGGGCTGCACGTCGCCCTCGGCGTTTTTGAGCATCAAGCCCTTCTCGGCGAGGAGGTTGTAATTGTCCAGGCCGCGACCGTTTTGGAGGATGTAGGGCTGGGAGATGATCACCATGTTTACGCCGCGCTTCTTGAGGTCGGCGAGCATCTTTTTATGGTCGGGCCACTGGTCCTTGTCCCAAGCAAGGCGACCCATGTCCTGCTCCTTGCCGTACCAGTAGAGGTCTAGCACGACGCCGTCAACGGGGTAGTCGCGACGCTTGAGGGTGTCGATTACGCCAGTGGTCTCGGCCTGGGTGTGGTAGCCGTATTTGGAGGTGATGTAGCCCAGCGACCACAGCGGGGGAAGGTCCTGACGACCCGTCAAACCCGACAATTGCTCCACGGTAGAGGCTAATGTTCCCCCGTCGCCAGCGACGAAGTAGTAGCTAACGGGCGTTGGGCTCTCGGTGATGTATTGGATGGGATTGGCGAGAATCATCTCGGCGGCTCCGAAGTCGTCAAACACCAGCGCGTAGCCGTCGCTCGACAGGTATAGGGGCATGGTGATGTTCATCTGCGAGATGCGTTTCTCGCCGCGTGTGTAGCCGTAGTTTTGCTTGTTGTACATGACGAGGGTGTCGCCCTTGAGGTTGTAGCTGTGGCCACGCTCGCCGGCGCCGTAAAAGTTGCCAGTTCCGGTAGTGTATAGGCTCAAGGAGCGTTTGCCGTCCTTAAGCTCGCGCAGGCCGGGATCGGTGACCGTGCGCCCGGCACCAGCCGAGAGTGTAACCTCGCCAGTGGAGGCGTTAACCGAGGCGGTGATGCCACCCGGGGTGATGAGGCTAGTAAGGTCGCCCACGGTGACGGTTTTGCCCTTGAAATTCTCGTCGGGGGCAAGGACGGTGCCTCGCGAAACTGGAGTGGTCTCGCCTTTGAGGTTGTTTTCGACCTTGATCACATGGTCGTTAATCACAGTGACAGTGACGGCGCGCCCTTGTGAGGTGGTGGCCGTGATTTGGCCTCTATCGGCGTGGGCGCTGGGGAAAGCTAACGCGGCAATGGCTGTGGCCGCTAAGAATCGTTTAATCATGGTTTTGTATGTTTTACTTGGAAATTTGCTAATTTGATGATTATGTCGGGCCGAGACGGGTCGACGGGAGGGTTTTTATCTGTCGGGCCGACACGGCCCGACCTCCTACTTATTGTCGGGCCGAGACGGCCCGACCTCCTACTTAAGCGAGGAGCTCGCGCATGCGGAAGATGTACTTGCCGATGATGTCAAACTCGAGGTTGACGCGGGTGCCTTCCTTGATTTGCTGGAAGTTGGTGTGCTCGAAGGTGTAGGGGATGATGGCCACGCGGAATTGGTCGGCCTCCGAATCGCACACGGTCAAACTCACGCCGTTGACGGTCACCGAGCCTTTTTCGACCGTCACGTAACCCTTGGCAATCAGCTCCTTGGGAGCCGAATACTTGAAGGTGAAGTAGTGGCTGCCGTCGAGCTCCTCCACCTTGGTGCAGGAGGCGGTACAGTCGACATGGCCTTGGACGATGTGGCCGTCCAAGCGGCCGTTCATCACCATGCAGCGCTCGAGGTTGACCAGCGAGCCGGGCCTGAGGTCGCCGAGGTTGGAGCGGTCGAGGGTTTCCTGAATGGCGGTGACGGTGTAGTGGTCGCCGTCGATGGAGGTGACGGTGAGGCACACGCCGTTGTGGGCGACTGATTGGTCGACTTTCAGCTCGGGGGTGAATGAGCTTTGTATTGTGAATGTCACGTTGGAGCCTTCGCGCTCCACGGCCAGGACGCGGCCCGGCTCTTCTACTATTCCAGAGAACATAATATTACTGCGTAATAAAGTATTAAGTATCAAGTATTAAGTATAAAGTGATAAATGATTAAGTGGTGACCTCAGGCATTAGGAGCAAAATAGCTATTTTCCCTTCATCCTTAATCCTTTACCCTTTATCCTTGGGAGGAATCTTTAAAGCGACGCGTCGCTTTAAAGATTCCTTCCCTCGTAGCGGGAGAATTCGATGATCCAGGCGGGGGAGATCTCGGCGGAGCCACCGGTAACGGGGTCGAAACCGGCCATGACGGTGCGGCCGATGCACTTCACCTGACCTGTCTTGGTGTCGAAAATGCGCTGCTCCAGGCGGAAACTGTGCTTCGACACGCCGATCACGGTGGTCGCCACGGCCAGAGGCTCGCCAAGGAACGCCGGAGCGAAGTAGTCGCAGTCGATATGCACCACGACGGCGGTGAATCGCATCCAGTCGACCGGACCCATCACGTCGGTCATGTAGCGGGTTTTGCCCAGGTCCATGAACTCGAGGTAGACGTTGTTGTTCAAGTGGCCGAGCATGTCGATGTCGTTGAAGCGCGTCTGCAGGTCGACGACGTGGTAGAACGGCACGGTGCATGGTGGCACCCGGGAGCCTTGCTGCTCGGCAAATTGTACAGGTTTCTTATCTTGCATATACTAATGTATTATCAGTGAAGTGATTACGTTGGCTCCCACACGAGCGTTGATATCGGCGATGATGCGGGCGCGCATGAATCCGAGTTCGTTTTTCAGCGGTGCCGACGACAGGTAGACGTGCAGTTCGCCGTGGGTGACGTAGCGGCGCGTGGTGTAGCGGTTGACGCCCGGACCAACGACCTCGCCCCACAGGTAGCACGCCTGCTGCTCGCGGAACGTGTCGGTCAACTGGCTCTGCTGCAGCGCCTGTTCGATAATCTGCCCCACCGACAGCGCCTCAACCCTCTTCATCGTGGATGGGGGTAAAGACACCCTCCTCGACGCTCCACAGGCGGTAGTCGCCGCCCATTCGGCGCATGATTTGGTCGAGGTGGTCGCGGTTGGTGTCGGTTACGAAAATCTGTCCTATATGGTCGCGTGAGGCCAGCTCCATGATGCGTTCCACGCGGGTGGCGTCGAGTTTGTCGAAGATGTCGTCGAGAAGCAGCAACGGCTTCATCTGGGCCGCGTCGTGCAGGAAGTCGTATTGGGCCAGACGCAGGGCCACGGTGAACGTCTTGCACTGCCCTTGGGAGGCCACGCGACGCAGGGGAAGACCAGCGACCTCCATCTCCAAGTCGTCGCGATGGGGGCCGACGGTGGTGTGGCCTACAATCTCGTCGCGGCGACGAGCCGAGTCGATTTGGCGCAGGAAATCGTCGGCCGGGGGATTGTAGCGCAGGGCCACGCTCTCCTGGTCGCCAGCCACGGCGTGGTAATAGGAGGTGAAGATGGGTTGCAGACGTTCGACCCATTGGCGTCGCACCTCTGCGATGTAGGCCGCGCTCACGGCCATTCCGGCCTCAACCGACTCATAGAGCACCGAGTCGACGATATGGTCGCGCAGCATGCGGTTGCGCTGCTCCAGGCCGCGGTTGTAGCGTATCAGGTGGTCGAGGTAGCGGGAGTCGCTCTGCGAGATCACTTGGTCCATCCAGCGGCGACGCTCCTCGCTGTGTCCCGTGATCAGGTCACTGTCGCGTGGGGAAATCAGCACAAGCGGAAACGATCCGATGTGGGCGCTGAGTTTCTGGTACTCCTTGCCGCGGCGTTTGAACGACTTGCGTCGTCCCGAGGTCATCCCCACGAGCAGCTCCTCGTCGGCGTCGCGGCGCGTGTAGTTGCCGCGCAGCATCATCTGCTCCTCGCCCCGACGCAGCAGCATCGCGTCGGGCACGCCCGAGAAGCTGCGGCAGAAGCTCAGGTAGTAAATCGCGTCAAGCAAGTTGCTTTTGCCCATGCCGTTCAAGCCCAGGAGGCCGTTGATACGGGGCGAGAACCGCAGGCGCGCCTCGGCGATATTCTTAAAATTGAGGATGCTTAGCTCGTTGAGTACCATGACAAGGGCAAAGTTACAACTTTTTTTGTATCTTCGCGTCATTAATCAGTGCTTGTTTTTCCTTAATATTGCTTTCTGACCAAAATGAGACACTTAACACAAGACGAAATCACTATCCTGGAGCAGCGGGGCTGCACAGCCCAGGATTGGAACCGCATCACCGTAGCCGACCCGTTCCGGCCTGAAAATTACCGCTATGTGCGCTTCTCGGGCGACATCGCCCTGGGCACCACCGAGGGGTCGTTCACCCTCGAGGGTGGCATCACCCTTCAAGCCGGCATCTTCGACGCCACGCTCCACAACGTCACTGTGGGCAACGACGTGTTTATTCGCTCAATCGCCAATTACATAGCCAATTACGACATCGCCGACGGTGCGTTTATCGAGAACGTCAACCGCATGGTGACGCGTCCGGGCGCCACGTTCGGCGTGGGTGTCGAGGTATCGGTATTGAACGAGACCGGTGGCCGCGAGGTGGCCATCTACCCCCGATTGTCGGCCCAAACGGCATATCTCATGGCCATGTACCGCCACAACCCGGCGTTGACCCGCGCCCTGAGCGAATTGGCAGCCAAGGAGGTCGACGCTGCCCGTAGCGACCGCGGCAAGGTGGGAGAGCATGCTTTGATTCTCAACTCCGGCTCGTTGACCGACGTCAACGTAGGCGCCTACGCCCGCATCGAGGGGGCGTCGCAGTTGACCAACGGCACCATCGCTGGCTCGCGTGAAGACCCCGTTTATGTGGGCGCCAACGTCATGGCCGACGATTTCATCATGGCCTCGGGCGCCAAGGTGGAGGACGGCGTGGTGCTGCTCCACGTGTTTGTGGGGCAAGGGAGCCACTTGTCCCACCTGTTCTCGGCCCACGATTCGCTATTCTTCGCCAACTGCTCGTGCGAGAACGGCGAGGCATGCGCCATCTTCGCCGGGCCTTACACGGTGACGATGCACAAGTCGAGCTTGCTGATTGCGGGCATGTTCTCGTTCCTCAACGCCGGGTCAGGCTCCAACCAGTCAAACCATATGTACAAGCTCGGGCCGATCCATCAGGGTATCGTGGAGCGCGGGTCGAAGACCACATCCGACTCTTACATCCTGTGGCCGGCCAAAATAGGCGCATTCTCCTTGGTGATGGGGCGCCATGTGTCGCACCCCGACACATCGCGTCTGCCGTTCTCGTATCTTATTGAGAACAAGGGACGTAGCTACCTTGTGCCGGGTGTCAACCTCAAGAGCGTAGGCTCGATACGCGACGCCCAGAAGTGGCCAAAGCGCGACCGCCGACGCGACCCCGACCGCCTCGACCTGATTAATTTCAACCTCCTCAGCCCCTACACCATCTCCAAAATGATGGACGCGCGGCAGTTGCTCGACGAGATCGAGGCCGTGGCCGGCGTCACCGCCGACCGTTATGCCTACCAGGCCGTCACCATCGAGGCCCGCGCACTCAAAAAGGGTCGCAACTACTACTCGATGGCCATCGATAAGTTTATGGGCAACTCGATTGTGAAACGTCTTGAGGGATTGGCAATTACCTCCGATGAGGATATCCGTCGTCGCTTGGCGCCCACTCACGCGGCCGGTCAGGGCGAGTGGGTGGACATCGCGGGCATGATCGCGCCCAAGAGCGAGATCTCGGCGCTGTGCCGCGACATAATCGAGGGCACTGTCACCTCGCTCGAGGAGGTGGAGCAGCGGTTCCGCCAACTCCACGCCGATTATTACGACATGGAGTGGACCTGGGTTGTGGAGCATTTCCAGGGCTGGTGGGGCAAACTGATTGAGGAGGTCACTGCCGAGGATATCAAGGCCATAGCCGAGCGCTGGCGCGACTCGGTGGTTGGGCTCGACCGACTGCTTTACGACGACGCGCGCAAGGAGTTCTCGCTGTGCTCCAAGGTGGGGTTCGGCGTGGACGGCGGCTGCTCGCGCCAGGAGAGCGACTTCGAGCAAGTGCGTGGGGCGTTCGACTCCGACCCGTTCGTGCGGATGGTGCTGGACCACATCGACGCCAAGTCGGCCCTCGCCACCGAGCTCATCTCGCGGTTGCCCTAGGGGGGCGGGCTTTGACGGCCATCACGTGTCAGCCCTCCCGGGAGGGCTGACGCATGATGGCCTGCAGCGAAGATTACTCTTTGTGAAAAGATTGCTTGACGTAGGCTTCAATTGACTACGAATGTAACAAATTAAACGAATGCAAGCGGTGACACGGCGAATGGCGCTTGCGCTTAACCAATCAGAAACGAATACCGTCCGGATGGATTCGTTGCCATTCGCCAGGCGCAAGCGCCTATTGGTTTGAGAGATATCAAGATTCGTTGCATTCGTAGTATTCGTAGTCAATATTTCGAAGCGCCGTCGGGACGCCCTTCATCCTCCTGAGGGCCGGGATTTATTGTGATTTTTTGCACGCGGTCTTTCGCGGTCTTTCGCAGTCTTTCTTTGGAGGGAGGCTTCGGCGGTGGTCTGCTGACGTCTGCGTGATTTATTTGTGAAGTTTGCACGCAGACTTTCGCAGACTTTCGCAGACTGGGGTGGTCCCGAGGGGGTCTGGCGGAGCCAGGCCGGGAGAGTTGCCCCCATCGCAGTGCTGTCGGAGACTGCACAAGATGGGGGTAAAGATTAGGCTTGAATCATCCGTAGTATTTGAGATGCTTGTGAAAAGGGGATGTGTCTGTGGTCGGCCTGCCGACCCCTTCAAGTAGCGCAGTCCCGGGATATCGGCGTGCCGATGTCCCGGGACTGGGTAAAAGGTGTTTCATCAACAGCTTCGGCTTGCCGAAGCATTCAAAAATTTGATAAATGGTGTGGAAGGCTTCGGCAAGCCGAAGCTCGAAGCCTACTACTTTCTATACCCAGCCCGGGCGGGTCGGCAAAGCCGACCACACCCGGACTGCGCTACTTGAAGAGGTCGGCAAGCCGACCATATGCCAGCGCTGGCGGAGACTGCACAAGATGGGGGTAAAGATTAGGCTGGAATCATCGGTGGTATTTGAGATTTCGCAAGCGCAGCGAGGGAGCCCCTAGGCCGAAATCGAATGGTCCCATCAAGCGGGATTTTGGGGATTCAGATAGGCCTTGCGGCTCCCTCGCTGCGCTCCTGTTTTCGTCATGCGTTACCCAAAACGGGGGTCTGCTCTACCCAGTTCTT
>CAZLSW010000056.1:0-22074 GCA_964562375.1 uncultured Muribaculaceae bacterium | reverse complement strand
ACCTCCAGTTGAGACTTGATTTTGCCTGTTAACATATTTTAAGAGACACTAATGTAATGCTTTAAAGATTTAAAATCTGAAATCCGAAAGCTTGTATACTTGGGAGAATTTGCGTAAATTTGTGGCATTATGACTGCAAGAAAGCAAATTGTCCCTATAGCCGCGGCGTTCCTGCTGGGTTCCTGCGGCCACTCAGCCGACCAAGACGGGCTGGGTCATCATCACGACCATGGGCATGAGGCCGGCGAAATGAAAACCGAGATTTCCCTGTGCCCCGAGACGGCTTCCCGATTTGGTGTCGTCACCGAGACCATCCAGCCTCGTCCCTTCTCACCGGCGCTAAAAGTGTCGGGAGAGATCACCTCGTCATCCAGTTCACAAGGCACAGCCTCGGCCCGCTCTACAGGCATTGTCACCCTATCCCGAGGCATAGAATTAGGCGCTACCGTTCGTCAAGGCCAATCCATCGCCTCCATCAGCGGCAAAGGAATGGCTGGAGGTGACACCAACGCCCAAGCCAAAGCCGCCATGGACGCCGCTCGCCGCGAATTGGACCGACTGGAGCCTCTCTACAAGGAAGGAATTGTGAGCGCCCGCGACTACAACGCCGCAGTTGCCGCTTACGACCAAGCCCGCGCCAGCTACAGCGGAAGCGCCTCGGGTAGCGCGGTTTCAGCCCCGGTTTCAGGAGTAATCACCGATTTGCTGGTCAAGACAGGTCAAGTGGTTAACGCTGGCGACCCAATTGCTGTGATTACACAGGGCAACGGGCCGTTGACCCTGCGTGCCGACGTACCCGCGCGACATCGATCAGTACTTGCCAACATCACCGGAGCCAACGTGGTTGAGCCGCAATCAGGCGTTACCATCACTGCTGGCCGCATGCTCTCCAATGCCGCTTCCACCCCCTCGCAAGGAGGATATATCCAGGTACATTTCACATTCAACGGTCAAGGACACATCCCCTCGGGCACATTTGTTGACGTATATCTCCTTGGAAGTTCCAATGACGCTCTTACCGTGCCTCTAACAGCTATCACTGAGCAGAACGGGGAATACTACATATATCGCCAACTTGATGAGGACTGCTACGAGAAATTGCTGGTGACCCTTGGGCAATCCGATGGCGAGCGAGTGGAAATCGCCTCAGGCCTAGAGCCCGGAATGACCATCGTGGTCAAGGGCGCTACCGTGATTAAGCTGGCTGAAAGCTCAGCAGCCGTGCCCGAGGGACACTCTCATAATCATTAAATAACGATGATGGGTAATTAAATCGTAATAACGTTATAACGTAATAACGTAATAACGTAATACCGAAAGCTAAATGCTAAATGCTAAATGCTAAACGCTAAACGCTAAATGCTAAACGCTTAATGCTAAATGCTAAACGCTAAACGCTAAACGCTAAATGCTCAACAGGATAATCAAATTTTCGCTCAATAACCGTGTCGTCACGCTGGTGTTCGCCGGGGCGCTGCTCATAGCCGGCATGATAGCCTTGCTGCGCACCGAGGTAGACATCTTCCCCGACCTGAACGCGCCCACGGTGGTAGTGATGACCGAGGCTCCGGGATTGGCACCCGAGGAAGTGGAAAAAC
The DNA here is from genome assembly GCA_964562375.1 of uncultured Muribaculaceae bacterium. GTDB lineage: Bacteria > Bacteroidota > Bacteroidia > Bacteroidales > Muribaculaceae > JAJPXC01. The sequence continues at coordinate 20,476 of CAZLSW010000056.1, read as the reverse complement.
TGGTCACTTACCCGATAGAGACAGTGATGAACGGAGCCACGGGAGTGAGACGCGTACGCTCCTCCTCGGCTACTGGTTTCTCGGTGGTGTGGGTGGAATTTGACTGGGACACAGAAATTTATCACGCCCGACAGACGGTTTCCGAAAAGCTTTCGCTGGTGGCCGAGAAGTTGCCGCAGGGAGTGGGGGAGCCCACGTTGGGACCCCAATCCTCAATCCTTGGCGAGATGATGATTATCGCCTTGACAGCCGATAGCACGTCGCTGCGCGACCTCCGCACCCTCGCCGACCGCGTGGTAAGTCCCCGACTGTTGTCAATGGGTGGCATCTCCCAGGTGTCGGTGATCGGTGGCGATGTGAAGGAATACCAGATACTACTGCACCCCGACCGTATGCGCCTGCTTGGGGTGACCCTGCAAGAGACTTTAGACGCCGCCGAAGGGGTTAACACCAACGCCTCAGGCTCAGTTGTTTACCAATACGGCAACGAATACCTGGTGAAGGCCGATGTCAACACCCGCTCGCTCGACGAGGTGGGAGCTTCGGTAATCAAAACCCGGGATGACGGTACTATTGTCACCCTGACCGACGTGGCAACTATCACTGAAGGCAGCCAATCGCCCCGCTTAGGTGTAGCCTCCCATGAGGCAAAGCCTGCTGTCTTGATTACTGTCACCAAGCAACCAGCCGTGGGCACCATCGACCTCACCCAAAAGATTGACCAGTCGCTGGCCGACCTTGCCCCTACCCTGCCAAAGGACGTGACCATATCCACCGATATCTTCCGTCAGGCCGACTTCATCGACCGCTCCATCTCCAATCTGCAGACATCGCTCTTCGAGGGCGCTCTGATGGTAATCGTGGTGCTCTTCTTCTTCCTGATGAACTTGCGCACGACCCTAATCTCGTTGATTGCTTTGCCGTTGTCGATTATCATCACAGTGCTGTTATTGCACGTCATGGGCTTCACTATCAACACGATGAGCCTGGGCGGTATCGCCATCGCTATTGGCTCACTGGTGGATGATGCGATTGTGGATGTGGAGAATGTGTACAAGCGCCTACGCCGCAACGCCCCTTTGCCTCCCAAGGAACGACAGAGCGTGCTAGCCGTGGTGTACCGAGCCTCCACCGAGGTGAGAATGCCCATCTTCAACTCCTCGCTGATCATCATCGCCAGCTTCCTTCCCCTCTTCTTTCTCTCGGGCATGGAGGGGAGGATGCTGATACCGCTGGGCGTGTCGTTTATCGTGGCTTTGCTGGCATCGACGATTGTAGCCCTTACCATTACACCAATTTTGTGCTCCTATCTAATGGGTAGCGAAAAGGCGCTCAAGGCTTTCAGCAAAGAGCCGTGGGTGGGAAGGCATTTGTCGGCGTTCTACAAAAAGGTGTTGGACAAATTGGCGTTTCCCCATCGCAAGTTGCTCATTTGGGTTACAGTGGCGTTGTTCCTCTCAGCCGTGGGGCTGTTGTTTACCCTTGGACGCGGGTTCTTGCCGGCGTTCAACGAGGGTTCGTTCACCATCAACGTGTCGACACTGCCCGGAATATCCTTGGAGGAGAGCGATCACGTGGGGCGTGTGGCCGAAGAGCTGATTTTATCAGTTCCCGAGGTCAAGACTGTAGCCCGCAAGACGGGTCGCGCTGAATTGGACGAGCACTCATTGGGCGTGAACGTGAGTGAGATTGAAGCACCTTATCGCCTTGAGGGACGCTCCCGTGGAGAAGTGGTGAAGGAGCTACGCGAGAAACTCGGCACGATTCCCGGGGCCAACATAGAGATTGGCCAACCCATTTCCCACCGTCTTGACGCCATGCTATCGGGCACCGAGGCCCAGATCGCCATCAAGCTGTTTGGTTCCGACCTAGGCACGCTCATTCGCCTTGGCAACCAGATACGAGGCAAGATTCAAGGCGTAGAGGGCGTAGTGGATGCCAACATCGAGCAGCAGATTGAACGACCGCAACTCGACATACGTCCCCGCCGCGCGATTCTCGCACGCTATGGCGTGACTATCCAACAATTCACCCAAGCCGTAAACGTGGCGTTAGCCTCCAAGGAGGTATCGCAAGTATACGAGGACGGTTTCCCCGTGTCGCTGGTGGTAAAGGTTGATGACACCCACTCGGGCAGCGTGGAGGGCATCTCCTCGCTGATGATTGACACCCCGCGCGGTCCCGTCCAACTGAGCGACGTGGCCGACGTGGTGGTTTCCTCGGGACCTAACACCATTAACCGAGAGAACGTCTCGCGCCGCATCGTCATCTCGGCCAACGTGGAAGGTCGTGACCTACGCTCCACCGTCAACGAGATTCAGCATGAGATCGCCGAATTGGACATTCCCTCGGGTTATTACGTGGAATATGGAGGCCAATTCGAGAGTGAGGCCAGAGCTTCACGCACCCTACTGTGGGCTTCGCTCGGAGCATTGGTAATTATCTTCTTGTTGCTCTACCATGAGTTCCAACGCATTGATTTGGCGTTAATTATCTTGGTAAATATGCCACTGGCGATGATTGGTGGCGTGTGGCTGCTGGCCTTGACGGGGTCGGAGCTCAACATCCCCGCAATCATCGGTTTCATCTCCCTTTTGGGCATCTCCACCCGCAACGGCATGCTGTTGATCAACCGATACATTGCCCTTGCGCAAGCCGCTGAGGCTCAAGAGGGAAAAGGCTCGGTGCTCAACCTCGAGCGCTTGCGCCGCTTGATTCTGCAGGGCTCGCTCGATCGCCTCAACCCCATCATCATGACGGCCTTGACTTCAGCCTTGGCCCTGTTGCCGTTAGCCCTACGTGGAGGCCAGCCCGGCAACGAGATTCAGGCACCGCTGGCTATCGTGATACTTGGCGGATTGATTACCTCCACGTTGCTTAACCTGCTGATTGTGCCTGTGATTTTCTATATGTGCAACCGTAAAAAGTTGAGTAAATGAGAATTATTAACTTGATTGTGGCCGCAATGCTTCCTGTTGCGGCGGCAGCTTGGAACGCCCACACCGTTGAAGAGATACTCGACAAGTCGCCCGAGGGGAAATTGGCCCGCGAGCGATACACGGCCGAATACGCCAATATCCAGACACTCAACCGCTTGCCCGACCCAGAGGTGGAATTTGAATACAAATGGGGCAACAAATCCGAGGCTGGACACAAGCTCGACTTTGGAATTACCCAATCCTTCGATTGGCCAGGTGTATACTCAGCCCGCTCGAGGGAGGCTGAGGCTCTGCGATGGGTAGCCTATTGGTCGACAGCGGCCGATTATCAGAATCTACGACTGCGCGCCATTGACCTTATGGTTGAGCTCACCTACCAAAATCGCCAACTTGCCCTCCTCGATTCCATTGCCGCCACCTATGAAGATCTCCACAGGGCCTACCAACGTGGACGGGAGTCGGGCCACACCACCCTGCTCGACCTCAAGAAGATAGAACTGGAGCAACTCAACGTTCGCCGAGAAGTGATCGAGGCCCGCAATGCCCGCGAGGAGGCATTGACCGCTTTAATGGCATTCTGCCCCGATTACGACTGGGCATCCATCTCCACCACAACCGTTTACCCCAATATGGAAGGTCCAGAATCAGGCCCTTCTTATTCCGATGAGTCGCTGGAAACATGGCTATATTACGCCACCAAATACGATGCGATGCTACAACTCAACACAGCCCAAGAGTTGTTGGCCAACACCCGCCTGGAGGTGGAACAACGTTCCTCGCTCCCCTCTTGGAGCCTGGGCTACCGCTACGCCAATGAAGACGGCTATAGCTTTAACGGGGTGGCGGTGGGGGTGAGCGTGCCCTTGTGGTCGTCCCGTTCCAAAGTTAAAGCAGCCAAAGCCCAATTGAAAGCCGACCAGCTGGCCTCCGACACCGAGCGCGACCTGCTCGTTCAGCGCGTAAAATCTCAGTTTGCTCGTGCCCGTCAACTCAACCAGGACTGTGAGGAATACCGCGCCACACTCTACTCGTCCGACCTCCCTCGGTTGCTTAAAATGGCACTCGACGGTGGCGAGATGTCGCTCCTCGACTACCTCCAGGAATCGGCCTACTTCCTCCAAGCCCACCAGCAGCTTCTCACCCTCGAGCGAGATTTGGCCCTCACCCTCTGTCGTCTTGACGCCTACATTCCCCTGTAACCACAACCTTCCCCCGATTTTGTTGTTTTAAAAAAAAGGATTATCTTTGTGGAGACTCCTAAAACAACATGATTATGGCACCCGACCAATCATACTTGCGATTTGACTGGGCCTTGAAACGGTTACTGCGCGACAAGGCCAACTTCGAAGTGCTCGAAGGCTTTCTTTCTGCTCTACTGAATGAGGAGGTGAAAATCATCGAAATACTCGAAAGTGAGAGCAACCGATATTCACCCTATGATAAAAGCAACATCGTCGATATAAAGGCGCGTAACCATAAAGATGAAATCATCATTATAGAGGTGCAAAACATCTTCGAGATGGATTTCATGCAACGACTGGTTTATGGAGCCTCTAAGGCTGTTGTTGAGCAGGTGTCGATAGGTGACAAATACGGTATTATCCACAAAGTATATTCCATTGCGATCGTCTACTTTGACCTCGGAACAGGAGGGGATGATTACGTATTTCGTGGGCAAACTTCTCTCTTGGGGCTCCACAGCAACAAGGAGTTAAAGGTTTCGGAACGCGAACGCACAGCTTACCAATCCGACTCCTACACAATCTTTCCAGAATATTATATTCTTAAGGTCAACAACTTCAACCAATTGGCCCGTACGCCCTTGGAAGAATGGATGGACTACATCAAAAATGGCCGCATATCTCCCAATACCAAGAACAAAGGATTAATCCGGGCAAAGAAAATTTTGGCCTTTGATAAGATGACCAAGGAGGAACAAAACATTTACCAACGCTATCTCGTGGAAAAATGGAGTGAACAGGATTCTCTTGAAAAAGAACGTGCCGAAGGATACGCCAAGGGAGTGGAAAAAGGACGGTCGGAAGGACAATTGGTCGCTGCCAGAAAATTCATTGAGACAGGAATGGATAAATCACAAGTAGCTAAAATCCTAGGTCTCACCCCAGAGGAACAAAAACTGCTCTAACTTTTCTCCGCCTATGTTCACACGCTTACATATTACTATTGTGGCCTTGGTGGTGGGAGTTGTCGCTTGGGCGGCTCCCAATTGCGGCAAGGGAGCCATTGTGGGTTGCTGGGTGGCCGATGTCGCTACCGGCAACGTGCTCGAGCAATCCAACGCCACCCTGGCGTTCACCCCTGCCAGCACCCTCAAAACCCTCACATGCGCCTCGGCCATGCGCACACTCGGTGCCAACTGGCGATGGAAAACCTCTATAGCTTTCGTAGGCTCCAAAACCGAGGGCACGGTAGTAATCAACGCCTCAGGCGACCCCACGCTCGACAGCCGGTTCCTGTTGCAAAAGCCCGGGTTCACCGACACTATCGTGGCCACTATCAAGGCATTGGGCTGGAAGAAAGTGGCTGTGACCATCCGCGACAGCCGTTTCTCCCCCACAGGGCCCCTACCCCAATGGATGATTGAGGACGTGCCGTGGGATTTCGGAGCCGCATTCCAAGGATTCAACTATTACGACAACCTGCTCACCCTCAACTTTAAAACGCTAAAAATCACTCAGCCTGCCAACTATTTCTCCATCTTGCGCCAACCCTCCGACCAAGATTTCGACCTATGGCGCGACCCTCTATCCACCACGCTCATTGTCAAGGGGAAATTGCCCGCCAAGGCCTCGATTGACGTGTCCAACCCCAAACCTCAGCAGCTTTTTTGCAACATCTTGAAATTCCGAATCAAACTGCCTACCACGCTACATTTCGGCGCTTGTCAGGGCGATACATTGAAGCGAATCACCTGGCAGTCGCCAACATTGAGCGAGGTGTGCCGATCCCTGCTGAAGCGCAGCGACAACCTTATGGCCGACGCCACCTTGCGCGCTCTCTCCCAAGGCTCCCTGGCTGAGGCTCTCGACCGGGAATTGAAGATGTGGCCCGACCTTGGCGCTTGCCGTATTCAGGACGGAAGCGGACTGATTCGCAGCAATTGTGTCACTCCACAGGGATTGGGCAAAGTGTTGCTCCAGATGGCTTCGCGTACCGATTTCATTGAGGTTATGCCCGTGGCCAACTCACTGATGCGCGACTATCCCGCAGCCAAGCAGAAACGTTGCCTGCTCAAAAGCGGCTCAATGACTGGCGTGCGCTGCTATGCCGGGTATATCCTTGATGCCAAGGGGAAGCCCAAGAAGGTGGCCGTGGTGATGGTGAACAGTGCCCTCGCTCCCTCGGCCGACCTGCGCAAAGCCCTGGCCTCGTGGGTCAACTCCCTCCTTTAACAATTCCGGCGTTTTGGGTGTTATAATAAGAAAGTTTCAACACCCGTATGCCCACTCCCCAACTAAAAACTAACAACTCACAACTAAAAACTAACAACTCACAACTCACAACTAACAACTCCTTCCGTCCGTTGTGGGTGTTCGTGACGTTCGTGGTGCTGATCAGTGCCTTGGGATCGTTTGTCAACGACATGTTCACCCCGGCGCTGCCCGCGATGTGCCGGTTCTTCCACGTGTCGGTGTCAACGGCTCAGATGGGACTTACCACCGGCATGATCGGCTTGGCCGTGGGGCAGCTCTTCCTCGGTCCCCTAAGCGACCACATCGGGCGCAAACCGGTGCTGATCGGATCATTGATTGTATTCATTTTGGGTGCAGTGGTGAGTATCTTTTCCCCCTCGATTGAATTTTTCATATGGTGCCGACTGTTCCAAGGAATCGGCGCATCTGGTGGTTACCTGCTTGGCCGATCGATGCCAGCCGACCGCTTTCAAGGGCGACAACTGGCCAAGATAATGGCAATAATCGGCGCTGTGAACGGCATGGCTCCAGCGGCCGCTCCCGTGCTGGGTGGTGTTACCGCCGATGCCTATGGGTGGAAGGGGATATTTGTGGTATTGGCAGCGTTTGCCGCCATAGTGTTGATTCTCACGCCATTTATGCGCGAAACGTTGCCTAATGACCGCCGTAGCAAGGGTAGCTACTGGCGCTCATTCGCCGCCTATTCTACCCTGTTGAAGAATTGGCCGTTCATGGTGCATGTAGCCTACAAGGGGATATCGCTGGGCTTGCTGTTCGCCTACATCTCGGCCGCTCCCTTCATCTTGGAGACACATTACGGATTGACGCAGACGCAGTATGGACTGGTGATCGGTTTCAACTCGCTGTTCATCATGGCCGCATCGATGCTGGCGATGAAGTTCAAGCCACTCAAGCGAGGGGCTTGGATAGGCACGTTCATCTTGGTAGTGGGAGTGGTAGGACAGGCGATAGCGTTATGGCACGTCAAGAGTTTCCTGCTGTTTGAAGTGTTTATGTGCATCATCCTTTTCGGCTTGGGGTTCATCTTCACCGTCACCAACACATTGTCGATGAATGAGGGACGTACACAAGCCGGAGAGGCATCGTCAATCCTTGGCATCGCCGGCTACATATTCGGTGCCATCGTATCACCGTTGGTGGGTCTTGGCGACATCCTCCACTCCACCGCTATCGCTTTCCTGCTGCTCACGGCCCTGATCGTGGTTTGCGCTTTCCTCTCCCGCCGTATTCCCCCCGATCTGGATAGCAATTAGCAAAAATAGCCGTCCAAGCCACGCGCCCCGCGGTTCGCCGCTGCGGTCGTGAAGAAAAACCCCGCCAGGCATTCACCAAGCGGGGCTATTAAGGGTTCCGTTATCTAAGGAAGCCCCCGTTTCGGGGGGGTGGGGGCCTATTAAAACAGGATTTTAGAAACGTTGTTTCCTTGGCGGCGAATCAAGAGCTGACCAGCGGCGGGATTAGCCACGCGGATACCCTGCAGATTGTAGTACTCAACAGGAGCGTTCACGTCATTGTCAACAACGATATCGCTCACGCCATCGCTACCGTCGGTAGTCGTCACCTTGATATAGTTGAGGCGAATCTGAGCACTTGACACAGCTTGAATAGCCTGGTTCTTGGCAACCTCACCCGTCCAAGTAATCATATTGTTTGTCTTGTCGAGAACGCAAGCCTCGCTTGCGGCAACATATTGCTCAGTTGTGGAGTCATAGAGGTTGACAGTAATACTTTGCACGTAGCTCTGAGCGGTGGTGTTAATCTCGACACCAAGGATAGTGTAGCCAGTATGGGGAGTTACTGTGAAAGTCTGGTTCTTATACCAGCGGAGGCCGTCGGTGAACACGCATGAATAAGAACCACCAGTTACATATTGGAATTGCAAGTCACAAGTAGATCCTTCAAAGGTCTTGTCAACGCAGTTGAGTGTAGCCGAGGAACCGCCCGACGAAGGCAGGTCGGCTGAGGGATCCTGATTGGTAATGGTTACGCCCTCAACATCGGTGCAGCTTGCCGATACAAACACATCAGAAACAGCTGTAACCACAGTGTAAGCAGCGGTAACTACATCGCTGTCCTCAAGACCGGTCTTGGTGGCGTAGCCTTCGATTACTACATCCTCGGTTACGGTATAAGTGAAGGGGAATGCCGCGGTAAGCACCTCGCCATCGTTGATGGTGTAAACGAAGGTAGCGTCCTCAGTCTTGCAAGTAACAGTAACTACTGTGCCAGCGACAACTTCGCCCTGTTCGGGAGTAAATACAGGATCAGCACATTTGGTTTCCTCGGGGGTTACATCCTCATATTCCATCACGATGAATTGAGCTGCATCGTAAACCGAGATAATACCAGTAACGTTGTAGGTACCAGCGTTTTGTGCATCAAGAAGGAGAGTATTGTAGAACGTAATTTCCGTTCCATCAACGGTGCCAGTAAATGAAGTGGCGGTAGAGGGAGTTTCCTCAGCGTACACCACACCATTTATCACACCGTAGATACCCTGGTTGTCGGTAGTGATTTCATTAGCAGCGAGCACCTTGGGAGCAGGGATCGTGCCTCCATCCTCTACAGTAGGAGTAGTAACAGGGATAATCTCGAGCAAACCGCGGAAATTTTTGATCGTAGCGTGATAACCACCCTTGATCACTTGACCGGCCTCGCATGTGAACGACTTGTAAATCATGCCGTAACCACCTTGGTTATCGTAGATGTACTTATTGTTTCCCGAGACCATGGTAGCAACAGCGTCGAAGTTAACGATGAACTCATCGGATTCGTCCCCATTGGTGGCGGGGCGACCCATCTTCTCGTACATGTCGGCGATAGAGCTTACCTCGGGAATGGTGGTAATAACATAAGTGGCCGAGTTGGTCTTGGTCACCCCATTCAAGGTAGCGCGAGCGTAAAGAGTGCAAGATGATGATACCGATACAGGCTCAGTATAAGCAGTCCAATTTGTTTCGTCAAATGAATATTCAATCGTTGCACCATCGGTTGAGCACGTGATTGTCACGCTTTGTGTCTCGTAATAGGTGCCACCAGCGGGTGTGAATTGGGGGGCCTCTACTTCACCGGAAACTACTTTTTTGAACAGTTGGATGTTCTTCTGTGCGCCGGTTTTGTAATTGGAGAAACGCTCCTGACCATTATTAGCATTGCACTGGAAAAGGCATGCCCCGCTATTGCCATTGGTTACAGGGTTCATCTTGATTTGGTAGTTGCCATCCATCGACAAAAATGAAAGGTCGCATGTAGCAGCCAAATCAGTTTCATTCGCCAAGCTGTTATTGGCAATGCCAGTGACACTAATGTAGTAACCATTCAATTTAATAGCGTAAGATCCCGATGTCGTACCAGCCTCAATTGTAACAGGCACAACGCTGGAATCGTCGTCCAACGTAATCACACCATTAGGGCAGGCAACACTCGTTATCGCTGTGATGAACTTATGGGTGGAATACCAATCACCGCTTGCGATACAGGTAGCATCCTCGGCTGTGGGAGAAGCGCTGTAGGCCATAACATACTCCTTGCCAGTCTCGATGTTATCTAACGATGTGACAAGCTTGTACTGGGTTGACGCCCCAGCCGTCAGGCCCAGGGACAGCAAGCCCAAGCATGTGAGTAAAAGTTTCTTCATAATTTTTAAGGTGTTTAGTGGATTGATTATTTAGTTTACTGATTGATTTAATTCGCTATCTGTGATGAGCCGCACTGCCCACGTTTGTCAAAGGTCGGCATTTATTCTTAAATGTTAACGAAATATATCGTTAAAAATCGTAAAATGCAATACTATCCCGATTTTTGCGTTTATAGGGAAGAATGAATCTGAAGCGAACAATGATAGCCGCCGCGGTGTCGGCCATCGCCTCGACGGCGGTGGCGCAGGACGGCACAACGGCCTACGATTTCCTGAATATCACCTCCTCGAGCCGTATATACGGCTTGGGAGGGGTCAACATAACCACTGTCGAGGACGATATCGCCACGACCGACCAAAACCCTGCCCTGCTGGGCCCCGAGATGTCGATGCAAACCAACATCAGCTACATGCGCTATGTGGGCGAGTCGAACTTCGCGGGCGTCCATTTCGCCCATTCGGCCGGCGAGCGCGCCGCGTGGGGTGTGGGCATCCAATACATGGGTTACGGCGACATGAAGGCCGCCGACGAGTACGGCAACATCACAGGCACATTCTCCCCTAAGGACGTGATTGTCAACGGCAAATACTCCCACGACATCACCGACCGCCTGCGCGGCGGTATTAACCTCAAGTGGATTTACTCCTCCTATGAGCAGTACACGGCCATGGCTCTGGGTACCGACCTGGGTATCAACTATTACGACGATGAGCACGACCTGTCGCTGTCGGTAGTTGTGGCCAACGCCGGCGGCCAGATCAAGCGCTTCGACAACACTTACGAGCGCTTGCCGTTCGACATCCGCCTTGGGTGGTCGCAATCGTTCGGCACTGTGCCTATCCGTTTGTCGGTGACGGCGTGGAACCTGACGAAGTGGCATCTTCCCTATTACGACGGCGGCGACGGCACCGAGGCCGAGGCCCCGGGAACCAAGGACTCGTTCGGGTCCAACCTGTTCCGTCACCTTGTGTTTGGCGCCGACTGGACACCCAACGACCGCATGTACATCGCATTGGGCTACAATTACAAAACCCGCACCGACATGAACACCTACTCGCGCTCGTTCCTCTCGGGATTCTCCCTGGCCGCCGGCTTGAACGTGAGGAAATTCGCCGTGGGTATCGCCCTGGCGCAACCCCACACCGGAGCCACCACCTTCATGCTCAACCTCAATCTCAACTTGGGCGACATCATCCACTAACCATCGTCCATTCGGCTTTTCGCCCTGTCGTGCATTCGTGCATTCGTGTATTCGAAAATTCGAGAATCACCCTTGATTTTGCTTTTACAGGTATTTTCCGTAACTTCGCGGTCAAAAATAAAAACCCCACACATTAGTAATTAGAAATGGCAGAAATCGGCTCGGTGATGACCCCTGTAGGTCGCAAAGCGCTCCTCCTCGGTAGCGGTGAGTTAGGTAAAGAAGTTGCTCTGGAGCTCCAACGCATGGGCGTAGAGGTAGTAGCATGCGACCGTTACGCGGGTGCCCCGGCGATGCAGGTTGCCCACCGTAGCCACGTTATCAACATGCTCGACGGCAAGGAATTACGCCGCGTGATTGAGCTTGAGCGCCCCGACCATATAATCCCCGAGGTAGAGGCTATTGCCACCGACGAGCTTGTAGCCTTGGAGAAAGAAGGCTACCACGTCACCCCCACAGCCACTGCCGCTCGCTTGACAATGAACCGCGAGGGTATACGTCGCTTGGCAGCCGAAACACTGGGCGTCCCAACCTCCAAATACCGTTTCGCCGACACCAAGGAGGAATACCTCAAAGCCATCGAAGAGATTGGCATTCCCTGCGTTGTAAAGCCCATCATGAGCTCTTCGGGCCATGGTCAAACCACCGTTAAATCCCAGGCCGATGTTGAGCACGCTTGGGAGGAGAGCCAAATGGGAGGCCGCGCGGGTGCCGGCCGCGTGATTGTGGAGGGATTTGTACCTTTCGACTACGAAATCACCCTGTTGACGGTGCGTTCCGTCTCCGGGACTACTTATTGTGCCCCTATCGGCCATATCCAAGTGGAGGGCGACTACCGTTACTCTTGGCAACCTCAGCCGATGGCTCCCGAAGCCCTTGAGAAAGCCCAAGAGATCGCCAAGAAGGTGACCGACGCCCTTGGTGGCTACGGAATCTTCGGCGTGGAGATGTTCGTAAAAGGCGACGAGGTGATTTTCTCGGAGGTATCCCCCCGTCCCCACGACACCGGCATGGTAACGATGATCACCCAAGACATGAGCGAGTTTGCCCTGCACGCCCGAGCGCTTTTGGGACTTCCCGTCCCCACCATTACGCTCCATACCCCCGGAGCCTCGCGCGCCGTAGTGGTTGAGGGCGACACCGATCAAATCATCCTCGGTAACTTGGAGAACGTCCTGGCCGAGCCCAACACCCAAATGCGCATCTTCGGCAAGCCCGAGATTAAGGGTCACCGCCGCATGGGCGTAATCCTCGCGTCGGCCGACACGGTCGATGAGGCTCGCGCCAAGGCCGAACGCGCCTACGAAAAATTGGAGGTCAAGGTCCTCCCCCGTTCCAAATAAAAGTACAATGCCTAAGATATCACAACGCGGGCAGGTAATGCCCGCATCACCTATACGCAAACTCGTGCCACTGGCCAATCAAGCCAAAGCCCGTGGCACAAAGGTTTATCACCTCAATATCGGTCAGCCCGACCTGCCCACTCCCCCCGAGGGGCTGGAGGCCCTGAAGCATATCGACCGCAAGGTGTTGGAATACAGCCCTTCGGAAGGATTGCTCTCTCTGCGCCAGAAGCTGGAGAAATACTACCATCGTTTCAACATTAATGTGGGTGTGGAGGATATTATCGTCACCACAGGTGGCTCGGAAGCCGTATTGTTCGCCTTCATGGCTTGCCTCGACCCCGGCGATGAGATCATAGTGCCCGAGCCGGCTTACGCCAATTACATGGCCTTCGCAATCTCGGCCGGGGCCAAGATTGTAACCGTGCCGTCGTCAATCGATACCGGTTTCGCTCTGCCCCCCTTAGAGGAATTCGAGAAACTGATCACTCCTCGCACCAAGGGCATCCTCATCTGTAACCCCAACAATCCAACGGGCTACCTCTACACACAACGCGAGATGGACCGCATCCGCGATATCGTAAAGAAATACGACCTGTTCCTGTTCTCCGACGAGGTGTACCGCGAGTTCTGCTACACGGGCGCACCCTACATCTCGGCTTTCCACTTGGAAGGAATTGAGAATCAGGTGGTACTGATTGACTCCGTGTCGAAGCGTTACAGCGAGTGCGGCATCCGTATCGGCGCGATTATCACCAAGCACAAGGAGCTGAAAGCCAACGTGATGAAATTCTGCCAAGCACGTCTGTCACCGCCCCTGTTGGGCCAGATTGTAGCCGAGGCTTCGATCGACGCCACCGAGGACTACATGCTGGGCACCTACAATGAATATGTGGAGCGCCGTAAGTTCCTTATCGACGGGTTGAACCGTATCCCCGGGTGCTACTCCCCTATCCCGATGGGCGCCTTCTACACTGTGGTGTCGCTCCCCGTGGACGATGCCGACAAGTTCTGCGCCTGGTGCTTGAGCGAATTCGAGTATGAGGGCGCAACGGTGTTCATGGCTCCGGCATCGGGCTTCTACACCACTCCTGGCGTTGGGCGCAACGAGGTGCGCATGGCCTACGTGCTGTGCAAGGAGGACTTGCAACACGCCCTCGTGGTGCTCCGCAAAGCTCTTGAGGCCTACCCCGGCCGCACGGTCTAACCCCATTTTCAGCCCTGCTATGAATCTTCCCCTGTTTCTGGCTCGCCGCATGCGCCTGCAAGGGGAGATGAGCGTCGTTCTCGGCACGGTGGGTGTGGCTCTCGCCGTGGTGATTATGATTTTGTCCATCACCATCGTCGTGGGATTCAAGCAGGGCATTCGCGACAAGGTATTGGGGTATGAGTCCGCAGTGGCGGTAACTCCCGTGACTAATTACGACTATGAGGGCAACCTCATTCCCTCGCCAGTCAACCACTCTGACCTCCAGCTCGTTACGACCATCGCCCCGGAGTACTCCCCCACTCTTTCGCTCACCCAGCCTGGAGTCTTGAAGACCCCCGACAACTTCCTGGGGATCAACTTTCGCGCCTACTCTCCACAACATGATTGGACATTCATCCATTCATCGTTAACCCAAGGGGAAATGCCGGCCGACGACGCTGAGAATTGGCTCCTGCTCTCCGACATCTCAGCCGCGGCTCTCCAACTGAAGGCCGGCGACAAGGTGGACGCTTGTTTTTTCAACGGCGAGAGTCTCAGGGTAAGACGAATGAGTATAGCGGGAGTGTTCAACACCCACTTTGGCGATTACGACAAGGCCGTGTGCTTCGTCCCTTTGGCTATACTTCAGAAAGTGAGCGGATTAGAGCCAGGAGAAGGCACCCGCATTGAATTGGTTGGAGTGCCCTTTGACAGTATCGACGCTGTGGCCGAGCAAGTGAGTCAAAACCTCTACGAGGCCTACATCCAAGGCCGCACTCAAGGTCGACTGCTTACAGTCACCACAGCCCTCGAGACCGGCGCCCTCTACTTCAACTGGCTGTCGCTCTTGGACACCAATGTGGTTGTGATACTGATCCTTATGGGAGCCGTGGCAGTGTTTACCCTCGTTTCATGCCTGTTCATCCTCATTTTGGAGCGAGTGCGCACTATTGGCATTCTCCGAGCCATGGGAGCCACCTCGGCGCAAATTCAATCGGTGTTTATATACCTTACGTTGAGAATCGTAGTTGTCGGTCTAATTGTAGGCGACATCCTCGGCATGGGATTAGCCGCCGCACAATATTTCTGGGAAATAGTGCCTCTTGATCCCGCAAGCTACTACCTCACGGCGGTACCAATCGCCTTCCCCTGGCTTGTCCTCGGGGCGTTGAACATTGCCGTGCTAATCATCGGAGCCGCCGTGTTGCTCCTCCCCGCCACGGCCGCCTCCCGCGTCTCCCCCACCACCGCCATCCGATACGAATAATTTTAACCTTTTTTACTTGGTAGTTGTTACTAAGATATAGCACTTGCCGCTATTCCGAAAAAATTCATTAACTTTGCACGTTAAAACCACGTTTCAACTCACAATGACGAAAGAAGCTGATCTTAAGCAATTGATTATCGAGGGAATCCAAGAGCGCAAGGGCCGCGACATCACCGTGGTGGACCTTGACGCTATCGAAAGCGCACCTGTGCGCCGATTCATCATATGCCAAGGACAAAGCAACATGCAAGTGTCGGCCATCGCCGATTCCGTGCGCGAATATGTCCAAGAACACTCTGGCCAAAAGCCCTACAACTACGACGGCTACCGCAACGCCCAATGGATTGTCATCGACTACGGCGACACCCTGGTGCATGTGTTCCAGCCCGAGTTCCGCCAGCTTTACGACCTCGAGGACCTGTGGAGCGACGCCGTCATCACCGAAATCCCCGACCTCGACTAAACCCCCGCCACCGTGCCCCGCGGTTTGCCGCGGCGGTCACTCACCACCCACCGTGCCCCGCGGTTTGCCGCGGCGGTCACTCACCAGCCACCACTCACCACTTACCGTTAACCACTTCCACCCAATATGCCCCCGTTGAAAAAGAAGCCCACAGTAAAATTCAGTATCTATTGGATGTACGCCATCCTGATACTGTTCCTGCTCGGCGTGTTCTACCTCGACAACAACTCGATTACGAAAGAGGTAAGCTATAGCCAGTTTGAGAAATGCGTCACCGAAGGCGGCGTCAAGAAAATCATCATCAACTCCAAAAAGAACGTGGCCGAGGGTATCCTTACCGAGGACATGGCCTCCAACATGTTCCACGAGAGCCAGTACACCCGCGATTCGGGACAAGAAGCCCGAATCGCCACCGATATCGCATCGGCCGACTATCTGCAAAAGCAAATCGACCAATGGAAAGCCGAGGGCGTGTTCACCGGCGACGTGCAATATGAAAAGAGCTCCGATATGTTCTCCCTGTTGTGGACATTCGGTCCCGTGATCCTGATTATCTTGTTCTGGTTCTGGATGATGAAACGCATGTCGGGGCGCGACGGAGGCTCGGGTGGCGTGTTCAACGTGGGCAAATCCAAGGCTCAGATATTCGACAAGGACGGCCCTATCAAGGTCACCTTCAAGGATGTGGCAGGTCTCTCCGAGGCCAAAACTGAGATTGAGGAGATTGTGGAGTTCCTGAAGAACCCCCAGCGCTATACCGACCTCGGCGGCAAAATACCAAAGGGCGCCCTGCTTGTGGGACCTCCCGGCACCGGTAAAACCTTGTTAGCCAAGGCTGTGGCAGGCGAGGCTAACGTGCCGTTCTTCTCGATGTCGGGTAGCGACTTCGTGGAGATGTTCGTGGGCGTGGGCGCGTCGCGTGTGCGCGACCTCTTCCGTCAGGCCAAGGAGAAAGCACCTTGTATCGTCTTCATCGACGAAATCGACGCCGTGGGCCGCGCCCGTGGCAAGAACCCCAACATGGGCGCAAACGACGAGCGCGAGAACACCCTCAACCAATTGTTGACCGAGATGGACGGCTTTGGCACCAACTCGGGCGTCATCATCCTCGCCGCCACCAACCGCGCCGACATCCTCGACAAGGCATTGCTTCGCGCCGGCCGTTTCGACCGACAAATCTACGTCGAGCTCCCCGACTTGAACGACCGCGTGGCCATCTTCAACGTCCACCTGCGCAACGTCAAGACCGACGACTCGGTCGATGTCGATCTCCTCGCCCGCCAAACCCCGGGATTCTCGGGTGCCGATATCGCCAACGTGTGCAACGAAGCTGCCCTTATCGCCGCTCGCCACAACAAGAAAGCCGTTGACCGCCAAGACTTTATTGATGCCGTTGACCGCATTATCGGCGGATTGGAGAAACGCACCAAAATCACCACCGACGAGGAGAAACGCTCCATCGCCGTGCACGAGGCTGGCCATGCCACAATCTCCTGGCACCTGCAATACGCCAATCCCCTCATTAAGGTTACAATCGTTCCCCGTGGCAAGGCCCTCGGAGCGGCCTGGTATCTACCCGAGGAGCGACAAATCACCCCCACACAAGCACTCTTGGACGAAATGTGCTCCACCCTGGGCGGACGTGCCGCCGAGGAGCTATTCCTTGGCCGCATCTCCACAGGAGCCGCCAACGACCTCGAGCGCGTCACCAAGCAAGCCTACGCCATGGTCGTTTACTACGGCATGAGCCCCAAGCTTCCCAATCTTTCCTACTACGACTCCACTGGGCAAGATTACGGGTTCTCCAAGCCCTACTCCGACGAGCGCGCACGCGAAATCGACGAGGAGGTGCTCCGCATCATCAACGAGCAATACGCTCGCGCCAAGGAAATCCTGCTCAAGCATGCCGCCGGACACAACCAATTGGCTCAAGTGCTCATCGACCGCGAGGTGATTTTCACCGAGGACGTGGAGCGAATCTTCGGCAAACGTCCATGGGTATCCCGCACCGACGAAATCCTTGCCGCCCGAAAGGATCAAGAGGACCAAAAAGCCATCAGCGAAGGTTCCGAAAAGTCATCGGACGCTAAAACTGAGGCCTCGGACGGCGATACCGTCGCCACCCCTTCAGCCGATCATCCCCAAGAAAGCCCCAGCGAGACACCTAATTACCCCAAAAACATGCCCCCGATTCCCCACGACCTCTCCCCCGCCCAGGACAAGGATAAGGAATGACCCGAAAGCTACTGTTCATCACATTAATAATCAGCTTTTTACCCCTTTCGACACTGGCTGCGGGAAAACCAGCCAAAGTAAAAAAGCGCAAGAATCCACCTACGACCGAGGCCGTGGTGGATTCCGCTTTGTCCGTGCGCAAGGTAGTCAAGCTTCTCAACCCCACCCCAGAAATCGAGCTGGGAACCTCGGTCACCGGCATTCACATGGCCCAGCCACCGGAACATATTACCACCAAAACCCAATATGCCGACTCCATCGGGCTGCTACGTCCCACACCATCGTGGCTCCGCCAATATCTCTCCTCCCTGATTCGCGGCAACATCGACCGTACCCACGAGAAACGATTCGACATGAGCTTCGGCCTCTCCCCGAGCTACACCCGCGAGGCCTCATTCGGCATCGGAGCAATGGCTACAGGCCTTTACCGTATCAACCGCCAAGACTCCATCCTGCAACCTTCCGACGTGTTTGCGTCGATCAATTGCTCCCTCAACGGCTTCTATGTGCTCACGTTTAAGGGCAACAATATCTTCCCCGATGGAAAATCACGCCTCAGCTACAAACTTGAATTATACCGCAAGCGTCTCGATTTCTGGGGTCTAAATTCCGAGGAGACAGCCAAGAATCCCAAATCGAAATACGACCGACGCCAAATCGACCTCCAAGTGGAGTACATCCGCCACTTGGCCCGTATCTTCTACTTCGGTCCTCAACTGCGTTGCGACTACACCGATGCCCGCAACATTGATAATCTGGCCTACATGCTCGGGGAGCGCCACCAGTATTACGTCACCGGATTTGGCGTGTCGATGGAATTTGACACCCGCGACAACCTCGTCACCCCCACCCGAGGGTGGCACTTGGCCTACAAGCCGATGTTTTTCTGGAAGCATTTCGGCTCGGCTCCCGCATCGTTCTTCCGACACACTATTATATTTAATGTGTACAAGCGGCTATGGCGAGGCTCGGTGCTCGCCTACGATTTCTACTCGGTGATCCAAACCTCCCACGCACCGTGGACCATGCGCGAGATGGTGGCCAGCGACGGAATACGCATGCGCGGCTACTACATGGGCTCCTACATCGACAACAACCAGGTGGCATCGCAAATCGAACTGCGACAGCATGTTTGGCGACGCCTGGGATTCACCGCCTGGGTAGGTGGAGCCACCGTCTTCTCCTCTATACGCAATTACACCAACCGCGACATCCGCCCCGAATGGCTCCACAACTTCGGCGTGGGGGTGCGCTTCGAGATCAAGCACAACGTCAACGCTCGCATCGACTACGGTTTCGGGCAGCACACCTCCGGCATCCTCTTCGCCGTCGGCGAGGCATTTTAGGGAGTGGTGAGTGGTTAGTGGTTAATGGTTAGTGGTTAGTGGTTAGGGGATCGGCCCTCGGTAATTAGGATGTATGGGAGCATTTGGGGCTCCAGTGGGTTGTGCTCAGGGAGTTGAATGATTTCGGGGAAAGAAAATTTTCGGAAAGTGTTGTAAATTAGCGGGAAAAGTTGTACCTTTGCAGTCCGATTATATCCAAATTAATACCCGGCCCGTAGCACAAAACGCTTTTGGCCGAGCGTTTTGCGGTGAAAAGCCAACTGTAATTAACTATTAATTAAAGATTTAAGAAGTGGATACTTTAAGCTACAAAACCCAAGCTCCCAACGCTCAATCGGTAGAGCGCGAGTGGGTTTTAATCGACGCGACCGACCAGGTGCTCGGCCGTCTTTGCTCGCAGGTAGCCAAAATCCTGCGCGGCAAGCACAAAGCAAGCTACACCCCCTTCGTGGAGTGCGGCGACAACGTAGTGATCATCAACGCCGACAAGGTGAAGCTCACCGGCAAGAAATGGGATGACAAAGTGTACCTGTCGTTCACCGGTTACCCCGGCGGCCAGCGCGCTACCACCCCCACTCGCCTGATGGCCAAGTCGAAGAACAAAACCATCAAGGCCGGTTACCACCCCCTGTTCCTCCGCGCTATGAAGGGCATGCTCCCCAAGAACCGTCTTGGCCGCACCCTCCTGGGCAACCTGCACGTGTTCAACGGTCCCGAGCATCCTTTTGAGGCTCAGAACCCCAAGCAAATCGACATCAACAAAGTTAAATAATTGAAGCAGTGGAAACAGTAAATGCAATCGGCCGCCGCAAAGCCGCCATCGCCCGCGTGATCGTAAAGGAAGGCAACGGTGAGATCACCATCAACAAGCGCCCCTTGGACGTATACTTCCCCTCGTCGATCCTCCAGTACATCGTGAAGCAACCCCTCACCACCCTCGACTGCTCCGAGAAATACGACATCAAGGTCAACCTCGACGGTGGCGGTTACAAAGGCCAAGCCGAGGCTCTGCGTCTGGCTATCGCCCGCGCCCTGGTGAAAATCAATCCCGAGGACAAGCCCGCCCTGCGCAAGGAAGGCTTCATGACCCGCGACCCCCGCGTCGTTGAGCGCAAGAAGCCCGGCCAGCCCAAGGCTCGCAAGCGCTTCCAGTTCAGCAAGCGTTAATATTATATATCTGTGTTTAGCATCTAAATCGCGGCGATGGACACGTTCCCTACCCCACGATTGATATTCAAAAAGAACGTAAACAACCACCAAACAAAAAATGTCAACACCCACATTTGACCAACTTCTTGAGGCAGGTTGCCACTTCGGCCACTTGAAAAGGAAATGGAATCCTGCCATGGCTCCTTACATCTTCATGGAGCGCAACGGTATCCACATCATCGACCTCTACA
>CAZLSW010000055.1:0-22218 GCA_964562375.1 uncultured Muribaculaceae bacterium | reverse complement strand
TCAACAAACGGTCATACTCGTCAAGAAACGGCTTTGGGTTTCAAGCTCATGCTCCGCAAAAAGTGGATGTGGTCGGCGACTCCTCCCACAAGCAAAGGTTTGTGCCCTTTCTCGTTGGATAAGCATAATTGTTTGATTTTGAAAGCTTCGGCAAGCCGAAGCGCGTCGCCTGACGCGTTTTTACCCAGCCCGGGGACAATCGGCAAGCCGATATCCCCGGACTGCGCTACTTGCGCGGGGTCGGCAAGCCGACCACCATCCATCCCCCTGCCAAACACATGTTTTTGCAACTGTCCCAACAATAGCAGTTTGATGTTTAATATATAACCATGACCGTCTAGTTAAAAGAAGTCCACATAGGACAAGCTATTGAGGACAAACTCAAGGAATTAGGTATCACTAAAACCGAGTTTGGGCGCCGTATAGGCGTTCCTCAACAGCATATAAACCGCATACTGGAGAGCGACACAATCGAGACAAACGATTGATTAAGATTTGCCGGGCTCTCGACTTCAACTTCTTAGCGCTCTACTGCGTGTTTCCAACAAACGTGTATGCCTACCTGGCAGCGGTAGCCCTCGGCGACGGCGATGCCTTCAACAGCATCGCCGACGTTGCCCTGCTTGCCCAGTTGGAAGTGATGAAGGAGAAGGTCACCGGCTTGGAGGATAGCCGAGCCAACCTCAAAGATACTATCGAGCAATTAAAGGCTCGCCTCCAAGACAATGAGGAAATGATACAGATGCTTAGAACTTCAAAACAATAATATTAACCGCGTAGACGAGAAGTAAACCGTCGGCAAGACGGGGAAACCACAAGTACACCGAATAGCTTATAGGCAAACACACTCTTGTTTACTTTTGACTTACTTTTGACAAGTAAACGGCTAATATTATGGTGCATATTCAAGCCGCCCAGGCAGCCATCGAATAATGAGGCGAGTGACATTAGAGTTATATAATAAAGGAGGCAGGTCGTTGAGCGTCAACGGTCTGCCTCCTTGATTTGAGAATAATCGGTAATCTAATCCACTTGGTGGAGGTCGTGGCCCATGCGGTCCTTTTTAGTGTGCATGTAGAAGCGGTTGATGTCGTTGGGGGCGATCTCGATGGGCACGTTCTCAACGATTTCGAGACCGTAGCCCTCGAGACCCGCGCGCTTGCAGGGGTTGTTGGTCATCAGTCGCATTTTCTTGATTCCGAGGGCGGTGAGGATTTGTGCGCCCACGCCGTAGTCGCGCTCGTCGGCTTTGTGGCCGAGGTGGATGTTGGCGTCGACGGTGTCCATTCCTTCTTCTTGTAGCTTGTAGGCTCGGATTTTGTCCATTAGGCCGATGCCGCGACCTTCTTGGCTGAGGTAAAGGATAGCTCCGCGACCCTCTTTCTCCACCATGCGCATGGCCTGGTGGAGCTGCTCGCCGCAGTCGCAACGCTTGGAGGCGAAGATGTCGCCGGTGGCGCACGATGAGTGTACACGCACGAGCACTGGCTCGCCGTCGGCCACATCGCCCTTGATCAGGGCGATGTGCTCAAGACCGTTGCTTATTTGGCGGAAGGGGATTAGGCGGAAGTCGCCGTAGGCCGAGGGCATGTGCACCTCCACCCCTTTTTCAACGAGGCTTTCGCGACGGTGGCGATAGGCGATAAGGTCGGCGATGGAGATGAGTTTCAAGCCCCATTCGTCGGCTCGTCGGCGTAATTCGGGAAGGCGTGCCATAGTGCCGTCATCGCTCATGATCTCCATAAGGGCTGCGGCAGGTTGCATGTCGCATAGGCGAGCCATGTCGACGGCGGCCTCAGTGTGGCCGGCACGCCGTAGCACGCCCTGGTCTTGGGCGTAGAGGGGGTTGATGTGCCCAGGGCGACCGAATGTGGCTGAGGTTGATGCTGGATCGGCCAAAGCGCGTATGGTGGCGCATCGGTCGTGGATGGACACGCCCGTGGAGCAGCCCTCCAGCTTGTCGACGGTGACGGTGAACGGAGTTCCCAGTACCGATGTGTTGTGAGCCACCTGGGGGGCGAGGTCAAGCTCCTGCGCGCGGCTGATGGTGATAGGCGCGCATAGAACTCCTCGGGCGTTTTTGAGCATGAAATTCACTTGCTCGGGTGTTATCTTTTCGGCGGCCACGATGAGGTCGCCTTCGTTTTCGCGATCCTCGTCGTCAACCACGATTACCATTTTGCCCTCGCGGAAATCGGCCAGGGCGTCCTCAATGGGATCGAGTAGGGTAGGGGTATCTTTCATTTTTGCGAATTTTGTTCGTTGTGAGTGTAATTGTTGAGGAGGGTTATTTCCTCATCAGCCACTTTTATGGCCTTTTGGATATTTGCCACAAGATTGCGGCGCAGGCGCCGGGTGATAAGCCACATCGTGCCGCCGATAGGGAAGAGAATGGCAGCGGTCCAACCCATCCAAGCCTTGGGGAATGGGTGCGTGAGCCAATAGGTGCGCAGCACGGGGAAGTCGCTAAGCTTGTTCACGACAAGCGGCTCGCGGGCGTTGGAGATATAATCGGTGGCGTCGGAGAGTTGCCCCTCTGCGTTCTCGATTTCGGCGCGTGGCCCCCCGACGGTGAGGTAGCGTATATAGCCCATGGGCTTCTCGACACGGGAGAGCAACTCCTTCAACGTGGTTTTCACGTTGGCCAATTTGTCAAGGGCGACATTTGGGTCCATGTCGTCCATGGCCACTTCCTTTAACTCGTAGTGACGAGTGACGTGGAGGCCAAGCAGGCGGGTGAAGAAGTTGAGGTAGGCGTCCTTATTGAACACAGCCGAGTCGTTCATCGCCTTGTAGGTGAAAAACAAGCCCAGAGGGAGCAGAATGGCCGAGCTGAGCCAGATGCCTTCCCACACCTCCATGCGGCCTTCGCGGGCCATCTTGTATCCAGTGTTGTCGATGATATAGTAGACGATGAACAGGAATACCGAGATGATTAGTGGTGTGCCCAATCCGCCTTTGCGGATGATGGCTCCAAGGGGAGCGCCGATAAAGAAAAAGATGATGCAGGCGAACGACAGGGTGAATTTCTTGTGTAATTCTATGCCGTGACGACGGATGGTCTTCATGTCGTCGGAGGTGACGATGGCCTTGAATTCGTAATCCTGCTTCACTCGCTTGGCGCGTATCATGGCCTGGTTGTAGTAGCCACGGGCATAGGCGCCGTTGTCGGCCATGACCAGGGAGTCGAGGTCGAGGGGATGGTCGAGAATCACGGGTGGCGAAGGCACTTTAATCACCTCCCCGTTTTCCATTTTGTTGCGATAATATTCCACGCCAACGCGGGTGGTGGTTTTCAGCTCGCGGGCATATATGTCGCCCACTGAGTCGACGCGAGCCGACACAGAGTCGATCGTGGCCCGTAGCTCGGCGATGTTTTTGCCCACGTATTGGTTGCGCATACCGCTCTCGTCCATGCGGTTGAAATTGTTGTCGAAGGCCACGAGGATCTCTTTACGATCGAAAGCCTCCCGACGGTAAGGCTGGTTGCCGGGGTTGGCACCCGCTTGCTGCTCGCGCAGGCTTTCGAATTGGGCGCCGTCGTATAGTGTGAGGAAAAGGTGGGTTTGGTCCTCGGTCATGGCCATTTTGCCTGAATCGGCCAGCAACACGCGCAGGCTCTCAAAGCCTTTCGACGTGTCGTAAATCATCATGTTGTAAAGTACGCCCGTCTCCTTGTTTTTGTTCTCGACGTAGATGTTGAGGCCCGGCAATTGGTCGTAAAACACTCCCTCGGGAATCTCCACCTCGGGTGACTTTTGTCGCATGGAGTAAAGGAGCGTCCACATTTTGGTTTGGGCAACCGGAAGGACGTTGTTTTGGAAGAAGAAAGCACCGATAGCAATGACGACCATCAGCCATATCAATGGTTTCATGCATTTAAGCAGGGAAATACCGGCCGCTTTCATAGCCGTTAGCTCAAATCGCTCGCCCAGGTTGCCGAAGGTCATCAGCGACGCAAGGAGGATTGCCAAGGGTAGAGCCATCGGCACCATCGTGAGAGCCGCGTAGAAGAAAAGTTCCCCTATCAGGCCGATGCTCAAGCCTTTGCCCACAAGGTCGTCGATGTAACGCCACAGAAACTGCATCAACACGATGAACAAAACGATAAAAAACGTCATCATGAACAGAGGCAGGAACGTCTGTAGCATGAAGGTGTATAATCGTTTTATTCTCATGTTAAGCATTTAGCGTTAAGTATTTAGCGTTTAGCCAGGGAGGGCCGAGGCGATGGATTGCTTGGTGGCCTCCATCACCGCGGGTATTCCGGCCTCGTCCTTGGCTGGGGGAATGGGGCGGTGGATAGTAAGATGGATGGTGCCCCAATGTGGTAAAATGGATGTGCGCGGCATCACCTTGTAGGCTCCGTCGATTGTCAGGGGCACCATGGGCAGCTGGAACTCGGTGGCAAGCTTGTAAGCGCCGCGTTTGAAGGCGCCTATCTTGCCGGTGAGGGTGCGCGACCCCTCGGGGAACACCACGAGCGACATGCCTCCGCGCAGTTGTTTCTCGGCCGTGGCCATCGTCTTTTGCAGAGCCGAGCGCGATGAGTTGTCAACGTAGATTTGTCCCGATTTCAGGCAGCTATATCCCACCAGCGGGATTTTCTGGAGTGATTTTTTCATCATCCATCGGAATTGATGGTTGAGGAAGCCGTATACCGAGAAGATGTCGTAAGCCCCCTGATGGTTGGCCACGAAGACGTAGGATGTGTCCTTGTCGATATTCTCGCGGCCTGTAACCTTGACGTTGACCCATGTGAACCAACAGAACAACCGTGCCCAATATTTAGGGAAATAATAGCCACACCATCGGCCCGCGCCAAGAGCTGAGCCGATGATGGTGGCAATAGCTGTTAATGCTGTCAGTACAAGGAGTACTGGCAGCATTATGCATATTTGATATATCCTATAAAGAACGATCATATTACCAAGCGAACATCGGATAATTCTCCATCGTGGCGTTGACCTTGTCGCGCACGGCCTTGATCTTGGCCTGGTCGTCGGGAGCGGAAAGCACGGTGTCGATCATTTCCACGATTTCGCCCATGAGGTCCTCCTTGGCGCCGCGGGTGGTGATAGCGGGAGTGCCCAGGCGGATACCGGAGGTCTGGAACGGGGAACGGGTGTCGAAGGGCACCATGTTTTTGTTGGCGGTGATGTCGGCCTCGACAAGCACGCGCTCGGCCACTTTTCCGGTCAAGTTGGGGAATTTGGGACGCAGGTCGACCAGCATGCAGTGGTTGTCGGTTCCGCCCGAGATGATCTTGTAGCCCTTGTCAACCAAGCCTTGGGCCATTACTGCGGCGTTGCGCTTCACTTGGGCTTGGTACTCCTTGTAATTGGGTTGGAGAGCCTCACCGAAAGCAACGGCCTTGGCTGCGATCACGTGCTCGAGGGGACCGCCCTGCACGCCGGGGAACACCGCCGAGTCGAGCAACGCCGACATCTTGCGAATCTCCCCCTTGGGATTGGTCTTGCCCCAGGGGTTGTCGAAGTCCTTGCCCATGAGGATCAAGCCGCCACGGGGACCGCGGAGAGTTTTGTGGGTGGTGGAGGTGACGATGTGGGCGTATTTAACGGGGTTCTCTAGCAGGCCTGCCGCAATCAAGCCAGCGGGGTGGGCCATGTCGATCATCAGGATAGCACCGATCTCGTCGGCCAGGCGACGCATACGGGCGTAGTCCCACTCGCGGGAGTAGGCGCTGGCGCCACCGATGATCAGGCGCGGACGCTCGCGGCGGGCCACCTCTTCCATCTGCTCGTAATCGATACGGCCGTCCTCCTCTTTAACGTTGTATTCAAGGGCTTGGAAAACAAGGCCCGAGAAGTTGACGGGGCTACCGTGGCTCAGGTGGCCGCCGTGGCTCAGGTTCAACCCAAGGAACTTGTCGCCAGGACGCAAGCAGGCCATGAACACAGCCATGTTGGCTTGGGCGCCAGAGTGGGGCTGTACGTTGGCGTACTCCGCTCCGTAAAGCTTCTTGATGCGGTCGATAGCCAACTGCTCGGCCAGGTCGACCACCTGACAACCGCCGTAGTAGCGGTGACCGGGATAGCCTTCGGCGTATTTGTTGGTCAAGCACGATCCCATGGCTTGCATCACCTGGGGGCTTACAAAGTTCTCGGAGGCGATGAGCTCGATTCCGTGGAGCTGGCGCTGGTGCTCGCGCTCGATGATGTCAAAAATCTCTTGGTCTTTTTCCATAATCAATACCTTAATAATTGTAGTACTATTGGTGGTTTATTTCTTTTTCTTTTGCACTGAGAAGCCGAATTTGCCCAGCTTCTCGCCTTGGCTATAATAGCCGCCGTGGATGTAGCTGATCAAGTCGGCCCCGCCAAGGTCGAATGCCCCTGTCGCGGGGTCGATCAACGATTGCTCGGCTCTCACGTTCAGCACGTCGGCGATAAACATATCGTGGGTGCCAAGGGGGATAATCTCCTTTACGCGGCACTCGATGGCCAGCGGCGACTCCTTGATACAGGGGCAAGCCACTTTCACTCCCGGCTCGGGAGTGAGGCCCGTCTCTTTCCACTTGTCATATTCGGCTTCCGAGCGCACGCCCACCCAATCGGTGGCCCTGGCCATCGCCTTGGTAGTAAGGTTGACAGTGAATTCCATACGATCCTTGATGATCGGATAACTGTGACGCGAGGGGCGCACTGAGATATACAGCATCGCAGGGTCGGAGCAAATGGTGCCCGTCCATGATACTGTAAGCATATTGGATTGCTCCATGGTGCCGCAAGTGATGATCACAGCGGGCAAAGGATAGAGCATCGTTCCTGGTCGCCAATCTACTTTCATGGGTCTAATTCGTTTGGGTGTGGAGACAATAATGGCACTTGATTGTTACCGGGTCGCGGTCGATCACGTGGAAACGCGTGGGCATCGGCTCATTGTTGGTGATACACTTGGGGTTGTCGCATTTCACCAGGCCGGTAATCACATCTGGAAGCTCCACAGGACGCTTCTCCACCACCTCATATTCCCGGATGATGTTTACCACAGCCGTGGGCGCGATCAAGGCGATGCGGTTGAGCGTCTCCTCGGGGAAGAAAGTGTCGGCCACCTTGATGATACCCTTGGCCCCGTAGCGATGGCTCTCGAGGTTGTTGCCTATGGTGAGCTGGGTGTCAAGCCCTTCGATCCCGAGAATCTTGACAGCCTTGAACAGCGCCTTTGGGGGGATATGGTCGATAACGGTGCCGTTGCGCAAGGCGGCTACTGCGAGTTCTTTTTTGGGTGATGTCATTTCTGAGCGGGTATTACGGGTATGTCGATGCCAAGGGAACGACAGATAATCGCCTGGCGGGCGTAGAGGCCGTTCTTGGCTTGCTCGAAATAATAAGCTTTGGGATTGTCGTCGAGGTCCATTGACAGCTCGTTGACGCGGGGTAGGGGATGGAGGATGCGCAGGTTGTCGCGCGAGTCCTGCACCATGGCGTTGTTGAGGTTGTACAGGTTTTTCACGCGCTCGTATTCCATGATGTCGGTGAAACGCTCGCGCTGCACGCGGGTCATATATATAATGTCGGAATTGTTGATCACCTCCGGGGAGAATTCGGTGTATTCCTCGTATTGGATGCCGTTGGCGTCACAGAAGTCTTTGTATTCCTGCGGCATCTTCAACTCGTCGCAGGCCACAAACTTGAATCTTGCCGGGAAATGCATCATGGCGTGGAGCAGGGAATGGACCGTGCGGCCATATTTCAAGTCACCCACGAGGGTGATGTCGAGATCCTCCAGGCGCCCTTGCGTCTTGTAGATTGAGTAGAGGTCGAGCATCGTCTGTGAGGGATGCTGGTTGGCCCCGTCGCCCGCGTTGATGATGGGGATGTCGGTCACCTCCGTGGCGTATCTGGCTGCTCCCTCGAGGTAGTGGCGCATCACGATGAGGTCGACGTAGTTGCTCACCATCTTGATCGTGTCCTTGAGGGTCTCCCCCTTGGTGGAGGAGGTAGTGGAGGCGTCCGAGAAACCGATAACGCGGCCACCTAGGCGGTTGACAGCGGTTTCAAAACTCAGGCGAGTGCGCGTCGACGGCTCGAAGAACAACGTTGCCACCACCATTCCTTGCAGGATGCGGTGATTGGGATTCTCCTCGAAATATCGCGCCTGGCCAAGCAATGTGAGGATTTCGTCGCGACTGATGTCGGCGATGGATACTAGGCTTTTTGTACTCTGTGCCATATATCTATTCAGATTTGACCACAAAGGTAGCAATTTTCCCTCAATAACACAATATCAAGTGTTACCAAATTTAACGTTTAAGGGCCGATTTGCACGTTTTTTGCATTTTTGCGCATTAGTGTTGCCCTTAATCCAAAAATTTTTCGCAATTTTGTGGGGTTAAAAGCGCGTGAAGATATTTCAGGCGCGGAATAGTATTAGATCTACCAAAGAAATGCAGTTCACAGCAAGCCAAATAGCAGCGATGGTGCAAGGCACCGTGATCGGTAACCCCGACGCGGCCGTGAGCACATTCGCCAAAATCGAGGAGGGCCGTCCGGGCGCCATCTCCTTCCTTGCCAATCCCAAATACAGCAAGTATATCTACACCACCGGCTCGTCGATTGTGCTCGTAAAGCGCGACTTTGAGCCGGAGGGGGAGGTGAAAGCCACCCTTATCAAGGTAGATGACCCTTACGCCACTGTAGCCGCTTTGCTGCGCATGGTGTCGGAGATGCTTGCCCCAAAGCATGTGGGAATCGAGCAGCCGTCATATATCTCGGAAGGAGTAACCATTCCCGACGACGGTTACGTGGGCGCCTTCGCATATATCGGTAAAGGGGTGACCCTCGGCAAGGGCGTGAAGATTTTCCCCCAAGCCTTTATCGGCGACGGGGTGACCATCGGCGACAACACGGTGATTTACCCCGGCGTGAAGATTTATCACGGCTGCAAGATTGGCTCCCGCTGCGTATTGCATGCCGGCGCTGTAATCGGCGCCGACGGATTTGGCTTCGCCCCGGTAGGCGAGCACTACGAGAAGATACCACAAATAGGCATCGTCGAGATCGCCGACGACGTGGAAATCGGCGCCAACACCACCATTGACCGCGCCACCATGGGTGCGACCCGTATCGGTCACGGGGTGAAGCTCGACAACCTTATTCAGGTGGCTCACAATTGCGAGGTGGGCCACGACACCGTGATGGCATCCCAAAGCGGTATCGCCGGATCCACCAAGATCGGCTCCAACTGCCAGGTTGGTGGCCAGGTGGGCTTCGCGGGTCACCTCCACATTGGCGACCGCGTCTTGATTGGAGCTCAAGCTGGCATTCCCGCCGACGTGCCCTCCGACCAGGCCATTATCGGATCCCCACCCTCGCCAATCAAGGATTTCTTCCGACAGGCCGCCGCCGTGAAGCGCTTGCCCGACTTAATCAAGACCGTGCGCGATCTTGAGCGCCGCCTCAATAATTTAGACAAATAAAGAAACATATACCTCATAGCAACGTTATGAAGCAACTCACTCTTAAGCAACCGTTTACCGTAAAAGGAAAGGGCCTTCACACCGGCTTGGATATCGAAGCCACATTCTGTCCCGCTCCCATCGGGCATGGTTATAAATTCCAGCGCGTGGATCTCGAGGGCGAGCCCCTGGTCGACGCATTGGCCGAAAATGTTGTGTCGACAACTCGCGGCACGGTGATCGCCCAGGGCGATGTGAAAGTATCCACAATCGAGCACGCCATGGCTGCACTCTATGCCGCCGGTATCGACAACGTGTTGATCAAGGTTAACGCCCCCGAGGTGCCTATCCTTGACGGCTCAGCCAAAATCTATTGCGAGAAAATCGCCGAGGCTGGCCTTGAGGAGCAAGAAGCCGACAAAAATTACTATGTGGTAAAGCAAAAAATCGAGGTGCGCGACGACACCACCGGCTCGTCCATTGTAGTGCTTCCCGACGACGATTTCTCGGTTGACGCCATGATCGGTTTCGACTCACCCGTGCTCAACAACCAATATGCCGCTCTTGAGAAAATGAGCGACTTCAACGATCAAGTCGCCGCGAGCCGCACCTTCGTTTTTGTGCGCGAGATCGAGCCACTGGTCAAGGGTAACCTCATCAAGGGTGGCGACCTCGACAACGCTATCGTGATTTACGATAGCCCCGTGCCTCAGGCCGAATTGGACCGCTTGGCCGACCTGATGGGCGTTCAACATAAAGAAGCCGAGGCGCTTGGCTACCTCAACACCAAGCCCCTGACCTCCGAGAACGAGCCCGCCCGCCACAAGCTCCTCGACGTAATCGGCGACATCGCCTTGATCGGTCGTCCCTTGAAGGGCAGAATTATCGCGACCCGCCCCGGCCACACCATCAACACCACTTTCTCCAAGCGCGTGCGCCGCGAGATCAAGCGCCAGGATGTGCAGGCCCCCGTATACAACCCCAACGTGGCTCCCATCATGGACATCAACGACATCCGTCGCTTGTTGCCCCACCGCTACCCGTTCGCATTGGTCGACAAGGTGATCGAGAAGGGGTTGAACCACATCGTGGGAGTGAAGAACGTCTCCACCAACGAACCGTTCTTCCAAGGCCACTTCCCCCAGGAGCCGGTGATGCCCGGCGTCCTCATGGTCGAGGCAATGGCGCAAACGGGTGGTCTCCTGGTGCTTTCCACCGTCGAGGACCCCGAGCTATATTCCACCTACTTCATGAAGATCGACAACGTGAAGTTCCGCCAAAAGGTCGTCCCCGGCGACACTTTGCTCTTCCATGTATCGTTCCTCACCCCCCTGCGCCGCGGTTGCGCCGTGATGAGAGGTATCGCCTTCGTGGGCGAGAAAGTGGTGTGCGAATGCGAGTTCATGGCTCAAATCGTTAAAAATAAAGGATAATTACCAATCATTATAAAAACAAGGATTATGAAACAACCGTTGTCCTATATCCACCCGGCAGCCAAGATCGCTCCGAGCGTGGTGATCGACCCCTTCGTGACGATCGACCAAAATGTGGAGATCGGCGAGGGCACTCGTATCGGCTCCAACGTTACCATCATGGAGGGCGCTCGCATCGGCAAGAATTGCACTATTTTTCCCGGTGCCGTCATTTCCGGTATTCCACAGGACTTGAAATTCCGCGGTGAGGAAACCACCGCTATCATCGGAGATAACACCACCATCCGCGAGTGCGTCACCATCAACCGCGGTACCGCCGCCAAGGGCAAAACCGTCGTTGGCAACAACTGCTTGATCATGGCCTACAGCCACATCGCCCACGATTGCGTGGTAGGCGACAATGTGATTATGTCCAACGCTACCCAGATTGCTGGCGAGGTAGTCGTCGACAACTATGCCGTAATCGGTGGCGGCACGCTTATCCACCAGTTCTGCCATATTGGCCCACACGTGATGATTCAGGGCGGTGCATTGGTTAACAAGGACATACCCCCTTACGTAAAAGCCGCTCGCGAGCCCATCTCCTACGCCGGTGTAAACTCCATCGGCCTGCGCCGCCGCAACTTCTCGGCACAGACCATCTACTCCATCCAGGAGATTTACCGCTACCTCTACCTCTCGGGCTTGAACGTGTCCGACGCTATCGAGCGCATCGAGGCCGAGCTTCCCGCTACTCCCGAGCGCGACAAGATTATCCTCTTCGTCCAGAACGCTAAGCGTGGAATCATCCGTGGATATGTTTAAAGTTTAAAGTTTAAGGTTTAAAGTTAATAGCATATTGGGCTAAATGCTAAATGCTAAACGCTAAATGCTTTACCTATGGAGGGGCTTGTCGTTAAGAATACTGGCAGCTGGTACCAGGTGTTGCCCGATGAAGGGGGTGCCTTGATCAACTGCAAGGTAAAGGGCAACCTCCGACTTAAAGGGATACGTACGACCAATCCCGTAGCCGTTGGCGACCGTGTGGACTATACCCCAGGTGCCGACGGCGCGGCTTTTATTACACGCATCCTTCCGCGACGCAACTATATAATACGTCGTGCCTCCAATCTATCTAAGGAAGCCCACATCCTAGCCTCCAACCTCGACCAAGCTTTACTCGTGGTGACGCTGGCTCATCCTACCACATCCACTACCTTTATCGACCGTTTCCTCGCAACCGCCGAGGCTTACCAAGTTAAGCCGGTGATAGTAATCAATAAGGTAGACCTGCTTGAGCAGGATCCTGAGGAGATGGAATTATTAGAGGCTGTAACCTACTTGTATCGCTCAATCGGCTACACTGTCCTGCACACATCGGCTAAGACCTTGGAGGGGGTTGACAAGCTAAGAGAGTTGCTCCACGACAAAGTGACACTACTTTCGGGCAACTCGGGCGTGGGCAAAAGCACGTTGATCAACGATTTGATCCCGGGATTGCAACTGAAAACCGCCGAAATCTCCTCAATCCACGACACCGGAATGCACACCACCACTTTCTCCGAGATGCATCAGTTGCCTGAAGGCGGTTGGCTCATAGATACCCCGGGAGTGAAGGGATTTGGGACAATCGATATCTCCGACAAGGAAGCCAGCCATTTTTTCCCTGAGATTTTCGAGATATCCAAGGATTGCCGATATGGCAACTGCACTCACACCCATGAGCCTGGCTGCGCCGTTCTCCAAGCCCTTGAGGATAACCGCATTGCCCAATCGCGCTACAATTCTTATCTTAGCATTTTGCAGGACTCGGCTCCCGACAAATACCGTAAGCCGTACTAATCGAGCGGCAACGCGATGAAATCGTGGGGCGACGGCCCGAAAACCACATGGATGTGCTTGCCTCCCACTCCCCATTCACGTATTTCATCGCGAGGGACAACCACGTCCTCGGGAGCGTTGTTATTGTCGTCGCTCAGGGGGAGGTAATGAATCGTTAGAGTGGAGGGCGTTAGCGTTACCTCGGCCGAGTGCATCGCGCGTCGCCCATCTACATGCAACGCGTATCGAGCCAATATCAAGTAGAGCATCATAGGATAGCACAGACAGAGCAGCATGGCCGACACCAAGAGCCAAGCTATATTGTCGCTCCACACCCACAACCCTACGGGTAGCAACACAATCAGCGTCGGTATCCACCACCAGCGCCTTAGCCACCACATAAGATAATGTGCCATGAAAGCCCCTTGGCAGGGGGGAGCCTCCACCTCCATCGAGGCCGGGATTTGGCTTAATGTAAGTGTACCTTCTTGTTGCATAGTCGAAACGTAGTGTAAACCGTCAGTCGGGAATCTCAATCGAGAGTCCGTCGTATGCTATATAAACGTTTGGCGGCAAAGAAGGTTGAATGTCGGCGTGTTTGCCAAAATCGTGGCTCATGTGAATCAAATATGCCACGCGGGGCTTTACCTTGGCGATGAAATCCAGGGCATCGCCGATTGTGAAGTGTGAGATATGCTCCTTTTTGCGCAGGGCGTTGATCACAAGAGTGTCAACGCCTTTACATTTTTTTAAGGTGTCGGCCGAAATCTCCTTGGCGTCGGTGATATAAGCCAATTTCCCGATGCGATAACCCAGTATATTCAAGAGGTAATGCTTCACGGGAAGGGGAGTGACCACGACGTCTCTCACAAAGAATGGGTATCGCTCGTCGATTTCGTGGATGGCGAATCGCGGCGCTCCCGGATAATGGTTGGTGGCGAAACAGTAAGGCAAGCGTTCGCGCAGGTTGCGGGCAACATCGGGCCGACAATACACCGGAAAGCCCTCAGCCGTGCAGTAGGGCCGCAGGTCGTCAATCCCTCCAACGTGGTCGTAATGTACATGGGTGATTAACAACGCGTCAAGCTCGGGGCTGTCAAGTCGCAACATCTGGGCGTAGAAATCGGGACCGCAGTCAATCAAGAGGTTTACCCCTCTCACCTCCACCAGAGCCGAGGCGCGCAGTCGGCGGTCGCGAGGATCTTGGGATCGGCACACATCGCACAGGCACCGAAGCATCGGTACGCCTGTGGATGTGCCGGTTCCGAGGAATGTTAAGCGCATATCTTTGTTTGTTATTTTCTGTAATTAACAAGCAAGCCGTTCTCAAAATCAGCATAAACCCCGTCCGAGTATATCCACCTTTCCCTCACGCCACCGTATCCTGGCGCTCTCACTATCTCTTGTGGCGTCCCTATGGCCAACCGCACCTCCGTGGTGGTCATATCGTCCTCCACGCGTCCCTGCGTGATGCGCTCCCACATGTAATCGCTCACTTGGGGATATTTCACGTGGGGGTCGGTGAAGGAGAAGAGCGTCTCAAATCCGCGGGTGTATTGTAAGGCACGGCTCAAGGCTATCATCAGCGATCCTTTTTGGCCATGGTCGTCGATGAATTCCACTTTGATGGGGAAGTCGGTGGTCCCGGGAGAAACGTTGGTGACGGTAACGGGGATGAATTTCCGCCCCCTGATCGTGTGTCCTTGGTCGTCCTGCCAATTGTATGTGAGAGTGTACAACTGCTTGGTGACCAATCTCTCCCGAACAGCCGCTACAATGTCGAGATCAATAGTGAACGGCACGTCGATGCCTGGCAACGCTTTTAACCGCTCGGGCGACATGCTTGACCGGTAAACGAGAAAAGCGTAGTCATCGGCCGGATTGATCAAGCGGAACAGCGTCACATCCTCGCCGGTGATGTCGCGAGTGGTCTCAAAGCCGTCGAAAGTGAGGATGTCGCCGTATTGAAGCGAGTCGGCGTCGCCCGATAGCGCAAGAGCGATTTTCGAGTCGGATACCATGAGCTGTTTGCCCCGCTGCCATTGGTCGTAAGGGAAAGCCTCGATATCGGCCAGAAAGCGTTTCTCGGGGGCGACAGCGTCGGCACCCTCACGACGCACGTCCTTTGACGTGATCTTGGGGGTGCTTTCGATGCCGGTGAAGCAGCCGCTAAGCGTGGCGCTTGTGAGTAAGGCTAGGGTAAGGGCCTTGACGTTCATTTAGTGGGGTCGATACCGAGGTTTTGGAAGGTAAACGAGTAGATGTCGGTCCACTCGTCGATGATCTTGGATATGGGTTTGCCTGCGCCGTGCCCTGCCTTGGAGTCGATGCGTATGAGCTTGGGAGCGTCGCCGGTGTTGGCCTCTTGCAAGGTTGCCGCGTATTTGAACGAGTGTGCCGGCACCACGCGATCATCGTGGTCGGCAGTGGTTACCAAGATGGCGGGGTAGGGGGTACCGTCGTTCTTTATGTTGTGCAGAGGGGAGTAACCAAGCAGGTATGCGGCCATCTCGGGAGAGTCGGCCGACGTGCCGTAATCCGAGGCCCAGTTCCAGCCGATCGTGAACAGGTGATAGCGCATCATGTCCATCACGCCCACGCGGGGAATGGCCACCTTGAATAGGTCGGGACGCATGTTCACCGTGGCGCCTACTAGCAAGCCGCCGTTGCTTCCGCCTTCGATCACGAGGTAGTCGGGCGACGTCCAGCCCTCGTTGATCATATACTCGCCGGCGGCAATGAAGTCGTTGAACACGTTGAGCTTGTTCATCTTTGTGCCCGCTTCGTGCCAGGCCTCGCCGTATTCACCACCGCCACGTAGTGTAGCCTGCGCGTAGATGCCTCCGTTTTCGAGCCAGAAGAGGCGGTTGGCCGAGAAAGCCGGGTTAAGGTTGATGTTGAAGCCGCCGTAGCCGTAGAGATAGACGGGATTTTTGCCGTTGCGCTCCAAGCCTTTCTTGTAGGTGAGGAACATGGGCACCCGGGTGCCGTCCTTGGATGTGTACCACACTTGCTCGGTGACGTAATCCTCGGGGTTGAAGCCCTCGATTTGAGCGCTCTTGATAAGCTTGCTTTCACCCGTGGTGAGGTCGTAGCTGAAAGAGGCCGAGGGATAGACGAATGACGTGAAACCGTAAAACACCTCATCGTGGTGTTTCGACGACGCGAATCCGGCGCTTCCCAAGGTGGGAAGGGCGATCTCACGCAGAAGATTGCCCTGGAGGTCGTAAAGATAGAAGTGATCCGACGCGTCTTTCTCCACGCCTACGATAAGCAACTCGCTGCCAGCGCGTTGAACCGACGACAATACGCCTTTCTGCTCGGGGATGAAATCGACCCAGTTCTCGCGCGAGGGGTTGGCCACGGGAACAGTGACCACACGCCCCATGGGGGCGTCCCATGTGGTGAGGATAAGCAATTTGTCGCCAATCACGTCTATCACGCTTACATCCTTCTCCTGTGTGCCCTCAATGGTTACCCACTGAGGTTTTTCGGCCTGTAAATCCATGACAGCAACGGCGTTTCCCATGCCTTGACCGCTTGTGTAGAGGAATAGGTAGCGCTCGTCGTCGCTCACGCCCGCACTGTGGAAATGCAATGGATTTTCAGTGTCTTCAAATACCAGAATGTCCTCTTCTTGGGGTGTGCCCAGTTTGTGATAATAAATACGGTGATTCTCGTTGGCGTTGGAGAACTCTTTGCCAGCCTCAGGCTTGCCGTAAGCGCTGTAATAGAAGCCGTCGCCTCGCCACGAAGCGCCAGTGAATTTGGCCCACTCGATATGGTCGGTCAATGGCTCAAGGGTTACGGCGTCCATCACGTAGATTTCCGTCCAGTCGCTACCTGAGCGAGAGATGGTGTAGGCCGCGTATTTCTCGTCGTTGGAGAAGAACACGCCGGTGAGAGCCACCGTACCGTCGTCGCTCAATTTGTTCGGGTCGAGAAACACGCGAGGAGTGCCGTTCAGTGAGTCCATTTCGAAAAGCACCGACTGGTTTTGCAATCCGTTGTTCTCGTAATAATAATATTTGCCGTTCTTGTGCTTGGAGGGGGTACCGCTCTTGTGGTAGTTGTTGAGAGCTGTGAGGCGCTTGTTGATAGCGTCGCGGAACGGGATTTTGTCCAAGTAGCCGCGGGTGACGGCATTTTCCGCCTCCACCCACGTTGTGGTGACGGCTGCGGTGTCGTCCTCCAAGGGGCGGAACGGATCGGCGACCTTCACGCCAAAATATTCGTCAACGGTGTTGTCTTTAGGTGCCGTTGGATAAACCAATTGTTGTGCCATAACAGGGGTGATTGCTATTACGCAGCTGATGCCAATGAGGGGTTTCATATTTCTTGTTTCTTATTTCTGGTTTCTTGGGTCGAAAATTTCGGGATTTTCGAAAATTTCGGGATTTTCGGGAATTTCGGGATTCTCGGGAATCTCGGGAATCTCGTGAATTTCGGGATTTACAATAGGCGTTCTATCTCTTCTATCCATGCCCGCGCCGACGCGTCGCTGGGCATTCGCCAGTCGCCGCGAGGAGATAGGCACACGCTGCCCACCTTAGGCCCATCCGGGAGGCATGACCGCTTAAACTGTTGGTTGAAAAATCTTCTATAAAATGTTTTCAGCCACTTTAATATAGTTTCTGAGTTAAAGCTTTCCTTGAATGCCTGTTCAGCCAGATACAGGACTCGGGCAGGAGTGTAGCCGTAGCGCAATGTGTAATAGAGGAAGAAGTCGTGAAGCTCGTAGGGACCCACTAGGTCTTCGGTCTTCTGCGCGATGTCGCCATGGGCATCCGCGGGGAGAAGCTCGGGGCTCACGGGGGTATCGATGATGTCGAGCAACGTCCTCCGCTCCTCAGCGTTGTCGGTGCGATCGGCAAACCATTGAACCAGGTATTTCACCAGCGTCTTGGGCACCGAGGCGTTGACCCCGTACATCGACATGTGGTCGCCGTTGTAAGTGGCCCAGCCAAGGGCCAATTCCGACAGGTCGCCCGTCCCCAGCACCATGCCTCCCTCTTGGTTGGCGAGGTCCATAAGTATCTGCGTGCGCTCGCGGGCCTGGGAGTTCTCGTAGGTCACGTCCTTTACCTCGGGATCATGGCCGATGTCGCGGAAATGGACGTTGACGGCTTCCCCGATAGGGATTTCTCGAATGGTTACGCCGAGCGCCTCCATCAGCAGCGTGGCGTTTGACTTGGTGCGCTTGGTGGTGCCGAATCCCGGCATCGTCACGCCGATTATGCCCTTGCGATCCAATCCAAGCGAGTCGAAAGCCTCAACTGCCACCAATAGCGCCAGCGTGGAATCGAGTCCACCCGAGATCCCCACTACCATTTTCTTGCACCCGGTGGCGTCCAGGCGACGTGCCAATCCCGCCACTTGGATGTTGATGATTTCTGAGCACCGTTCGTCGCGGTGACCTTTGTCCGAGGGCACGAAGGGGTGGGGAACTACCTCGCGCAATAGGTCGCCTAATTCGTGATAGTTAATTCCACAATTTACCTCAAGGGTTTCGGGTACAGGCTGGTAACTTTTGACAGCGTCGGTAAATGTGCCAAGGTGCATGCGGTCGCGACTGATAGCTTGAAGGTCGAGGTCGCGGATCACGTACTGGGATGTGCGCGTCCACCTCTCGTTACGGGCGAGAATCGAGCCACTCTCGGCTATGATGGCTTTGCCGTCGAATACCAGATCGGTCGACGACTCCCCCCAACCGGCGCCTGCGTAGACGTATCCGCATAGCAGGCGCCCCGATTGCTGGCGTATCAAGTCGGTAAGGTAGTGATACTTGCCGATAAGGTCGTTGGAGGCTGAAAGATTAACGATCACGTCGGCTCCTTGCATCGCCAATTGGGTGGAGCGTGGTGTCGGGCTCCACAAGTCCTCGCATATCTCGATGCCGATCTTGACGCTGTCTTTCAGCCAGAGAGAGCGGCGGTCGTCGCCTATCGCCCAATGGGCGTTGATAATCAAGTTGGGCGACACCGGCGCGGGTTGGCATTGATTTTCCAAACGCAATTGCGTGTTGAGGTCGTAACCGCTATGAAACCACCTTTTCTCGTAGAATTCATTGTAATTGGGGATGTAGCACTTCGGTACAATCCCCAACACTTGGTAGTCGTGGACTGCGACCGCGCAGTTGTACAAGCCCGTGCCGATGCGCAGCGGCATCCCCACTACCATGATCGCTTGAATGTCGCTCGAGGCCGAAAGAAGCGTTTCGAGGCTGTCCATGGCGTCGTCGAGCAATTGCTGTTGGTGAAACAGGTCGACGCAAGTATAGCCGGTGATGCACAATTCGGGGAACACGATAAGCCGCGCGCCCTTGGAATCCAGCTCTTTAGCCAATGCGATAATGCTCTCGACGTTAGCTTGACAATCGGCCGGAGTAACTTTGGGTACAGCGGCCGCAACTCTTAGAAATCCATTTACCATCGTGAATTGTTATTATATCAAGTCACAAAAGTACAAAATTTTCGCGTGACCGAATTGATTTATCATTAACTTTGCATCAAATTTTATACACACTTCACACCAATGAAAGCAACAACCAAATGGGCACTGGCCCTCCCTGTGATCGCTATGCTGGGCGCTTGCGGCTCGGGTAACAATGATATTGCAAGAGGCCTCAAAGGCTCGCAACCCATCGAGCTGGTACAATATGCCGACACCGCCATCATGGAGCTCCCCTCGATGACAAAAGAGATGGGAGTCCCGAGCTACGCCACCGTTATCACCTCGGCCGTTTTCCCTGTGAGCTGGGCCGACCATAACTTGCGACCGCTCCAGGACTCCATCCTCTCCCTCGCTTATGGCCAAAAGGGTGGTACTATCGCCGAGGCCATCAAGTATTACATCACCCATCCCGCGATCGCCGAGGACGAGACGGATGGACTGAAGGAGGCCACCGAGTTGAAACCCGACAGCGCCATGTCAGAGCAATCCACTGTGATTTCCGTCAAGTCGATGAGCTCCACACTGTTGTCGTTCGCTATTTTCCAAAGCAACTACATGTACGGCGCCGCTCATGGAATGTACGCCACACAATACGTCAACTATTACGTTCCCGCTGCTGAGGTTCTTACCCCCGACAACGTTTTCGACCCCGGGGAGCGCACCAACATTATCAATACCATCCGCGACTCGGCCCGAGAGCAATTCGCCTCCGACGACACCATGGTTGACGCCGACAATATCGAATCCTACGAAAATTTCTACGTTACCGACCAAGGAATCACTTTCGTATACGCTCCCTACGAGATCGCCCCATACGCCGCCGGAGAGATCGCCGTAGAGGTTGCCCCCTACCATCTCTACGATTACCTTACTCCCCTGGGGAAGGCTCTTTGGGGCTTCTAACGGATATTCAACAGCTTATGTGTTTGCAAGCTTAGCCTCCACCTCGGGTGAAGCTTGATATAATCGATACAAGCCTCAACGCATCGGGCGTTGAGACTTTCATCTTGCCTATCAACCGGTTGCAGGAAATGTAAAGCGGCGGGGAAGCGTTGCGCCCAATCCTCAGGAGTATAATCTGCCCCGTATAGCAATTTCAACTCCTCGCATCGCTCAATCACTACAGCCAACGCTTTGGGCGATACCGTAACCCAGTCGATCAATTCTTCAATTTCGGGTGTCAAGGGAATCGACCCGTTGGTCTCGATATGGATGCTGTAGCCTTTGGCCTTAAGTGCTTGCAAGAAGCTTTCCGTGATTTGTAAAGTGGGCTCGCCTCCTGTGAGTACAATGTGTTGACAATGAGGTGAAAGTCGTTCTACTTCCTCCAGCACCTCATGCTCTGCCATCTCCTTATATGGGTCATGCTCCGTGTCGCAAAACGGGCAATGTTGGTTACAGCCCGAAAATCTCACGAAAACGCAAGGGCAACCCGTGAAAGCGCCCTCCCCCTGCAGCGAATAAAATATCTCGTTAATCCTCATCGAATGGGTCCAGTGACGCGCCCTCATAAGAATGTACCGCCGCTCCATCTCGAGGCGACACATATATTGCTGTGTTGTTTTCGCTCTCCTGCACCGAGCACTTGTATGCCTCAGGAATCTGCTCTACCACCCACCGAGCGATATTCTCGGCCGTGGGGTTAAAAGGCAGCAACGCGTTGAAATCGCCATGGTCGAGATAATCATGCACCGCTTCCTTGATGTGCTTGAAATCGCACACCATCCCGTTCTCGTTCAAACGCTCCGCGCGACAATACACCGTTACCACCCAATTGTGGCCGTGCAGTCGCTCGCACTTGCTCGGGTAAGACAGCGCCAGGCGATGACACCCCGCTATCTCCATTCGTTTCTTCACGTAATACATAAATACTGTGGCTCTCAATAACGCCCTGCAAAGTTACGCCAAATCCCGATACTATCCAAAGAAATTATCCCTTGGCAAATGGTGAAAATGACATATCGAGGGCTCCCTGGCTTCGTAACTTTGTAGCGTGAAAAGGGTAGCGGTGACTACCCGACTTAATGCAGCTGATTCTGAGGCTTCGTGGAAAATGATCATATACCGCGGAATATCCTCGAAGGGCCTCATACGGAATCCGCAGTAAGCCTGCTACCATCACCGCTATCCCTTTCACAATCCAGGACCCCAATTCTCCACGCCGGCAGAGAAAAGGTCCAAAAATCAAAAAACCAACCACCAGAGAACGAAGCCCTCCGGGGCATCCCTATACCTATAATAAAGCCCTCCTGGGCACCTTTATACATGTAACGATTGCGCATTGCCGTTACCAAGTATCCTCCATCCACGAGGTCGCACTCCCCAAGCGGCCTCGTTTTTTTGCGTCTGCCCCAGTCATTTTTAACCCGCTTTTAAACGCATTTTGCCAGTTTATTGGCTAAAATGTGAGAATTTTTGCTTACCTTCGCGCTCTAAGGGTATGAAAAATACCATAGCGACACGGCAAAGATCCACCATGCTTGACGTAAACAGTGCAGTGTCAGATACATACGTTGTTTTGGAACCCCTGAACATTTTTGGGGGGAGATAAAAGACGTAGCAAAAATCCCAATTATTTCGCATTCTATTTAGGTATTATAAACCTATTCCAAGGCCTAATTGTTAATGCCATAACGATTTAGTAAGACGATATGGACTGAAGTTTATAAACTTTGTTCCATACACTAATGAGACTCGCTGATTACATAGTTGAGGATAAGCGTCGATTCGGCTCATCACCCCTGGGGCGGAAAAATAACGACAAATGGGAACTCCTTCGTGAGAACGTGGAGGGCTTCGCCGAGGCGCAAGGGCGACAACCCGAGTTGCTGGATTTGGTCAATCCCTTTTTCGTGTACGACTTCTGCGCGTGGCTTTACGACGAGGGGAAGGGGTGCGACCCGATCACCGTATACAATTGGGTGGATGTTTTCGGGCGTATGACCCGCAACGCAATCCGCTACGGGTATATACCCAACATCGACGTGACACGGAATATCCATGACGCGCTCGCCCGCGACCACGGCGTGACCCAAGCCCCCGAGGCCGGCGAACGTCGTCAATGCGAGGTCAAAAGCGTCGACTTCGGCAAGGAATTTCATAATCTCCTGA
>CAZLSW010000054.1:0-22259 GCA_964562375.1 uncultured Muribaculaceae bacterium | reverse complement strand
TTAAACATTTTGAGGCTCAGGCCTCGTGGACTTTAAAAATTTACCGAAGTATTGACAATTTTATAACAATTAATTTTTCTGTCGGGTCGACACGACCCGACTTCCTGCCTAAGTAGGAGGTGTCGCTGTGTCGGCGGCACGGTTGATTCTGTCGGGTCGACACGAACCGACTTCCTGCCTAACCAAATAGGCGGGGGATTAGGTCGGGGCGGTGGAGAGATTTTAGGGAGCCGATAATCTGCTGCCGGTAGGTGCGGTCGTACCAGAAGAAGTATTTCCTTTGGGCGAGTTTTTGCTCCTTGGTGATGGGGGTATACACGCGTTCCATCGTGTAGGGATGGTAACCGGTGTAGTAGATCTCGGTGGCAAGGGTCATTGGGGTAGGGGTGAAGTCCTGCACCTGCTCCAGGTGAAGGTTCAAGTCCTTGGTTTTGACAGCTAATTCGGCCATGTCGATTTCACGGCAACCGGGGTGGGAGGAAATGAAGTAGGGAATGAGTTGCTGCTTGAGTCCTGCGCGGCGGTTGACGTAATCAAATATCTTCTTGAAATCATAATAGAGGTCAAATGAAGGCTTGCGCATGAGGTTGAGCACGTGGTCCTCGGTGTGTTCTGGCGCTACTTTTAGTCGGCCTGAGACATGGTGAGCTATCAACTCCTTATTGTAACGTCGGTTGATAGCGTCAACGCGCTTGTCGCCCGTGGGATGCATCGACAGGTCGTAGCGCACACCCGAGCCGATGAACGATTTTTTCACCTTGGGGTGGGCATCGACGGCATGATAGATGTCGAGGAGTTGGGAGTGATCGGTGTTGAGATTGGGGCACGGGGTGGGGTGGAGGCACGAGGGCTTGAGACATTTCGCGCAGACGTCG
This sequence comes from uncultured Muribaculaceae bacterium, assembly GCA_964562375.1. Lineage (GTDB taxonomy): Bacteria > Bacteroidota > Bacteroidia > Bacteroidales > Muribaculaceae > JAJPXC01. Next base: position 21,384 of record CAZLSW010000054.1, on the reverse strand, counting down.
AGGTTTTTGCCGCGCATACCGTACATGTTGGCCGACGGCCCGCCGAGGTCGGAGATGTACCCCTTGAAGTCGGGCATGCGGGTGATTTGGTCCACCTCTCGGAGAATCGACTCCTTGGATCGGGAGGAGATGAATTTGCCTTGGTGAGCCGAAATTGTGCAAAAAGCGCAACCCCCGAAGCAACCGCGGTGCATGTTCACCGAGTGGCGTATCATCTCGTAGGCCGGGATACGCTTGCCGCGGTAACGAGGGTGGGGGAGACGGGTGTAGGGAAGGTCGTAGGTAGCGTCAATCTGCTCTTGGCTCAAGGGAGGGAGCATGGGATTAATTACCACTGTCTTGTCGCCGTGGGGCTGAAGGATTGTGGAGCCATGCATGCGGTTGCTCTGCTGCTCGACGATTTTGAAGTTTTCGGCTTGGTGCTTCTTGTTTTTCAGGCAATCCTCGTAGGAGTGGAGGGTAATGGCTCCGGCGAGGGAATCGCCGGGCACGGTGGCACCTTGAGGCACAAGATAGGCCGTTTGAGGCACGTCCCTGATTTCTTGAATGGGATTGCCCCTGTCCAATCGGCGAGCGATTTCCACAATCGGCACCTCCCCCAGGCCGTACACCAGAAGGTCGGCCGGGGAATCGAGCAAGATGGATGGCCGGAGACGGTCCTGCCAGTAGTCGTAATGGGCTACGCGGCGCAGGGAGGCCTCGATTCCGCCTATGATGACGGGGCAGTCGGGATAAATATCCTTGAGGATTTTGGTGTAGACGATGGTGGGATAATCGGGCCGAGCTCCATGGCGACCGTCGGGGGTGTAAGCGTCGTCGGAACGACGTCGTCTGTTGGCCGTGTAATGATTGACCATAGAGTCCATGGCTCCCGCACTCACCGAGAAGAACAACCTGGGCCGACCGAATTTTCGGAAGTCGCGCAAATCATCTTGCCAATTCGGCTGGGGCACGATCACCACCTTGTAGCCGGCGGCTTGGAGGGTGCGACCTATTACCGCGGCGCCAAACGAGGGATGATCGACGTAGGCGTCACCAGTGAAGAGGACGATGTCGGGCTGATCCCAACCCAAAGCCTTCATCTCCTTGACGGTTGTGGGGAGAAACTCGTTCATTTCGGTGCCTCCATTTCGTCGAGCTTGGCTTGCATTTTAAGCATCTCGTCGCGCAAGCGGGCAGCTTCGATAAACTCCATTTTCTTGGCTTGCTCAACCATCTCAAGACGCAGGCGGTCGATAGAGCGACGCAGCTCGTCGGCATTCATGTAGGGTATAACGGGATCGGCGGCGATGTCGACATTCGTGGAGAATTCCAGCTCGTAGGGTGAGGCGGCAGGGCGACGTGACGCTGCTACGCCTTTGCCTTCTTGCTTCCGGGGCTTTTGTCCCTGAGGCTTGGCCGTTGAGGGAGCCTCCTCCTCTTTGCCAATGATGCGGTTGCGGGCCTTGATAATGGCTTGTGGGGTAATCCCGTGCTCCTCGTTATAGGCAAGCTGCAGTGTGCGGCGGCGGTTGGTCTCGTCGATGGTTTGTTGCATCGAGTCGGTGATCTTATCGGCATACATTATCACTCGGCCGTTAAGATTGCGCGCCGCGCGGCCTACGGTCTGAGTCAAGGAACGGTGAGAACGCAGAAAACCCTCCTTGTCGGCGTCGAGGATGGCCACCAACGACACTTCAGGCAGGTCCAGGCCCTCACGGAGAAGGTTTACACCGATCAGCACGTCGTAAACACCCGCTCGCAAGTCGTCGAGAATCTGGATTCGATCAAGCGTATCCACGTCACTGTGAATATAAGCCGCACGCATCTGCAACTTCTTAAGATAATCGTTCAACTCTTCGGCCATGCGCTTGGTGAGAGTAGTGACAAGCGTGCGCTCATCCCGCTCGGCGCGCTGCTGAATCTCCTCTATTAAATCGTCAATCTGATTCATCGACGGACGCACCTCAATCACTGGATCCAGCAATCCCGTGGGTCGGATAATCTGCTCCACGACTACTCCCTCGCTACGCTCCAGCTCATAATCGGCAGGCGTGGCCGAGACGTAGACAACTTGGTTTTGGAGATTCTCAAACTCCTCGAATTTCAACGGCCGGTTGTCTAACGCCGCGGGCAAGCGGAAACCGTAGTCGACAAGATTCATCTTCCTCGACAAATCGCCCCCGTACATGGCACGAATCTGCGGAATCGTCACGTGACTCTCGTCGATAATCGTCAGAAAATCCTTGGGGAAATAATCCAACAGGCAGAACGGCCTCATACCTGGCTGCCGACCGTCGAAATAGCGGCTGTAATTCTCGATACCCGAGCAATGACCCACCTCACGAATCATCTCCATATCGTAGCTCACGCGCTCGTACAACCGCTTGGCCTCCAACGGCCGAGCCTCCTTGTTGAAATAATCCACCTGCAGCGTCAAGTCAAAACCGATTTGCGCCAAAGCCGAGTTGACACGCTCCTTCGATGTTACAAAAATATTGGCCGGATAAATCTTGAACGAATCGTGCTTGCCGAGCGAAGCACCAGTGTCGGCGTGTATCGTCGAGATCGACTCAATCTCGTCGCCCCAGAAAATCACCCTCAATGTAATCTCCTCGTAAGCAAGGCGAATATCCACAGTGTCACCCTTCACGCGGAAATTGCCGCGCCCCAGGTCAAGCTCATTGCGCGAGTAAAGCGCATCAACAAGCTTGCGCAAAAACACATTCCGCGCCACCTTCTGGCCCACATGAATGTCGATCACGTTGGCATGGAAATCCTCCGGATTGCCGATACCGTAGAGACACGACACCGACGACACCACGATTACATCCCTACGCCCCGAAAGCAACGCCGAGGTAGTGGCCAGACGCAAACGGTCGATCTCGTCATTAATCATCAAATCCTTCTCGATATACTTGTCGACCGACGGTATATAAGCCTCCGGCTGGTAATAATCGTAGTAGCTTACGAAATATTCCACAGCGTTGTCCGGGAAGAAATTCTTGAACTCCGAGTAAAGCTGCGCGGCCAAAGTCTTATTGTGACTCAAAATAAGGGTAGGGCGGTTAACCCTCTCAATCACATTAGCCATTGTGAACGTCTTGCCCGAGCCGGTGACGCCCAGCAAAGTCTGTGCCGTTGAGCCCTCCTCCACGCCTTTCACAAGCTGGTCGATCGCCTGCGGCTGGTCGCCCGTAGGCGCGTATTGCGAACTGAGTTTGAAATCCATATCACTTATACAATTACGCAAAGATAGATAAAGTTTTCCCCACAAGCAAAAAAGTTGAGGTAAAACGCCGTAAATTCATCATGACCCCCCCAAGTGAAAGACCGAGGAAAAAACATTTCCGAAAATTTTGTCACTTCGAGAAAAAGCATTATCTTTGCACCGCAAAAGCCAATAACGCCTTCTTGCATCCCGATCACTACGATGTGAATCGGGGCCTGGGAATGTAGAACAAAAATCGCTTCCCCAGGAAAGAGAGCAAATCTCCAGCAAGAAGAGAGCTCCGCCCCGGAAAGGGAAGAGCAAATCCCCGGAAAGGGAAGAACAAATCCCCGTAAAGGGAACGACTTTTCACTGCAAGGAGACGCAATTTTGGCCCACACAAGGAGAGGTGGGTGAGTGGCTGAAACCACCAGTTTGCTAAACTGACGTAGGAGCAATCCTACCACGAGTTCGAATCTCGTCCTCTCCGCAAGAAGCTCTTAATCAAACGATTAAGGGCTTTTTCTTTTTCCCGCGCGTGGCACTGCGATTTTGGCGAAACGGCTGATATTCAGAGGCATACGGCTTTAGGGCGTTTGGCTACAGAAAGGCCGTCGCGCAACGATTCTTTACAGGTTTGACAACCTTCGTTGCGCCCCGCCAGTGCCAACCCAGTGCCACTGCCAAATCGGCCGAAAAATTTGGCACTGCGCGCAACGATTCTTGCTCTGTGGCGCAACGATAAAGTACAGTGTATTTGCGAGTTATGTCATAACGAATGTCGAACTTTGCATCATGGTTTTTGACCCCTTTTCTGGCACTCAGACCCCCTCTGGTGCCACTGGTGCCAAAACCGGAAATGCACAAAAACACAAACGCTATGATATCAACTTTCAGAGTTGTCTTCTACCTCAGAAGCAACTATGTGCGGAAAGATGGCAAGAGTCCCATCCGCACACGTGTGTACCTCAACAACGACCGCATGGAGTTTGACTCCACCGGCTTGGCCATCGACGCCTCCCTATGGGACGTGAAGGAGGGTCGGCCGAAGAAGAAGGCCAAGGGTGGCGACGTGCTGGTGATCAACGCCGAGCTCAACCGCATCGAGAGCGACCTGCTCCACATCTACCGGCGCTTCGAGTTCTCTGAGAACCTGTCGCTCGACCTCATCAAGTCGGAGTTCTGCGGCAAGAAGGAGGGCGACTCGTTCCTGGACTTCTTCGACGATTTCCTCGCCAAGGTCGAGGCCGAGGTGGGAAAGGTGCGCTCGAAGGAGTCGTGGCAGAAGTTCAATGTGCTCAAGAAGCACTTCGTGGCCTACCTCCAGACGCGCTGCCACCGGAAGGACCTGCTGATGAACGAGCTCACCTACCGCCACATCTCGGAGTTCGAGCACTATCTGCTCACCGACGGCAAGTGCAAGCACAACACCGTCATGCGCATGATGGGCAACTTCAAGACGCTGACCATCCGCGCCATGAAGCTGGGCCTGCTCAAGCAGGACCCCTATCTCAACTACAAGATACACTTCAACAAGACCGACCGCGGCTTCCTCACCGACGAGGAGATCAAGAAGATGATGAGGAAGAAGTTCACGCTGCACCGGCTGGAGGTGGTGCGCGACATCTTCATCTTCTCCTGCTTCACGGGACTCGCATATATAGATGTGGCGCAGCTCACCGAGGCCAACATCGTCACGCTCGACGGCAACCAGTGGATCATGACGAAGCGCCAGAAGACCAATGTGCCGAGCAACGTGCTGCTGCTCGACGTGCCCAAGCGCATCATCGCCAAGTACCACGGCGTGGACCCCGACGGCCGTCTGCTCCCCATCCTCACCAACCAGCGGATGAACAGCTACCTGAAGGAAATCGCCGACGTGTGCGGCATCGACAAGAACCTCACGTTTCACATCGCGCGCCACACCTTCGCCACGCTGGCCCTCTCAAAGGGAGTGCCGGTGGAGTCACTGTCGAAGATGCTCGGCCACACCAAGATCACCACGACGCAAATCTACGCCCGGATCACAAACAAGAAAATCGAGGGCGACATGAAGAAACTCTCCGGCAAGCTGGGCGACTTCGACGCCTCGGAACTCTAATCCCATCCCCCCTCCCGGATACCCCTCCGGCGGCTCCGGCTGTCGGAGGGGTTTTGTTGTGTGGGGATGAGTGGTCAGTTTTCAAAAGTTTGTACATCGAAATGTGTTTACTTTGTCTGATTTGCTGAACAAAATCTAAATCAGGGGCTTACGAGGGCTCGATTTTTGGCGCGACGCTTTGTACGCTTGTAACTTGCGGCAGAAATTCAAAATCAACCGCTGAATAAGACAAAGCATGAGTGCCCTCGCAATTTATATCATAGCACTGACGGTGGCGACGGCCATCTGGCTGGCCTTCGCCATTGCGCAGGATGTGATCCGCGCCAACAAGACCGAGCGTCCCGACGTGGAGACCTTCGACGTGTCGGGGATGGTCGACCAGGAAACGCCGGTAACGGTCGAGGAGACCGAGGACGGGTTTGCCATCAGCAAGCCTGCTCCGGCACCTGCTCCGGCACCCTCCCCCGAGCAGCCGAAGACGGTGCCTGCTCCGTCCGACGTGAAGCCGACAGTGGTGCAGGTACAGCCCGATAAGCCCAAGGCCGACCCTGCAAAGGAGGCTGCCGAGCAGATGCAGACGCTCGGCGTGGCAGCCGTGCAGGACGAGTTCTCCGACGAGGAGTTTGCCGAGCTCTTCAACAATGAGGAGAAGAGCCGCAAGTCGGGCATTGTGCGCGAGGTGTTGGTTGACCCGAAAGATGTAGCCGACGATGCGGAGCGTGACAAACTTTAATAGAGCCAGGATATGTGCATTCACTTTGGCGCTCCTGGTGGTGGCACGGGCGTCGGCGAAGTGCGGGGGCGTGGACTATTCGTGGGGCGCTGGTGCGCTGGCGTCGATGCACGACTACGTGGTGACGATGATGCTGTATGTGGTGTACGTGGCCTATTCCATTGCGGCCATCGTGGTAATCTACGGGGCGCTGCAGGTCTACATCAAGATGAACATCGGCGAGCCGGGTGTGATGAAGGACATATTCTTCGTCGTTGGAGGGTGCCTGTTCATCATCGGCGCGACGATACTCTTCCCGGCCTTCTTCGGATATAGACTCTAAAAACTCAATAAAACTCAGAAAAACAGAAAGGTAAAAAAGATGTTCAAGGTATTCTCAACCAAGTTCCGACAGTGGGGCCGCGCGCTCCTGGGGAACAGCCGCGTGCAGGTGGCGTTTGCCATGCTGGCGCTGTGCTCGGCAGCCGCCGTGGCGCAGAACACGGCGGGCAACTACGAGGCGGGCACCACGGCCATCACCGAGGTGGCCACGGAGATCGTGAAGTACGTCCCCATCGTCGTCAAGCTCTGCTACGCCATCGCCGGCGTGGTGGCCATTGTCGGCGCGATCTCGGTGTACATTGCGATGAACAACGAGGAGCAGGACGTCAAGAAGCGCATCATGATGGTGGTGGGCGCCTGCATCTTCCTGATTGCGGCGGCCAAGTGCCTGCCGATGTTCTTCGGCATCAGCTGACGGTGATGAAGGCTCTGACGGTAATAGGCATCGGCGTGGCCGCTCTCGCGGGGCTGTGCTCCTGCGAGCGTGGCTGCGCGTGCCATGCCGGAGGGTCTGACGGCCTTGCCACAGTGGCCGTAGAGGTTGATTGGTCAGGCTGTGGAGGTGACGTGCCCACCGGCATGACGGTGAAAGCAAATGATGGCACGCGCACGGTGACGCACAACACCTCCTACGCCGAGCTGCGGCTCGCGGTCTGCACCTACGACATCCTCGTCCACAACCTCAGCGACAGCGAGTTCGGCGGCATCGCCTTCGACGGCTTCACGGCACGTGGCGTGGCCACCACGGTACCGTCGTGGCTCGCAAGCGGCTCGGAAGTCCTCCTTGAGCCCGAATGGCTGGCCGCTGGTGTGCTTGAATGCGTGGAGGTGCTGCCCGTGATGATTGGCGGCTGGTGCAAGTGCACCGACTGTGAGTGCGTGCTTATGCACTCCGCGCCCTTCCAGGCCGGGATGGTCGCACCGCGCCAGCTTACCTATGACCTCCACATCGCGGTCTATGCCGATGGCCTGGAGAACGTGCGCTCAGTGGCAGGCGCCTTCAGCGGACTGGCATCGGAAGTGGAGATGACCGATGGTGAGACATCCGGCACGGCAACGCAACTCCTCTCCGGCTGGTCAATCGGCAGTGACCACCTCTCGACGGCCGTCCGCTGCTTCGGCCTGGCCGACGGCCAGCAGACCCTAACCCTCCGACTCCTTCTCGTCGACGGCCAGACCGTCGTGGAGAAGCGTGTGGACGCGACACCCTCCGTAAAAGGCCACGACATCTACGTGGAAGTCACGCTTGACGAACCAATACCCGACGTGTCGGTGGGCGGCAACGGTGGCTTCGACGTGGGCGTGGACGACTGGGGCGACCCTTCGGACATTGATGTAAAACTGTAATAACCAATCCTTAACACTACAAATGAAGAAATTCAAATTCTCTGTTCTCATGCTCTCGGCACTGGCGCTCGCCAGCTGCTCTGATGACGCTGACGTGCCGTCGCCTTCGCCTTCCAACGGCGACAACGCCATCTCGTTCTCAACCTACGTCGGCGGCGCGGCCAGCCGTGCCACCACTACCGACCTCGAGGCCCTGAAGGACTCGGAAGGCTTCGGCGTCTACGCGATCTACACCGGCACCGGCGACCACGCCGACATCACCGACTTCACGCCCAACTTCATGAACAACCAGCAGGTGAAGTGGGACGGCGCGGCCTGGAGCTACTCCCCTGTCAAATACTGGCCCAACGCGAAGACCGAGAAGGTGTCGTTCGTCGCCTACGCTCCCTATCAGAGCGGCAACGTGATGTCTGTGGCCGAAACAGGCTACCACATCGCCCTTCCCCCGGGTTCGACTGGTGACGGAACCATTCTCACCTACCACATCGGCACGGATGTGACCAAGCAGAAGGATGTGCTCGTGGCTCGTGCCCGGGACCAGACCAACGAGGCCGGAACGGTGAACTTCGAGTTCAAGCATGCCCTGAGCCGTGTGGCCTTCTACGTGCATGGCTGGAACTATACTACCGAGAACACCACTGTGGTGCAGATTCACGGCATCTCGTTGTCCACCAAGAGCCACACAGGATATCTCAATCTCGATGAAGGATGTTTCAGCGGCACTCTTGGCGAGTCGACAACCGGCTTTGTGCTCAACGGCGATCTGCTCCAGAACACCAAGGTTACTGTCCGTGACCAGGGTCAGCGCCTCAATACCGACGATGCGTATATCATGATGCTCCCCGACCTGGAGGAGGGTCAGCGCTACTGCGTGTGCGTGGACTACACCGTGTCTACTGTCGACACCGCTCTGGCCTCGGGAGGTATCTCCATCCGCAACAAGGCGTATGTCTACATCGCTCCGAAGTTCGAGGCTGGCAAATCTTACAATCTCATGCTCGAGCTCGGATTTGACAACAACAACCCCGGTATCGGCGACACTGAGCAGCAGCCCGACGATCCCGATCCCGTCGACCCGAACCCCGGTGACGGTCCCGACCCTGAGCCCGCAGGCAACGGCAGCCTGATCAACTTCACTGCCACTGTCAGTGATTGGGCCTTGAACACCACGAATGTGACTGTGAACCCGTAACCTTCGAGAGCCGCACTGACGATGACCGACGACCACATGAGCTACCCGCTCTTCAAGGGATTGCAGCGCCCGCTGGAGTTTATGGGCGTGCAAGGACGCTACATCTACTGGGCAGCTGCAGCCATTGGCTGCGCGCTGCTGGGGTTCATCCTCGGCTACTGCCTGGTGGGGTTTGTCACCGGAGTGATAACGCTGGTCGCCTGTGTCGGCGTCGGTGCGGCTCTCATCGTCTTCAAGCAGCAGAAGGGCCTGCACACCAAGAAGTCGGACAAAGGAGTGTTCATCTACGCCCGCAGTCGCCAGCTATGAATCCCGTGCTCATCATCGTGCCGATATTGCTTCTCCAGGGCTGCGCCAACGCTGCCAAGGAGGAGCAGCCTGTCGCGGCCCAGTCGGCCGCGCAGGAAGTGCGCTCGGCATGGGAGAAGGCTACCAAGCCGCTGGTGATAACGGTGGAAAACGACATTCCCGGACTTGACAAACTTGGTGTGTGGGCCACGCTGCGCGATGCAACTCCCGAGGAGGCACAAGCCTTCGCCGGAGCTACATTCAAGCGCAAGGACGCGGAGTTCGTGTCTGACAACCCCAATGCGGTGACTGCCGACACTATGCCCGAAGTGGCTGTCTGCTGGCCCCCGTGTGTTGCCCAGAACGTGTCGCTGACACAGCCGTTCAACGAGCACCTCTATGGCAAAGGACTGACGACTGCGCTCCAGTCCTCAATGGCGCTACTTCAGATTGTCACGGAGAGTAATGACCTTCACGACGTGCTCGAAGGGCTGAAGGTCTATGGTGATGGCTTGGCTGTCGCCGGGACCTACCAGCCGTATAAGGGTCAGTGGAGTGAACTGTTGATCGGCGGCTACTTGGAGGCAACTGACGCCGACTACCTGATGGGCAATGGCCGAGAGCACAATATCTATTGTGTGTCGACAAACAGCGCTTGCCCTGTCACCATCTTCGCCAAGGTCAACGGTCGGGAGCTGAGTGTCAAGACAGAACTACCGCCGATGACAGCCGGCTCGATGGTGCGTCTCAACCTGCGAAAGGACGGATCGACGCTGAAAATCACCAACAGTTGGGTGGCTACCAAGCGACCGCTGACGGTCGAAAAAGTCTGCCCGGTTGATACCGTCAAGTGCGGCCACTTCCTGCGACGCGACGGTTATGTGGTCGCGCAACGCGACAGCCTCTGCGTGGCTATGGTCATCGAGACGGACAGCAAGCACGGCAAAGCTGTGGCCCTGGCCGACTGCGACGGTATTTACTCCTTCGGTCAGTCCTCTGGACGCTACTTCGCGACTATCGACGGCCGGCGCACCGAGGGGAAGATCAATCCGACTCGCCACGACAACGTGGCCGAGGATGCCCGCATAGTCTATGAGCCCAAGACTGTCTTTGCCAAGGGTAGCGCACTGTACGAAAAGGACGGTGCCATGTTGACAGGTGCTCTGCTCAGAGGCTTTACGTCCCCCTCCGACGAGGCCACGCTGGCCACCAAGCCTATGCTTATGGAGGTGCAGCGACATCCGGCGGCTTACGTACCGTCTGTGGCTGAGTGGGCGCAGCTCTACTACTTCTATAACCCCCTCAAGGGTGACTATTCGTGGATTGAGTCCCTCCCGCAGCCGTCGGGCGAGTACCTGACGAGCAGCGAGAGCAGTGCCTCGACCATCTACCTCTTTGATTTCGACAACGGCGTGGTCACCGGCTCGTCCTCGCGCCAGTACACCAAGGCCAAACTCCGACTATTCTATCTCTTCTGATGACGCTGATCGTAATCATCATAATCACTGCCGTGCTCGTCGGGATGGCTGTCTCGGTGGCAGCGTTCGGCACAGGCGGCAAGCGCAAGCACATCTTCCGCGACATCTACTTTTCGGTGGAGGACGTAGACGGCATGGGCGTGCTCTACACCAAGACCGGCGAGTATTCTGCCGTCATCGCGATGGAGAACCCGGTGCAGAAGTTTGCCGCCGATGCCGACGCCTACTATGAGTACAACCGGCTGTTCACGGCCATTGCCCAGACCCTCGGAGAGGGCTACGCCATCCAGAAGCAGGACATCTTCATGCGGCGCCGCTTCGACGAGGACAATCGGCAGAGGGAGTTCCTCTCAAAGAGTTACTTCGACTACTTCCATGGCCGCGAGTACACCGACAGCCGCACATACCTGACCGTCACCCAGGAGTGCAAGAAGTCGAAGCTGTTCAGCTACGACGCACGCCACTGGCGCGACTTCGCCGTGAAGGTCGGCAAGGTGCTCGACCAGCTCCGCGACGCCGGAGTGGGATGCCGCTTTCTGACCAAGCAGGAGGCCAGCGAGTACGTCGACCGCTACTTCGCGATGGACTTCACGTCGCCCGTGGTGTCGATGAACAACTTCAAGAGCGACGATGAGTGCATCGGCATAGGCGACCGCACGGTCAAGATGTACTCGCTGGTCGATGTCGACGCCATCAACCTGCCCGGCCAGGTGCGGCCGTTTACCAACATCGAGGTCAACAATACGTCGATGCCGGTCGACCTGCTGTCGTGCGTAGACTCCATCCCCGGCGCCGACACCGTGGTGTTCACGCAGGTTATCTGGCTGCCGAGCCAGAAGCGCGAGCTGTCGGCGCTGGAGAAGAAGAAGAACCGCCACGCGAGCATCCCCAACCCGAGCAATCTCATCGCCGTCGAGGACATCAAGCGCGTGCAGGAGGTGGTGGCCCGCGAGAGCAAGCAGCTTGTCTATGCCCATTACTCGCTGGCTGTGGTCACGTCGCGCGATGTGGACGTGCAGAAGTGCACCAACCACCTGGAGAACGCCTTCGGTCGGCTGGGCATACACATCTCGAAGCGCGCCTATAACCAGCTGGAGCTGTTCGTGGGCTCATTCCCCGGCAACTGCTACGCGCTCTCGCCGGACTATGACCGCTTCCTGACGCTGAGTGACGCGGCGATGTGCCTGATGTACAAGGAGCGCACGCAGCACTCAGAGGACACGCCCCTGAAAATCTACTACACCGACCGACAGGGCGTGCCCGTGGCCATCGACATCACAGGCAAGGAGGGCAGGGAGAAACTGACCGACAACTCCAACTTCTTCTGCCTCGGCCCGTCGGGTTCGGGCAAGTCGTTCCACATGAACTCCGTCGTGCGCCAGCTCCACGAGCAGGGCACCGATGTGGTGATGGTGGACACAGGCAACAGCTACGAGGGTCTGTGCGAGTACCTCGGCGGCAAGTACATCAGCTATACCGAAGAGAAGCCTATCACGATGAACCCGTTCAAAATCGGGCGCGACGAGCGCAACGTCGAGAAGACCAACTTCCTGAAGAACCTCGTGCTGCTCATCTGGAAGGGCTCGAACGGCCAGGTGTCCAAGACCGAGGACTCGCTGGTCAACCAGACGCTCAACGAATACTATGACGACTACTTCGGCAAGCAGCGGTGGGTGACCTCTTTGTCGTTCAACTCGTTCTACGACTTCGCCGTGGAGCGCATACCGCACATCATCGAGGAGAACGAGCTGCACGGCATCGACTTCGCCGAGCTCAAGTACCAGCTCAAGGACTTCTACAAGGGAGGGACGCACGAGGTGACGCTCAACGAGGAGATGGACGGCTCGCTGTTCGGCGAGACTTTCATCGTCTTCGAGATCGATGCCATCAAGGACGACCCGATACTCTTCCCCATCGTCACGCTCATCATCATGGACGTGTTCCTCCAGAAGATGCGGTTGAAGAAGAACAGGAAGGTACTGGTCATCGAGGAGGCCTGGAAAGCCATCGCCACGCCGCTGATGGCAGAGTACATCAAGTACCTGTACAAGACAGCCCGCAAGTTCTGGGCCAGCGTGGGCGTGGTGACGCAGGAGCTGCAGGACATCATCGGCTCGGAGATTGTGAAGGAGGCCATCATCAACAACTCCGACGTGACGATGCTCCTGGACCAGTCGAAGTTCAAGGAGCGCTTCACCGAGATCAAGGCCATCCTCGGCCTGACCGACGTGGACTGCAAGAAGATCTTCACCATCAACCGGCTTGACAACAAGTCGGGTCGCTCCTTCTTCCGCGAGGTGTTCGTCCGTCGCGGCGCCGTCAGTGGCGTCTATGGCGTGGAGGAGCCCCGCGAGTGCTACATGACCTATACGACGGAACGCGCCGAGAAAGAGGCATTGAAGCTCTACAAGGCCGAACTGCGCTGCTCCCACCAGGCCGCCATCGAGGCATATGTGCGCGACTGGCAGCGGTCGGGCATCGACAAGTCGCTGGCCTTCGCCCAGCGTGTGCTCAAGGAAAACCGCGTGCTCAACCTCTGATGAAGCGCCTCCTGCTCATATTAGCCCTTGTTGTCAGTGCGGCCACGGTCGCGCAGGCTCAGTATGTGCGCGTCAACATCGACCGCCAGACTGTCGCGGCCATGACGGCGGCATACGGCACAGAGGCGTTTGCCGAGAAATATTACAACGAGCAGACGGGAAAAATCCTCGACCGCTACCGTTCGGCCGAGGTGGTGGCAGCGGCAATCTTTGCCTCGAAATACCTCGACCGCAAGGCACTCACAACCCTCGGCATCTGGGGCGACGGCACGGAGAACTACTATTACCGCCGCATCTACAACCTCGTCGGCTCGAAGATCATGCCGAAGATTTGGACGGTGGCCGGGATGATGCTCCACTCGCCGCAGACGGCCGTCTACTGGGGCTCGTACCTGATGAAGGTGTGCGACGAGACGAAGAACCTGTGTTACCAGTTCGAGTCGGTGGTGACGAACAGCCGCCTGTCGTTCCGTGACATCGCGTTCTTGACCCTCAACAGCGAGGTGGCGCGGCTGCTCGACCTGACGAAGATAGGCAATGTCGACTGGCGGCTGATGCTCGACGACTTCGCCAGCATCCCCGGCAACTTTACCAAGGAGCAGCTCATCGGCGACCTCGACAGGCTCTATTCGATGGCCTCGCAGATAGTGGCCGGAGGGGCCGGCAATGCCGTAGATGCCGTGAGGAACCAGAGCCAGTTCCACTCGCTGTTCTCGGGAAAGCTCACCTCCATCATCGACATCATCGACCACTACGAGACTTTCTACAGCAGCCTTGACCGGTCGGTGGGCAATACCCTGCTCGGACTCGTCGGTGGTCCCGACAACGTGGCGCGCCTGTTCGACCTCGGCAACTACGACCTCTCGGCGTGGGTGACGGACTATGCCTCGGCCGCTGACAACACTTACTACACCCAGCGGTGGTACATCTACTGGCGCGACGCGGGCAGTGAGACACTGTGCAACTACGCCCCGCCGACCGATGACAACTCCATTCTCTACGGCACGGAGTGGACGCGCTTCACCACCACCGACAGCGGGTTCTACCCCTCGGCCGCTCAGCGAGAGTCGGTGCTGCTGAACTCCGAAAGTCACGCCGGATGGAGCCGCACGAAGGTCAGCCAGATGAACGCCGCAAACGACGGCTACACCTATGCTTTCTCCTCCAGCATTTTCGGCTACATCCTCTCGCGTTCGGGGCGACAGTACGCCAAAGCGTATGCCTACGCCATCCAGGTGACGCGCTCTTGGAGCCATAGCGAGGAGGTGTATGAGGAGGTGTTCGACAGCTACACGATGGATTTGGCGACCTTCCGTCGCCAGATGACGGCACGTCTCTCCGACCTCAACGACAACGAGGACGGCCGCACATACTATATCGGTTACGATGACCGCCGATATTACACCGCCAGCGACGCGGCCAAGCTCGCCGGGTGCGAGACCGTCATCATCACGGCCACCTGCCACGATGGCGCAGAGTTAGGTAGCGGCTCCACGCAGTACAAGTGCGGCCAGTGCGGTTCGTCGGTCAACAGCCACACCCGTGAGTGCGCGATGAGGACCTCCGTCAGCGAGAGCGGCGTGGACACCTCGGAGCTGGACGCTGCCGAGAGCGAGGCACGTAGCCAGATTGCTCTCATAGAGGCACAGATTTCGCAACTCGAGCAGCGCAACAACGAACTGGTGCGCCTCATCAGCAACGCGTCGATTGAGCAAGCCGCGACCTACCGCCAGGAGTACAATGCTAACAAGGACAAGATCACGGCGCTGAAGGCCGAGCTCTCCACCTGGCAGCAGAAGCTCAACGACATTCTTGCCGCCAAGGCCGAGGCCGAGGATGGAGAGGCGGTGACCACCGACGACTGGCAGCGCATCCCGGCCATCATGAACGAGCTGAAGTCGGCCTACTCGCTGACGTGGAGCGACACTGGTTCGTGGAGCGGCAACACCTTCACGCGCCACGGCACGGCGCAGCACATCAACGGCACGCTGACCTTCTCGGCGACCCTCTCGATAGCCCGCAAGCCGAAGTATTTCCTCGGCATCAAGATACACCGCGCCATCGTGCAGATCACGTGGAAACTCACCGGAGAGTATTCCGACAGCCAGGTGGTCGACATCCTCGAACTCAACCCCTCAGCCTCCGACGCCGACAAGCAGCGAATCGTCAATCAGCACATCTCGCAAGCAGCCCAGGACTATCCCGGCTGCGACATCACCACCGAGTACGTCAAGAGCGAGCCGCCGGTGGCCAACACCACTGAGGACTGCTATCACCTGCTATGGGCGTCAGACCGTCTGGACATCGCCCGGCAGGTGGAGACGCGCCTGACGAGCATCTACGCCGACCTGGTGTCGCTGGAGAAGATGATGACCTACAAGCTGTCTATCATCGACGTGCTCAAGGGCGTGGCGCCGTATGTCAACACCACACAGGGCAAGAAATTGGACGCCATCGAACAGAGCTACGAGCGCTGGCGCCGCAGCGCCCGCCTGCAGGAAGGAGGTGACAGATGAAGTCAGAATTCCTTTTTCAGGAAATCGCGAAGGTTGAGATGTTGGATGCCGGGGTAGCTCTCATATTCTCCGGAGAGGGGCTCCATACTAATGACGTACTTCGGCGACGCATCACGTATAGCCAAGAGGTTCCCGAACTCGCGTTTCTTTGTCTCCTCTGTGGCCAGTTGGTAAGTAACCTGGATAAACATCCTCTCCTCGCCACGGGTGGCAACAAAGTCAATCTCGGAGTTGTAAAGGATACCAACGTATACTTTGTATCCTTGTGTGACCAGATGGTGCCATACGGCGTTCTCCATCACTCGCTCTATGCTGTCAATCTGCCGTCCTGGAGCCAGGAAATTACGAATGCCGATGTCGGCAAAATAATACTTCCCAAGGCTCTCGAAAAGACGCTTCCCGTGGATGTCGTATCGAGGTACAGCGACTGTCAACAGCGCATTGCAAAGCATGTCGAGATACTTAGACACAGCCGCTTGCGAGGTCTTTTCCCCTTGGGCGTTGAGGGCATTTGCAATGGAATTTGGCGAAACCATCTTTCCAACGCTGTCCGCTGTGAACTGGGAGAGTTTGCGCATCAATCCTCCGTTGCGAAGGCCTTCTCGCATCAGAATGTCCTTCAAGACAATTGTACTGTATACACCTTCAAGGTATTGCCGTATGGCGGCCGGGGTTTTAATGTCCAAGTTGGCCAGACCGGGAAGGCCACCTATGCGGAGATAGGTCAACAGGGCGTCCGGAGAATCCGTGAGTTTGTGGAACTCCAGGAATTCCGGGTAAGTGAGACTATATACTGGAATCTCGATGTACCGGCCCGACAGACGTGTGCTGATTTCAGAGGAAAACAGATAGGCATTGCTGCCAGTTGCAATAATCTGGCAACGCCGCTCGGAGTAGAGACTGCGCAGGGCATCTTCATAATTCTCGATGTTCTGCACTTCGTCAATCAACAGATAGTTGTCGCCATTTTCCGGCAATACATCCTTGGTTCTCCGATAAAGAGTCTTAGCATCCGTGATATCGTCAAACTCCATCGAGTCCTTGTCGATATGCAGTACATTGGCTTGAGGCCGGTTTTCAGCGAGCCAATCCTTGAGCTGAAGAAGCAGATAAGTCTTGCCTACTCGTCTCTGGCCAACAAGAATCAGCATCATCCCACTTCCCAGAAGCGAGGTGAGTTGGTTCAGAAGTCGTCTTCGCGTGATAATATCCATAAGTCAGGTATTGGGGTCTGCAAATTTACGAACTATAATTCGGAAAAACAAAAGGCGTCATGCTTTTCCGAATTATACATTCACAATTTGACCCAGAACGCGTGTTCGGCTGCTATAACTCGGAAAGTGGTGTATTTTCTTACCTTCATTCTTCTTTCCCTAATATTCTCGGTTTGCGCCCGGGCGCAGTGGAGCTTTGACTTTACGAGCGTCGAGGCGTATATCAATGACCACAAGACGCAGCGGAGCTTGCTGTTGACACGCGCAACCTTGGAGCAGTCGAACGCAATCCTCCACAGCTACTCGGCCGACGCGGCGCAGGAGCACCGCGAGCTCAACGCCGACCTCGACCAATACACCCGCGCCTTCGACGTCATTGACGTCGTGTACCAGTCGGTGCGCACGGGCATGAACGTCTACACCACCTACGAGGGGGTGACGGAGACCGTCGGCAAGTACAAGGACCTGCTCTTGGACTATAAGGAGGCCGTGCGCCGCAAGGGTGTCGAGGCCACCGACACAGTGATAATCAGCATCGCCCTGCACGGCATCGACAACATCGCCGGGGAGACCCAGCAGCTCTACCGCTCGGTGAGCGACCTGATAGTCTACGCCTCGGGTGCGGCCGCCTGTTCGACGGCCAACCTCATGCTCATCTTCGAGAGCATCAACCGGAGTCTCGACCGCATCGAGGCCCAGCTCAACAAGGCCTACTTCGACACCTGGCGCTATATCCAGGTGCGCAAGGGCTACTGGAAACGGTCGGTCTACCGCCTCAAGACGCGCCAGCAGCTCGTCAACGAGGCCTTCGCCCGCTGGAAACGCAACACCCAAGTCGAGATGAACCCATGAAGCGCTTTGCCTACATATTGATTTCGGTGCTTTTGGCTCCGGTGGCCGTAGCCCAGAGCTATTCGCACGACGCCACCAAGCAGAACCAGATTACGGTGCAGGAGCTTGGCGAGGGAAACCTCACGCCCGAGTTCTACTACTGGTTGCTGCACAACAGCTACCGCAACACGGCAGCGGCGAGGAACAAGCTCGGCTTCCGCACCACGGCCGGACTGGGCGCCTACGAGCAGATAGACGATGCCGAGAAGATGGACTCGGCGATGGTGAAGCGCGCCGAGGTGGAGGCGCTGAATGTCGCTGACCGCACGGGCGGCGCGGCCGACCTGGCGTGGATGGCCGAGGGCAAGAAGATCACCGACAAGATGGCGAAGTTCCACGCCAACATCAACCGCATCGTCCCCGCTGGTGGTTCTGCTGCGCAGTACCGCCGCTGGAAGGAGGTCTACAACGTCCTGAACACGGCTGTCAAGTCGACGCAGGACGCCTATATGCCCAATGCACAGCGCAAGAAAGAGTACCTGCGCATCTATGCCGAACTGCTCCGGCAGAACGAGCTGCTCGTGACCTACCTGTCGCACCTCCAACTGCAAGGCAACACGGCCGAACTGCTCGCTGCTTCTCCCAACGAGATGCCCGACTGCAAGGGCACCGTGGCAAACGAGGCCTATACCCGCTGGCGCGGAGCGGCCTTCGGCAACTATGAGGACGACGACGGCGACGGCACCGGCGGCTGGCGCCGATGGCCATGGATATGGACGCGCGACTCGCTCATCCACTATCCCGACACCCCAACTGTAACACCTACAATGCGATAATATGGCAGACGGAATACTGCAAGACTTTGGCATAAACCTGCTGGAGGAAGAGATTGACGATGTCATCTTCCAGACCAACGAGTTCCTGTGCGACGCAACTTTTACAGGCACCCAGGGGCCGTTCTGGTGGATCCTGCAGATGTGCATGGCACTGGCCGCGCTGTTCGCCATCATCATGGCGGCCGGCATGGCCTACAAGATGATAGCCAAGCACGAGCCACTCGACGCGATGAAGCTGCTGCGGCCATTAGGCATCTCGTTGATACTATGCTGGTGGTACCCTCCCGCCGACAGCGGAGTCATCAACAGCGGCAACACCTGGTGCGTCCTCGACTTCCTCAGCTACATCCCCAACTGTATCGGCTCGTACACCCACGACCTCTACCAGGCCGAGGCACTGCAGATCACCGACAAGTTCGAGGAGGTGCAGCAGCTGATACACAAGCGCGACACCATCTACCAGAACCTCCAGGCACAGGCCGACGTAGCCCACGCCGGCACTATGGATCCGGCACTGCTGGAGGCCACGATGGAGCAGACCGGCGTCGACGAGGTTACCTCGATGGAGAAGGACGCGAGCAAGCTGTGGTTCACCTCGCTGACCTCCGGCGCAGTCGTGCTGATAGACAAGTTCGTGATGGTCATTGCGTTAATCATCTTCCGCATCGGATGGTGGAGCAAAGTTTTTCGGTGGTGTTAAATTAACTAAATTAAAGCTAAAAGTATATAGCTTTCGCGGCTTGTTCCAAAAAAAGGTTTTACTTTTGTGAAAACTTGGAAGAAATGGCCGACAATCTCCAAAAGACCATCGACAGGCTCGCCGCGAAAGCCCAGCTCTTGGTAGACCGACACAACGCTCTATCCAAAGCCTATGCCACAGCGACCGAGAAAATAGATGAATTGGAGGCTACCAACCGCCAACAGCGCGGCCGTATCGAAGCCCTCCAGCAGGAAAACATGTACCTCAAGATGGCTTCCACGCTGAAAGCTACACCTGCCGACAAAGAGGAGACCCGTCGACTTTTGACCAAGCTTTTGCGGGACATCGACCAATGCATCAACGACCTAAATCACTGATGCGATGACTGATAGACAAAACATCTCAATACGCATAACCGACTTGGCGCCAATCCCCTTGGAGATTTACCGCGCCGACGAGGAAGTGTACCGAATGGCGGAGCGACATGTCAACCACATGTACGCCGAATACCACCAACGGTACAAAGGGAGAAGCCCTCGGGAGCTGATGGCCATGGTGGCCTTCCAGTTCGCCAAACTCTACTTCCGCGGGCAATCCACTGCCGAGAAGGCCACCGAGCTGCTCCAGCGGCTTGATACCGAGCTCGACGCATTGCTTTCTGCCCAGGCCACGACAAACCTCGGCGACCATCCCTAAGGGAGCTGCAACCCTTGGGGAGGATTGCGATAAGCGTCTAATACATAAGTCATTATCATAACCGATAGGCTCGCTATAGAGATAGCAACCTTTGTCCCGCACTGCGGAGGACGTCGACTGCATTCCGGCAGTGGCGATACCGAGCCGTGTGGGTAATTTTTTATAATCTTTTTTAACCGGAAAACGACCATGGATATATTCCTCTACGTACTAATCGGAGTGGTGGCCCTGGGGCTTGGCGCGTTGGTTACCGTGCTGGTACAGCGCAAAATGGCCCGCACCCGAGCCAAACTCATCATAGAAGAGGCACAGCGCGAAGCCGATCTTTTGAAGCAAAACAAGCTTCTCGAAGCCAAACAAGAAGGCCTGGAAATCACCAACGAGGCCGAAAAACAAGCCCAGCAACGCCTCTCCCGCGTGCAAAGCGCCGAGGCCAAGCAGAAACAGCGCGAGCTGCAGCTCAACCAGCAGCAAAGCGAGAACCAGCGCACCCGCAACGAGCTCGACAACGTGCGAGCCAATCTCGACGCCCAGCAAAAGGTGATCGACTCGCGGCATGCCGAGCTCGACAAACTCCAACTCAAAGCCCAAGAGCAACTTGAGCACATCTCGGGACTGTCGTCGGCCGAGGCCAAGGAGCAACTAATCGAGTCGCTCAAGGACGAGGCTAAAACCGCCGCGGCGGCCTACATCAACGACATCATGGACGAGGCCAAGATGACTGCCAACAAAGAGGCCAAACGCATTGTGGTTCAGTCGATTCAACGCGTGGCTACGGAAACCGCCATCGAAAACTCGGTGACCGTGTTCCACATCGACTCCGACGAAATCAAGGGCCGTATCATCGGTCGCGAGGGTCGCAACATCCGCGCCTTGGAGGCTGCCACCGGCATTGAGATTATCGTCGACGACACCCCCGAGGCTATCGTCCTCTCGGGATTCGACCCCGTGCGCCGCGAAATCGCCCGACTGGCTCTGCATCAGCTTGTTGCCGATGGCCGCATCCACCCGGCCCGCATCGAGGAGGTAGTAGCAAAGGTGCGCCGCCAAATCGAGGAGGAGATCGTCGAGACTGGCAAACGCACAGCCATCGACCTCGGTATCCACGGTTTGCACCCCGACCTTATCCGCATCGTGGGCAAAATGAAATACCGCTCGAGCTACGGCCAAAACCTGCTCCAGCACTCGCGCGAAACGGCCAATCTGTGCGCCATCATGGCCTCGGAGCTAGGCCTCAACCCCAAGAAAGCGCGCCGCGCCGGCCTGTTGCACGACATCGGCAAGGTGCCCGACGACGAACCGGAGATCCCCCACGCACTCCTTGGCATGAAACTGGCCGAAAAATACAAGGAGAAACCCGAGATATGCAACGCCATCGGCGCCCACCACGACGAGGTGGAG
>CAZLSW010000053.1:0-22396 GCA_964562375.1 uncultured Muribaculaceae bacterium | reverse complement strand
CACATTATCAAATAATTATGCCACTTTTTTATCCCGAACTGGGGTAATTTATTTCCATTGTCCCCTACCATGATACACATTCTAACACACCCTAACACAAAATCACCAAAACGGGGCGATTTGGCCCACTGCCAAACCGCCCCGTTTATCCTTTCCTCCTTTCCTCCTTTAAAGATTTATTGCTTTAATGCTTTAAAGCCAAAAACTAACAACTAACAACTAACAACTAACAACTCCATTAGTACCCGAAAATCTCGTCGGTGGTGAGAATCACCACCTTGCCGCGAGAGCGCAAGGCGTCGAGGTCGAGATCCTCGATGTCTCCAAGGATTCCGATGTAATAAGTGGAACCTTTGACGTTCTCCTGCTGATACTTCTGCACGTCGTCAAGGGTGAGCGAGGGTAACGCCTTATAAAGACGCTCCGAGCCGGAAATATTGTCACCCAAATCAAGAGCGAGGATATAATACCAGGCTATATTGTCCTTGATGATACGCTCCGAGCGCAGGCGAGCGTCAAGGCCGTTCTTGGCGATGGAGAATGCTTGGTCGCTCATCGGCATATCGTTGATTATCTGGTCGAAAGCCTCGACAGCGGTCTCCATCTTGTCATTCTGGGTGGCGATGAAGGCCGAGTACTCGTATTTGTCATCCTTCTTGGAGCATCCGTCCATGCCTGCCCAAGCCGAATAGGCCAGCGAGCGCGCCTCGCGCATCTCCTGGAAAACTATCGAGTTCATTCCTCCACCGAAGTACTCGTTGTAAAGCATGCGAATGGGCTCGCTCTCAGCGTCATACTCCTTGCCGCGGGTCGTCGTCTCGGTAAGATAGATCTGCTTGGCGTCGTAGGGAGCGAGATAGAAGGTGGTCTCGGTGGGTATCACCTTCTCATATTTCTTGTTGACAGCCGGTTTCTCCAGCGTGGCGGCCACGTGGTGATGCTTGTCGAGGTTGGCGAGAGCATCTTGCTCGTCGAGGGGACCGTAGTAGATGATGCGATGCTCCTTGGTGGAGAAATTGCGCAGATAGTCGGTGAGATCCTTGGGATTGATCTTGTCGAGCTCGTCGTTGGTAAGCACCATCTCCTTGTACTGCTCGGGACCGTAGTCGATATACCGGCTCAGAGCCGAGAAGTTGGAGCGCTGGTTGGCCTTGGCGTCGCTGCGCGATTTTTTGATGCGGTCCACTACCAATGCCCACGTCTCAGGATCGGGATCAGCGTTCTGCAGCAGGTCCTCCAAAAGTTCCATGGCGCGGGGCATCGACTCGCTCAAGCCCGTAAGCACGATAAACGTGCGCTGGCCCTGCACGGCGATCCAGTATTCGCAAGCCAAAGCGTAAAATTCCTGCTTGATCTGCTCGGGGGTTTTGTCCTTGGTGCCCAGCAGCGGGAAGTAGGTGCCCAGCGGGGAGATGCTCTTGTCGGCGCGTGTGCCCTGGTCGAGCACGTAAGTAAGCTGGAAGACGTCGTTATTGTGATTTTTGGTGTAGTACACGGGGATGCGGTCGCCGTTGGAGCGGAGCTTGGTGAGATCCTTGTCAAAATCCACAAATACCGGCTCAATGGGAGCTACCTGGATAGAGGTAATCGAGTCGAGCCAAGCCGATGTTTTGTCGCGGTTGACAGCCAAGGGGGTGATCGGTTGCTTGGGCATCTTGAGCTCGGTGGTATCCTTGCCCTGACGCTTGTAGATGGTCACGTAATTGTCGTCGCGCAGATACTTGCGGGCGATAGCCTGGATGTCGGCCTTGGTCACCTTCGACGAGCGCTCGAGCTTGTCGTTGATATATCCGCCGGGAAGGTCGTAGATAAAGATGTTCTGCATCTCATACATACGGTTCTGGTTGTTGTCCATCTCAGTCTGGATCCCCAGCTTGTAGTTGTTGATCGTCGCGGGAATCAGCGCCTCGTCGAAGTTGCCGTCACGCAGGTTGGCCACCTCCTTGAGCAGTATCTCCTTCACTTCATCTAAGGTCTGGCCCTCCTTGGGGGTAGCGTACATAAAGTAAATCGAATGGTCGCCCAACTCATACGGACCCGCGCCAGCTCCCAGGGTGAGTTGCTTTTGGTTGACATTGAGGTCAAGCAAGCCCGCCTTGCCGTTGGCGAGCATCATGTCGGCCATCGTGAGGTCGATCGACTCGGGATCTTTGATGCCGGGGATGCGCCAAGCGATGAACACACGCTCGGCCTCGTTGCCCCACACCTCGCGACTTTGGCCCGGCTGGATTGCTGGCTCCTCCTTGATCTCGAGCTTGGGCAGGTTGTAGTTAGGCTTCAGATGCCCGAAATATTTGGTGATGATATCCACCACGTTGTCGGGATCGAAATCACCGGCCATGATCACGCACATGTTATTAGGCACATACCAGTTCTTATGGTACTCCTTGATATTGGTAATCGACGGATTCTTAAGGTGTTGCTGATGTCCCAATACAGTCCATTGGCCATAAGGATGGTTGGGGAACAGCTCCTTGAACACGGCATCCCAAATCTTGCGATTGTCCTGGGTCAAAGACATGTTTTTCTCCTCGTAGATGGTCTCAAGCTCGGTGTGGAAACCACGAAGAATGGGATGCTCGAATCGGTCGGCCTGAACCGCTGCCCATCGCTCAATCTCGTTGGACGGGATATCCTCCACATAGCATGTGTAATCCTGTGACGTATAGGCGTTTGTGCCATTCGCGCCGATAGCCGACATTAGCTTGTCGTATTCATTGGGGATAGCTATGGTCGACGCAAGGTAGGAAATCGAGTCGATCTGATGATAGATACCGGCGCGGGCCGTGGAGTCGGTAGTCGCGCGATAGGTCTCAAACAAGGCCTCAATCTGGTCCAAAAGCGGTTTCTCGGCCGCATAGTCGCTGGTGCCGAAGTTGGGGGTACCCTTGAACATCATGTGCTCGAAGTAGTGGGCAAGGCCGGTGGTCTCCGGGGGATCGTTCTTCGATCCCACGCGCACTGCTATATTCGTCTGGATGCGCGGGTAGTCCTTGTTGACACTCATATACACCTTCAGCCCGTTGGGCAACGTGTACACAAGACCTTTCAGGGGGTCTCCCTCGTAGGTCTCATACTGGTAGCGGTAGGCGGAAGCGCTCGCAGCCACTCCCATCGCCATCATCGCCACCATCATTCTCGTGATGAATCTTCTCATATTACTATAATTTGTTTTTGTGTCTTTTCGTGTTGTTTTGTGGTTAATATAAATTATTTGGCGGAGACCGTGTCGCTTTCAATAAGTGATGTGGCCTCTATTATATTTGACGTGGTATCGGGGGAAATAGTTACAGTGTCGGTGGGATTTTTTTTGCGGCGACGTAGGAACGAGAACATGTTGTCGAAGTCGCGGCGGAACATGATGCCCACTCCCTGCGTGGTGGTCGCCGTTTTGATGTAGAAGTTTTGGTCGTTGTATCGGTTGTAAGCCTTCAGGCGGATGTTGCCCGAGCGATTTAACAAGTATTGTAAATCGAAGTCGCCGATAAACTGGTTGGTATTCAAGCTCTTGTCGCGATACCCAAGGTTGCCGTTGAAGAGCAACCGATTGTTCAACAGTTGCGACAACAGGGCCACGTCGACCTCCACATCCGAGAAGTCCCCGCGGTCGGAACGCACGTTGGTGGCGATGCTCCAGTTGTCGGAGAGTTGCCCCAGCATGTTGGACAATTGCGACGACAAGGTAGACGATGCCACCGAAACCAACTCGTTGCCCTTGGTGGTAGTCATGTACTCAGGGGTGTAGAACCGGTTGAGAGCCAGCAAGTAAAGAATTTGACGCGACATCATCTCCTCGGTGTTGATAATCGACTTAACCTTGGTGTAGGTGTCGTTGGTCAATGTGGGGAAAGCGAGGTCGAACGACAGGTCGGGCTGCCGCATGAATCCGCTCACCTTCAGCACGGCATTGACCGGAACGTTGGTGCGGTTCACCTCCTTATCCTGCGCAAACGACTCGTCAAGGTCGGTCAAGTTGGCGTTGGTGGTGTAAATGGCCTCAAGGTTGAGCACGGCGTTGTAGGGGTCGCCCTGAAAGTTAATCGACGAGCCTTGCTGTATCGTAAAGTCCTTGAGGATAATGTCTTGGAGGGTGAAGTTGTAGGTACCATGGTCGAGGGTGTACTGGCCGCGCATCACCAAGTCCTCATCCTTGGAGTCGTAACCCATGTAGATGTGCCCACTGCCATAGGCCACCACCTGGTCGCCACCCTCGGGATCCATCACGATGATAATTTTGGCGTCGGGGGTGACGTTGATATTGAAGTCCATGTAGTAGGCCGACGCCGATTCCTCCTCTTGTTGTTTTAGCTTGGCTTTGAACAACTTAACCGCCTCGGGAGTGGTGTCGAGTCGCTCCAGGGAGTCGCGCGCAGCGATGGCCGAGCGGTCGCGGAAGGTGATAAACGAGTATTCCGCCGCCTCGAGTTGGTCGGATAGGACGAAGGTGAAGGTGGAGTTGCCCGCCGTTGTCATGTCGCAGCTCACATCGATGCGTCCCGGTACTCCCTGCACTCGCGCCCAACCGTTGCCAAACACGCGGCCGTACCATATCGGACTCAATTTCTCCGTCATGTCGTAGCACAGGAACCGCTCGGCGTCGGTGATGCGGAAATCAAATGTGGGATCATGAAAATGATCGTGGGTGATCACGCCGTTGAGTTTCGCTGTGTGGCCATAGGGGTCGAAAAGGGTAACGTCGTTCAACAAGATGCGGCCGGGGCGGATTATCACCGAATCAGAGACGGTGTAGGTGGCGTTGATGATGTCGATCTTCATCTGCACTTCCTGGCCCATCACGGCACCCTCCACGTCGAGGTCCTTGAACGTACCCCACAACCGTGCATGACCCGAGGCATAGCCGGTGATGTCGCTACAGAACGCCTGCACAAAAGGACGCATGAATCCCACGTCAACCTCGTTGCAGTCGAAATTCATCTCCAGCGAGTCGCGGGTGGCGAAGATTTTGCCGTAGATGCGCGACTGGGCCTCGTTGGGCTGGTGAAGGTCGGCGTCGATGCTCACGGCCTTTTGGTCGTTGTCCCAATACGACCGCACGTCAGCGTTACCCAGAACGGTGCGGTTATAGGATATGTTCTTGACAGTGAGGTCATCAGTCAACAGTTGGGGAGCCGAGGAGAAAGCCCCCCTGGCCATTATCGAGCCTGTGGCGTCACCTCCCAGCATCACGTTGGTAAGTCCCAGTGACTCAAACACATAATCAAGATTGACATCCTGAAGCTCCACCGTGAGGCAATCGTCGGGTTCGGGCGTCGCCAAGCCATTGATCTTAACCCATTGTCCCGAGCGTGATACGTTAAAATCCTCTACCTCAACGCGTTTAGGCTCATAGAGGATAGTGGAGGGATGCACAGTCCACACCGAGTCGTTAAAGGTCATTCGTCCAGGCTGGATATCTACCTTGGCAGTCAACTGGTTTTGCTCGTTGCGGTCGAGTAAAGTGCTGAGGCTCAGGTCGCCGCTATAGTCACGATCGCGGTCGATTTTCCACGACACACGGGTATCCATGCGGTTGTCCCCTCCGTTGCACTGTACAATCAGGGGCATGTATCCCTCCTTGGTGGGCCAGGAGGTGGTGAAGAAAAGCGACGCCTGGTCTTTCTCGCCATCAATGTTGACGTTGAAGAAGGTGGATTCTATAAGTTTGTCTTTCTGAGCGAGATACGGAGCATCAAGCGATGTCATTAATCGCTTTTGAGGGTAGTCGACCGCGCCTTCGATGTCGGCCGAGGCCAGCACATTGATGGGCAAGTTGAAGAATTTGTAAAGCGGCTCGATGTCCTTCACCCGGGCCGAGAAAGTGAAGTCGTTGTCAGTGGTTACTTGGTTATTGGCAGCGCGTACCGAGCCCCGTGCAAGAGCAGTATGGCTGGGATGGTCGACATCCAACAATGCCGGGAAGGAATGCGCTGCAATCTCCTGAATCTGAGGCCATAAGGTGGCAAAATGATAATCGCCTCGCACGGCAAGATCAAAGTAGTCGCAAGTCACGTCGATATTCCGGGGCAGCGCCGTCGCATCAAGCTCAACGTCAAGGCGTTCCATCTCCAATGAGGGCTTCGTGGCATCGGAGGAGGCGAAAGCCAAATGGGATATAACAAGCGTGCCGTCGGCATCGTCAATGTCGTGTCCTCGGAGATTGGCGTGCACCTCGGCCGTAAGATTATAGCCGGGATATTTGTCCCATAGGCCAAGTGCCTCAGGATCAAAGCCATGGATAAACGCATCGGCGCGTAGCCAACGGTCTTTCTTGCCGATGTTTCCTTCTGCCTCAACTGATAGGGCCGCATTGCTGTTCTCCACTGAGCATGAGAGTGTTACATCGTCATTATCAAATGAGCCCCGACCCCAAAGGTTGTAGTCATGGCCTCGGTACTCCACCTGCTCAAGGTTGGCCTCCACCTGGGCTGATCGTAGCTTCCCGTTGAATGTGGCGCTGCCCTGTACTTCCCCAACCACAATGCCTAACGCATTGGTATTCAACAAGTCGCCAAGCGATACGCCATCGGTTGACACGGTTGCTGTCACTGTTTTCCATTTGTCACGAGCCTCGTATACAGCCTCCACTTCCACGGCTCCCGGGTCGCCGTGCAAGTTGATTTGACCTTCGATCAGGCGCGGGGTACCTGATGCAACAACATCAAGATCTACTATGCCGAGTGTCAACAAGTTGCGTTTTACGGTTGGCGACATTTCGGTGAAGGCTTCGCCAATGATTATGGCGTCGATGCCCGCTGCCTTAAGCGTGAATTGGGGGAGGTCGAACGTGAGATTGTCAATTTCAGGGAGCCCCTTGGCCGATCCGGCGATATCCACGTAAGCCACCTGGTCGGGCGAACCTATTAACAGCCTGTCAACATGCAAGTTATTCACTGGGCCGCGAATGTCGGCCACAAGGTCGAGACGTGAATTAAACTGCGAAAGAGCCGGGAGGGAGGAGGAGAAGTCGCTGGGTGTGAAATAGGAGTGGTCGACCTGAACGTCAAAGGGTACTGTCATCCACGTTGTCTTCAACGAGTCTAAATCCTTGTATTTCACTTCGGTATCGGCCAATTGAAAATGGGTAGCGGGGAGGTCGATGCTCAAATTATTGATCGTGAGCGATTTCTTGGTAAAATGTACCCAAGCGGCCAACTCGTTAAGGTGGAATCCGGTGCGCTCCTCGAAAGCCAAGCGGCGCACGTCGATCGAAAAGTCGTCATTTTTCAACAAAGGCAGCAACACATCGGCTCGCAAATCATTGATTTCCACGTGATTCACGTCAAACCTATCTTCCTTCCTCGGCACTTTTAACACATCGTAGCTCAGCCGTGAATGACGAATCATCACATTGTGTATCTCCAATTCAAATGGTTGCTGCTCTTTCTTTTCCTTGGGTGATAAGCGGTCGATAATCGGTTGAATATTAAGGGGAGAGCCAATCGTGTCGCGCCACAATCGCCCGTCGAAATCCTGCAGGAAAGCGTGAGTCACCACCACCCGCTTGTTCCACAACAAGGCGTAGAGGTCGACACCCGCTCCAAGCCGGCGAGCATGTGCTATCGTATCTGCCTTATAATCAAGCACTGTGACATCTCGCAAGGCCACTTGGTTGAAACCCGAGATATTCATCTCGCCAATGGTGACAGGCACTCCCAAGGTACGTGTCAGCACCGACTGGGTCATCGTGCATAGCCAACGTTGCACCGAGGGTAGCCCGATAGCCACATACACCGACGCGGGCAGCGCTACGGCCAAAACGAGCGCCACCACCAGCACCAGGCGCGTCGCCCGATAGGCGTTCCTCACCCAGCCCTTATCCTTGGGTTTCTGGTCGGGAGACGGTTTATCCACAGGCTTTTCGCCCGCCGACACCTTCCCGGAATCTACCTCTTGGCTGCTATTTTCACTGCCCATTTTCACGACTGCGAAGTTAAGCAAAATCTTTCACTCCACAAAGCCACCGTGCCCCGCGGTTTGCCGCGGTGGTAAATCTCTCCTACCTATAAATAGGTATTTCATTTTCCCCAAAAAAGCAGTAATTTCGCGCAATAATTAGGAAGTTACGACCAATCGACTTCCCCCAACCCATTAGGAGAAGCCTGATGATGCAATACACCAATCGATATATCACCCTCATATTCACCCTTTTAGCCCTCTTCGCTTCAGCGCAAGAGCCCGCTGATTCCCTGGCACTCGACAGCATAATGGAGCGCCAGCTCACCCTGCGTGAGGTGGTCGTGACAGCCCGCGAGAGCGCCGGTCCCACCAGTGCGTCGCTAATCGGCAAGGAGGCTATGAAGCACCTGCAACCCTCGTCGTTCACCGACATCATCGAGCTCCTCCCGGGTAACATCTCCAAGGACCCGGAGATGGGCACAGCCAACATCATCCGCCTTCGCGAGGCCTCAAATGCCTCATCCAGCGACGATTACAACACATCTTCGCTTGGAACGGCTTTTGTCATCGACGGGGTTCAAATCAACACCTCGGCCGACATGCAGTCGTCGCCCGATGCCACCCAGCAGGAGCGCTCAGTAGTAGGTAAAGGCGTGGACATGAGGCAATTGTCAACCGACGATATCGAACAAGTGGAGATTGTGCGCGGCATTCCCTCGGTGGAGTACGGCGAATTGACCTCCGGCCTGGTAAACATAAAGCGCAA
This sequence comes from uncultured Muribaculaceae bacterium, assembly GCA_964562375.1. Taxonomy (GTDB): domain Bacteria; phylum Bacteroidota; class Bacteroidia; order Bacteroidales; family Muribaculaceae; genus JAJPXC01. Next base: position 13,734 of record CAZLSW010000053.1, on the reverse strand, counting down.
AAACCGCATCACGCGTCTCGAGGCCCGTTTCAAGGCCGACCAGCAAAGCCAACTCTTCTACCTCGGAAAGGGATTCGCTATGCCCGGCGAGGACTGGACTCTCAACGCCTCAGTCGACTATCTCGACTCGAAAATCGACCCCCGTAACGCCCGCGAGAATTTCAAGCGTGTCACTGCCTCACTGCGATCCAATAAAAAGTGGACCCGCGACAATCTCGTCACCACCTGGAACTCCTCCCTCGGTTATACCGGGACATTTGAGCGCGACAAGAACGACCCCGACTTAACCGTCAATGGCACAGTCGATTACTATACGTCCGACAAAAACGGCGTCACGTGGAACAACACTTTGGTATTCCTCGCCCCCTTGAGCCGTTTCCTCCAAAACGTCACCCTCACCACCGGCCTCAATTATGAGGACCAGCGTCTCCACCAGGAGAAAACCGTGTCGTCCAATCGTCTATACCCACTGCCTATCTCTACCGTCGCCGGTCCCAACTATGTAGGCTATCTGCCAATGGTTTACGACGCCCTGTTCGACATGTACGGCAAGCCATTCACCGCCCTCGTCAAAGCCTCGATGAACGCCACATGGCGCGCAGGCCAAGTGGCTAACTCCCTGAAAATCGGCGCACAATGGGACATGAGCAAGAATTTCGGCGATGGGCAGGTTTACGACTTGTCGCGCCCCCTCACCGCCGGCAACAACACGCGCCCGCGTGCCTTTAGCGATATTCCCGCCATGCACCAGATGTCGGCGTGGGTCGAAAACACTTCCCGCGTCAACCTCGGGGCGCATCGCCTCGCGGTGCAATTAGGCGTGCGTGAAACTCAGCTATTACACTTGGATTCAAGGTTTTACCTCGCCAATCGCCCCTATTTCGACCCCCGTGCCAATATTACCTGGAATCTCCCCTCCACGTGGGTCGACAACGCTCCCATCGGCTGGGAACTCAACGGCGGCATCGGCTGGCTCACAAAAATGCCAGTGTCGGCCTTCCTTTACCCCGACCGTCGTTACACCGACTATACCCAGCTCAATTATTATCACAACGAGGAGGCTTACCGCGTGATGAACGTCGCAACCTTTATCGACGACCTCACCAATTACAACCTCAAAGCCGCCCGCAATTTCAAATGGGAGGTGCGCGGTGACGTTACTTACAAAGGCAATCGCCTATCAGTCACCTACTTCCGTGAAAATATGACCGACGGTTTCCGCCAAACGGGCGACGTGATAAAGTACACCTACAACAAATACGACGCTTCGGGATTTGATCCCTACGCCGAAAATCGCGCTCCAACCATCGACGAGCTGCCATATACGGAGGAGACCAAGTTGGCGGTAGTCAGCCGCTGGGAAAACGGATCGCGCACGCTCAAGGAGGGTGTGGAATTCACCTACTCATCGCGCCGCTTCCCGGTGGTTCGCACCCGCGTGACAGTTTCAGGTGCCTGGTTCCGCACAACCCTCGACAACTCCCAGCCGCTGTGGTACAAGCCGGCAATTGTGATCAACGGCACTGAGCTTCAGTACGTTGGACTCTATGACGATCACGACGGCAACGTCTACCAGAGCTTTAACACCAATTTCGTGTTCGACACCGACGTGCCACGTTTGGGGTTAAATTTCTCAATATCAGTGCAAAACATGTGGTTCACCTCCAACCAACCCCAATGGAAATCAGGCGTGCCCACCCATTGGATGGGTCCCGACATGGTAATCCACGAGTGGACCCCTGATTGTGCCAACGATCCTTATTTACAGCATCTTATACGCTCCTACTCATCCACGGCCTTCGACAAGCGCACCGTACCCATCGCGACTACGTTCAACTTCAAGGCCACCAAGTCGTTTTGGCAAGATCGAGTGGGTATCGCGCTGTATGTCAACCGTATACTCAGCATCACTCCCGATTACAAGCAGTATGGCGTCGTGCAGCGTCGCTATTCCTCGCCCTACTTCGGAATGGAGCTGAATTTGAAGATTTAGTTGTTAGTTGTTAGTTGTTAGTTGTTAGTTGTTAGTTGTTAGTTACATAAATAATATGCCGAAAATGAAGAAGATACGATATATATTTTACAGCGCTTTGGCTCTGTTGGGATTCACGAGCTGTGTCGACAATGGCGACTCGGCTGGCGAAACCTATCATCAGCTCACCGTGGTTTCTGACCTCCCCGAAGAGGTGCAAAACGGTGAGGGTGAGATGGTTACTGGCCAATTCCGATATACCGAGCTAAACACCGGGCGCACTGGGGCCTACGCGCTGCCCCAATACGACCCGTTCACCCTTCCCGCTGGCTTATACGATATAGAGTGCTCAGCCACAGTGGCTTACACCTCATCCCAAGGCACTCGCATCGAGCGATCACTGCGAGCCGTGCAACGTTCGGTTGAGCTTGCCGCTGCCAAAACGATCACTCTGGATTGGTTTTTCTACGACGCAACCAATTCCCTGGTGTTCAGCGAGATATACGCTACTGGCTCACTCAACGCCACCGCTACGGGTGGTATCCGCGACACCTATATCCGCATCTACAACAACACCTCGGAAATCATCTACGCCGACGGCATTGGTATCGCCGAAAGTGCTTTTGTGAACGCTCGCACCAACACCTTTGAGATTCTCACCGAGGCCAACGACCGCCAAGTCAACTTCACCGCTGGCACCATCTGGGTGATCCCCGGCTCAGGCACTGATTACCCAATCGCCCCCGGCGAGTCGATCAAATTGGTCGACCAAGCCATCAACTGGAACGAGCAAGTGGCTGGGGGACTGGACCATACCGACGCCGACTTTGAGTGGGTGGACGACCACGCCATGGACACCGACAACCCCGCAGTGCCCAACCTTCAAAAGTGGTATTGCTACTCCAACACTATCTGGGTCATTTCCAACCAGTGCAACCGCTCCTACGCCCTCGTGAAATTTCCCGAGGGGATGACCGCCGAGCAGTATCTCGCTGAGTATCGCGGTACTTACGATTATATTTCAGCTGTGGGCTCACAAATGACCAACGACAAGGCTTATCTCATTCCCAACGATTGGATCCTCGATGGCGTGAACATGGGCAACCTCGAGACATGGGTGCGCGGAGCGCTGGGCGATGGCCTGGACATCTCCTATGCCTCAGTGAGCGACATCGCCCGCGACCCTGAGCGCTTCGGGCGCCTTCTCGCTCGCCGCGTTGCCTCCACCGACAACGGTGTCGAAATCCTCATGGATACCAACGATTCCTCCAACGACTTCTTCATCACCACCCCCCGATGAAAACCGCTCTACGCCACATAATTACCGCCATAATTTTTACCACGGCATCGTTAGGCGCCTCCCCTCATGAGGATGGAAGTCGACCCGACTCCGGGTCGACCGTCACCAGCGAGCCACTGTGCCCCGCGGTTCGCCGCGGTGGTTCCCCTCAAGAGGATGGAAGTCGACCCGACTCCGGGTCGACACTGGTTACCCCTCCCCCTCTCCCAGGGCTCGGGGATTTCGGCAACCAGGTCTCGGCCAACTACATCTTCGACGCTCAGGATCAGCCTATTATGGTTGAAAACGGCGACGGATTCAACGGCATGTCACTCGAGGCACGCTCCCAACTACGCCTCGACTCCCGATCCATAGCCTGGGGGCACGCCTCCTTCACAACAGGCCAGAAACGCAACCTAAGATGGTGTGAAGCAGTGGATTACGACATCCTTGGTCCCTACGTGCTGGGCGACTCGGTGGGAGGCGACATGAGCATGCGTGAATATAAATTTGGTGGGGGTTACGCTCGCCAAGAAGGCCGTTGGGCCTGGGGAGCCGAGGTAAATTACCGTGCGTCAGTCGATTACCGCAACCATGACCCGCGAGCCAAAATCACTGTCAGCGATCTTGACCTTACCCTTGGAGGGAACATCTCACTTCCCGCAGGTTGGATCGGCGCCACCGCTGGCGTGCGGGTCTACAACCAAGTGAGCGACATCGACTTCTACAACCCCATAAACAACATCCGCCTCTACGCCTTAACTGGCTTAGGCACAACGTATTCCCGTTTTAGCGGCAACTCCAATGAAAACACTGGATACACCGGCATAGGCGGCCAAGGCCGACTCACTTTCGATCCCCGCGGCAACGGCGTAAGCGCACAAGTTGATTACAGCTACTTGAGAATCAAGCAGATACTGCGCGACTTCAACAACCTCACACTTTGCCGCACCTCTACTCATACAATAGGCGGTGTCATCAGGTCACCCAAAATCTTTGGCAATCAGCATATTAACATCGACAAAGTGGAGATCGGCGCACAATGGCGACGTCGTATCGGTACCGAGAACATTTACGGCTCCTCCCTCGGCACATCCTACAACCTAATCGCCGAGCGCACACCATATTACGCCGACGACCTCGCTCTCCACGCGCTCCTTCCCCTTCCCTCTTGCAGGATTTTCAACTGGGACATAACAGCCCGATACACATCTCGCAATGAGCACCATAGCGCACCGCAACGGCAGCTCAAAAGCGATCGTTTCACCCTTGGCCTAAACGCCGCATTCGATATCTCCCTTCCCAAGCAATGGGGCCTGAAAATCCAGGGCTCGGGAGCCAAAGGCTGGGGACATAAGGGCAAAATGAATCTCGACGGGCTAGACACGGAATCCTCTCTGGGTCAAGCCGTTGTCCACGATTTCGAGATGCTCATCGCCAATACTGCCGCTTGGAACGCTGGATTCACCGTCTCCTCCCAGCCCTTCAGCGGCTGCCGCCTGCACCTTTCGTGCAACTATCAAAATGTATACTATCAATCACATGGCCACTGCCAACACCTTTTGGCCTCAGTGGCGCTAACTTTCTGATATGCAACCAGTAATATCCGTTAAAAACCTAACTCAACGCTATCCCGGAGGCCGTCTTATTTACGAGAATCTCTCGTTCGACGTCCCCCAAGGGCGTATTTTGGGCCTTCTGGGCAAAAACGGCACGGGTAAAACCACCACTATCAACATCTTAATGGGCTACTTGAAGCCCCTCGCAGGCGAGTGCCGGATCTTCGGACAAGACATCACCGCTCTCACCCCCGAGACACGCGCTCGCATCGCCCTCCTGATCGAAGGTCATGTGCAATACGCATTCATGACCATCGCACAGATAGAACGCTTCTACTCAAAGTTTTATCCCAAATGGAACCGCGCCGCGTATTACGAACTCATGTCGCGGCTCAAGGTTACTCCCAATCAAAAAATCTCGTCAATGTCATGCGGACAGCGATCCCAAGTGGCATTAGGCCTAATTTTAGCACAAAACGCTGATTTATTGGTACTTGACGACTTTTCGCTGGGTCTCGACCCTGGCTACCGTCGCCTTTTTGTCGACTACCTGAAGGAATACGTGAGCGCCGAGGACAAAACCGTGTTCATGACCTCCCACATCATCCAGGACATGGAGCGACTCATCGACGACTGCATAATCCTCGACTATGGTAAAATCCTCACCCAAATGCCTGTGGATCAGCTGATGAGCACCTTCCATTGCTATCATCTTGAGGGTGGAAGTCGACCCGACCCCGGGTCGATACCCCTAAGCGACATCAAGGAGGTCGTCAACCCCTCCATCCTCGGTTCAACTCTGGAGTTCTTCTCCTTCTCCCCAAAAGAAGAAATCTCCAAAATCCTCACCGACAAAGGTGTGGATCCCAGCCACTTACAAGAAATCCCGATGACCCTCGAGGACGCCTTCATAGGCCTCACAGGCAAATACTAACATCTATCCTTTCCTCCTTTAAAGATTTAAAGCTTTAATGATTTAAAAATCCCCCTTAATGACCCAAGCACTCCTATATAAAGAATGGCTCAAAACCCGGAAAACCTTCTGGGTGAGCCTTGCCGCGGCCCTGTTACTAGCCGCCTACGCATGCCTGTCGATCCAACGAATCGTCGTGGGCAAAGGCGTTGAGCACGTTTGGCTTATCATGCTCCTGAAGGACCAAACTTTCATCGACATACTCAAATACGTGCCTCTCGCAATTGGCGTGGCTCTTGGGGTTGCTCAAATGGCCCCCGAGATGAGCCACAAGCGCCTCAAGCTCACCCTGCATCTCCCCTATCCCACTAATCGCTTGATTCTTTGGATGATACTATTGGGTATCATCGAGTTGACCTTGATTTGGGTTGTCACAGCAGGAGCCGTCGCAATATACCAATCCACAATCCTCCCTCACGAGTTGGTGAGCCGTTGCTGTATCACCTCACTACCCTGGTACTTAGCAGGTTACATAGCCTATTTATTTACCGCAAGCGTTTGTCTGGAAGGACGTTGGGCCATGCGCGTAATCATCGCCTTGGTCGCTATGGGGATTGCTTGCGTGCTATTCATGCAACCTGCCCCGGAAGCCTATTGGGGCGCAATGAGCGCACTCATTTTATTGATTATCATTTTATTAGCGTTGCCTTACCGCTCGGTTTACAGGTTTAAGGAGGGCCTACAAGACTAATGAAAACAGCCTCTAAAATCGTATTTTATCTGCTGGCAATCACCGTGTTAAGCTGGTTTTTGCCTTGGCTATATTCGCTTTTGACTCCTGAGGCCAAACGCGAGCCTTATATGGCCTGGTCACCCGTTTCCAACTCCTGGGTTTGGTCAATGATTGGCGACGATAATCGCCCCGAAATCAAAACATTAAACTCAGCCAACGAGCCGATGGCTGAAGGATTGAGCCGTGAGCAACGCGACTCCCTCCTCCCACAAACCTATTACCGCGACCTTATGGCACGCGAGCAACTGCCCGACACCATTCAAGGACTGGAAGTCACGGTACCCGCTCTGAAACATTCCGAGGTGATTCTCACCTCCTCCCCACGCGACATCGTAAAAGTGCAACCCGATCTTTACCTCATCATGGAATCAATGCCGTTACGCGCTGATTTAGAGGATCCTAAAGAGGCTATGCGCATGCTCGACGACGGATCGGTGGAATTCATCACCATGGCCACAGGTGAGGTCAACCGCGAGCGCTCGCGACGCTTCTCCGAGGCTTTCCGAATCGCTGGATTCGTTCCTCCAATCCACGACGCGAATGCCGACATTACCGCTCGCAAGCAGCGTGACGACGGCTATATGCTCATTGACGCCGATGGCCAACTTTTCCACTTCAAGCAGCAAGCTGGCCGTCCCTATCTTACCCGGGTCAAACTACCCGACGGCATCAGCGCCGACAAAGCCTATATCCTCGAGGCTATGGATCCCACGCACGTGGCCTTCATGGTTGACACTGAGGGCCGTAGCTACTTTATAGACATCCCTGGCTATCAGGTGCGCCAGCTCGAAATCCCCACCCTGGATCCTCGTTCTCAGCGCATTACGATAATGGGTAACCTGTTCAACATCGTTGTACGCTCACAAGACGCAACCGGTTCTCAGTGGACTGCCGTCGACTCCCGGTCGCTCAAACGCCTGGGGTGCTCCTTCTACCCCAACGAGAAATCGGCCGTCGACAAAGCCGAGGCTTGGATATTCCCATACATCCTCACTTTCGCATCGACAAGCGACTCGCTGGCCTACCCCCGCTATTCCCACTGGTCGTGGCGAGCCCTCTTCCTCAATCTCATTCTCGCCCTCATCCTCCTCTTTAGCGGCCCCCACAAGCCGAGGGAATGCTCAGCCCGGAGTCTAATTCCTTCAGTTGTCACCCTGTTTCTAGGCCTATACTCCTTCATTCCGTTCCTCCTCTGCCGCGACCGCTAAATAGGCCCTTTGCCCAGTGGCATCAAGCCTCTGGACCCATAGCCTCTAGCCACTGGGCCACGCGGGTCTCAGCGGTGGTTACCAATAGAAATGCCTTTGGCCTTAGCTCCTGAAATTTAAAATCCCTAAATAATTTATAATCAACAATTTACCCAATATGAAATTCTTAAAATTATTCTCTGCCGCGCTTTTAGCCATCGCAATGACAGCCTGCGGCAACTCCAACCAAACCGAAAAAAATGACTCCACCGAGCCCGAGGCCCTGAGTGTTGACGCCCTCTTGGCTTCCCCCGACTCCCTCGTGGGACAAACAGTCACCATCGAGGGCGTATGCTCTCACCTTTGCAAGCACGGCGGCCGCAAAGCCTTCGTGGCCGGCGCTACCGACGGCAACCTTATCCGTTGCGAGGCCACAGCCGAAATGGGAGGTTACTTCCCCAAGGAAACCATCCACCGTCCAATCCGTGTCACCGGAGTACTCGTTGAGGAGCGCATCGACTCCACCGTTGTTGCCCAACTCGAGGAACAGGCCAAAACAATGAGCGACTGCGAAAGCGGCTGCGAAACCGAGCGCAAAGCGCAAGGCCAAGCTGAGCTTACCACCCTGGCCGACCGCATCGCCGACTACCGCACAAAAATCGCTGAGCGCGCCGAAAAAGAGGGTAAACCCTACCTTTCTTTCTACTACATCAACTCTACAAACTACGAAATTTTGAGCGAGTAGCGCTGAGAAAGGTTTAGATTTCCCAATTCAACAACACCACATAATTCACTGATAATCAACACCTACAAAACTATACAATTAAAAAAATGTTTATATACCCCTTATAACGTGACAACTCACAGCACAGAATGCATTACCTTTGCGCTTAGAAAGTTTATCATACTGTGTTATCGGTTCACTTAATTTCATGTTTTAGGGTTAGTATAGATTGTTAGTTTAATAGCTACTTCAAGCTATAATGTGTTTTATGTTAGGTTTTTTCATAGGTCTGTAAAAAAGACTTATTACGAAGACGCTCCGAGAGGCAGCGTCTTTGTTGTTTTTGGACCTTTCCCGTAGCCTAAGCGCTCAGCCGTGTGACAAACAAGTTGAGGAATGTGTTAACATTACGTTAAAATTTGTACCTTTGCGGCGTATTATAAGGTATTAAAGATTTTATAGGTTAACGGGCGTGCGCGCCCAGCTTACACATTCATCATTATGACTCTTTCAGGTGCAATTGATTTCCGCCCCAAATTGGCTGGGGCCATCTCCAATTACAACGCCCAAAAACTCAAAGCCGACCTTGTGGCCGGAGTGGTTGTTGGCATCGTTGCCCTTCCTCTGGCAATCGCCTTCGGCATCGCCTCAGGCGTCAGCCCCACGATCGGCCTGCTCACGGCTATTATCGGCGGTTTCATGGTAAGCGCTTTTGGTGGCTGCTCGGTGCAGATCGGAGGTCCCACAGGCGCCTTCATCGTGATCGTCTACAACATAATAATGCAATTCGGCCTTACCGGGCTCGCTATCGCCACATTCATCGCCGGACTTATCCTCGTGTTGATGGGGCTCTTCCACCTGGGCACAGTCATCAAATTCATCCCTTACCCGATTGTGGTAGGATTCACCGCGGGTATCGCCCTGACTATTTTCTCCACGCAAATCAATGATTTCCTTGGCCTTGGGTTGAAAGATCTCCCTGGCGAGTTTATCCCAAAATGGGGCATGTACCTTAGCAATCTGGGCGCTGTTGACTGGTCGACGTTGGCCGTGGGCGTGGTGTCGCTGGCGATCATTATCACCGCGCCTAAAATCTCAAAGAAGCTGCCTGGCGCTTTGTTAGCCATTATTTTGGTTACCGTAGGATGCTACTTCGCATCGATGATATGGCCAGAATTCACTGTCGACACCATTGGCAAGCGTTTCGGCTCCATGTCGACCGATCTTCCCACGCCCCACGGTTTTGAGCTATCGATGGCCACCATCAACGCGCTGCTACCTTCGGCATTCACCATCGCTGTGCTCTGCGCGATCGAGTCGCTGCTTTCAGCCACCGTCGCCGACGGTATCACAGGGTCACGCACCAACTCCAACACCGAGCTTATTGGCCAAGGCATGGCCAATATCGTCGTCCCTTTCTTCGGGGGTATTCCCGTCACTGGAGCCATAGCCCGCACGATGACCAACATCACCAACGGAGGCCGCACACCCGTTGCCGGGATCGTGCACACCGTGGTACTACTGCTCATCTTCCTCTTCCTGATGCCGTTGATCAACCTCGTGCCGATGGCATGCCTTGCCGCAGTGCTTATCGTCGTCGCCTACAACATGAGCGCATGGCGCACCGTGGTGAGCCTATTTAAATCCCCCAAAGGCGACGTCGGCGTTTTGCTTCTTACCTTCTTCCTTACGGTAATCTTTGATCTTACCATCGCCATTGAAATCGGCCTTCTCCTAGCAATCGTCCTCTTCCTGAGACGTGTCACCGAGAACACCCAGATTCGCGTCTATGGCGAACAACTCGACGTGGCAGAAGGCACAGAAGCCACCACCCATGAGGTACTTGACATCGCCCCTGGAGTAAGCGTTTACGAAATCGACGGCCCATTCTTCTTCGGAGTCGCCACCAAATTCGACGAACTCATGCGCTCATCCATGGCCGACAAGCCTATCGTGCGCATCATCCGCATGCGCAAGGTGCCGTTCATCGACTCCACAGCCATCCACAACCTTGAGATCCTCATTAAATCTTCTCAGAGCGAGGGAATACAGGTTGTACTGTCGGGTGTCAACCCTAACGTACAAGAAGCCTTGGAACACGCTAAAATCGACTCCCTGATAGGCCCTGACAACATCTGTGACCACATCACCAAGGCCGTCGCTCTGGCCAACCGCATTGCCGGCCAATAGCCAACCAGGCCTCCTAGGAGAGTCCTAGAAGGCCTAGCCGGTGGTCTCGCACAATTCTTACAGTATTGCCTTGATTGCTTGGGTGATGTCCGTCGAGAGGCTGCGGGCTTGGATGATATGGAAGCCTCGGAGAGCGACAGGAAGGGCTGTGGAGCCTTCCTCGGCCCTGCAAGCATAAGCCACGCGGCCGTCGAGCGAAACTACCTCGATTTGGCATGCCTCCGACACCGACACCATATGCCTGTTGACCGTCAGCAATGGGCGCGTTTCAGCAACGGGCCAAAGCGCCGAGTTGGACATCGGTTCGCCAAGGTCGTAGCGGGCCAGGCCGGAACCTGGAGAATAGATGTAAACCTCGCCTACGCCGTTTACCACTCGGGCCTGGCACAAGGTGGCGGGATTGGAAGCCGAGCTTGTGCCCAAACCTGCTTCAGTGGCCGGGAAATCAACCAGTTTCTGGTAATCGTCGCTCGAAAACGCCTTGCAGTTGTTGGGCAATTCCACGGGCCATGTGCTCAACCGCCAGCGAGCCGCTGTGGCACCGCAACTGATACCCTGTACTACAAGGGGTTGTCCGTTAAGCTGGAAATGACACGATCCGTTTCCGCCAGAGAGGTCTTCGTACCCCTCTTCTTCCTCATCGTCAATCGATGAGCCGAAGGACTCAGCCGGGGAGATGTTATCAAGTGCCGAGCGGAAAATCATGGCCCTCTTGCCGTAGGCGTCCACCAAGTAAACCCTCTTGGTGTCGACCAGCGAATGAGGCGTAGGGTAAGCCTCATAATTATCGCTTGGCGACAAGCCCATCAGCGCCGGATTATAGGAATTCACCGAGGCTCCGTTCACAAATTGGTAATGGCACAGCGACAAAGTCTCGGCCGGCGGGACATTAGCGTACGTCTCTGTGCTGCCGTCAACAATTTCTCCACCTTTCTCCACCATCGAAATGGTGTAGTTACCGCCCAACAACGAGCCACCAACACGAGGCGTGGAGAATCCGTATGAGGTGAACGTGTTTTCGGGATAGGCTCGGATTGTTTTCAGCTGATACGACACCCTTTGGCTGATCGCGCCGCTCGAGGGGTCCACGATATCCAAATAAAGCCAAGGATCGTTGGTGGTGGCGGTCGAATTGTAGGACACGAACAGGGTGCCGTCATCGTCCACGCCCACTTGCGAAAGCGTCAAGCCTGGGTCGGAGATACCGTCGGGATAAGAGATGGCCAGGGAGGTCAAAGCCACGCCGTTTTCGGTGTTAAAACGCGCCAGCGATTTGCCGCCGTTCGAGGCGTCGAGCACGTACACAACGTCGCCCGATACAGCGAAAGCGCCCGCGTTATCGCCGTTGTCGGCCTGCGACAGCTCGACGGCCCAACGCTGTCCGAAGGTGGTGTTCTTTTGACCAATCACTAGGTTAGTATATTGAGTGTCGTCGGCCAGATTACCTCCTCCACCGCTTGGTGGAGTGACGGGGTCCTGGCTCTTCTCCTTGAGGTCGTAGCAAGCCAGGCCCGAGCCGGGCGAGTAAAGGAAAATCTCACCGTTGCCACTCGCTTGGCGCGCCTGGCATAGAGTCGCAGGATTGGTGGCCGAGCTGGTTCCCAAGCCAGTTTCGTTCGCTGGGAAATCCACAAGTTTACGGTAATCCTCCGTATTTATTAATGTGTAGGATGCGGCGCATTGAGAAGGCCATGCGCTCAACCGCCATCGAGCAGCCTCTGTGCCGCAACTTATACCTTGCACTAACAATTGTTGCCCATTCAACTCCAAGAAACACAGACCTTTACCGCTCGAGATCTCATTATCAAAATACTCCAATGGCTCTACCGACTCGTTAACCAATCGGTAAGTGCAAGCTTGCTTGCCGTGAGCGTCAACGATATAAATCCACGTCCTATCCCCTGTGGATTGAGGAGTAGGGAAGCCCGAATACCCGTCACTTGGCAACAGGCCCTTCAACCCCGGATGCATTGACTCCACCAAGGTGCCATTGCTGTAAGTATAGAATCCCAACGAAATCGTTTGGTCGGGAGCGGTATCCGCGTAAGTCACGTTGTCGGCCACCAATTCTCCACCATTCTCCAAAAGCGAAATCGTGTAATTGCCACTGGCGAGCGAACCAATTACGCGAGGCTGAGAGAAACCCATCGACTTGAACTCTTCGGTTTCATGCCGCATGTCTTTTAACTGATAAGACAACCTTTGGGTGACGGTACCGGTGGAAGGGTCAATTATATCCAGATACATTACAGGCGCAAAGCCTGTGTAGGTTGATTTGTAGGAGATGAAAAGTGTGCCATCGTCGTCCACCCCCACTTGCGACAAGTCAAACCCCAAATCAGTGATATCCTCCCCATAAACGATTGAAAGCGAGCCTAAAGACTCGCCGGTCGCTACACTATATCGGTCAAGCTTCTTTCCCCCGTTCGACGCGTCGAGCACATAAACAACATCACCGGTCACAGCGAAAGCACCCGCATAATCCCCGTTATCGCTCTGCGAAAGAGCCACAGCCCATCTTTGGCTCAATGTCATATCCTTTTCCCCAATCGTCAGCGGTGAATATTCAGTAGTGTCCTCCAAGCCATTAGCATTGGCGCCAAAACACGCAGCCACAGCCAAGCAGAGCGCAACCACACCTCTGTTTACTAGAAAATTTTTCATGATAACTATGCTTTTTGATATAAGATTTTTTAAGATATTGTGCTATTTAAAATTTCTAATTAATCACAAATTTAAACACTATTCTTAACTCCTCTGTCCCTATTCTATATTTTTAACATCATTTTATTAAACTTTTAAATTCTATAACGCTTCATTGAGTAAAACTTAGGGTAAATAGGGCTTATGGGGCCTCTTTAAGTAGGAGGTCCCGCCGTGTCGGCGGGACAGGAGGCCATGTCGGGGCCCGGTCAAGTAGGAGGTCCCGCCGTGTCGGCGGGACAGAAGGTTGTGTCGGGCGGGCACCGCCCGACTTCCCACTTAAAGGTGCGACCCGACTTCCTGCTTAAAGGCACGGCCCGACATCCTGCGCGAACACGTGGAAAGCCCCGGTGGCGGGGGCCATCGGGGCTTTCGGGGTAAGGGTGGCGGCGACCTACTCTCCCGCTTTCGCAG
>CAZLSW010000052.1:0-22736 GCA_964562375.1 uncultured Muribaculaceae bacterium | reverse complement strand
GTATCTCCTGGGTGTCGCGCACGCTCATCTTGAACTCCTGGTTGCCGAAGCGGTAGGTGTCGGGCAGAGGCATTCCCTCGGTGTAAGGCTCGATGATCAGATGCACCTCACCGAACTGGCCGCTACCACCCGACTGTTTCTTGTGACGATAGTCGGCACGAGCGGTCTTGGTGATGGTCTCGCGATACGGAATCTTGGGCTCTTCGAAGATGATGGGGAGCTTGTCGTTGTTCTCCACGCGCCATTTGAGCGTGCGAAGGTGGAACTCGCCCTGGCCCTTCAACAGAGTCTGCTTCAGCTCCTTGCTCTGCTCGATTACCCATGTGGGGTCCTCCTCGTGCATGCGGGTAAGGATGCCTGAGAGTTTCTCCGAGTCGCTCTCTGTGACGGGGCGGATGGCGCGGATATACTTGGGTTGCGGGTAGCGGATGAAGTCAAACTTGTATTCGCAGCCCTTAGCGTCCAAGGTGTTGCCCGTGCGGGCGTCCTTGAGCTTCACGGCAGCGCCGATGTCACCGGCGCAGATAGCGTCAACTGCCGTCTTGATCTGGCCGCATACGCAGTAGATCTGGGCAAAACGCTCTTTGCCACCTCGGCTCACGTTGTCGAGGTCGTCGCCTGCGTGCAGCGTGCCCGACATCACCTTGAAGTAGCTTACCTCGCCGATGTGGGGTTCAACAGTGGTCTTGAACATGTAGATGCTCAAGGGACCGTTGCTGTCGGGCTTCACCTCTTGTCCCTCGGTGTCGACGGGAGCGGGCATATCCTCCACGAAGGGAACTACGTTGCCCAAGAACTCCATCATGCGGCGCACGCCCATATCCTTGGCAGCGCTTACGCAGAACAACGGGTAGATCGAGCGGTCAACCAAGCCCTTGCGGATACCTTCGCGCATCTCGTCCTCGGTCAAGTGACCTTGGTCGAAGAATTTCTCCATAAGGGTCTCGTCGTTCTCGGCCGCAGCCTCCACGAGTGCCGAGTGCAGCTCCTGGGCCTTCTCCATCTGGTCGGCGGGGATTTCCTCGATCTTGGGCACGCCGCCGTCAGGGCCCCACGAGTACTTCTTCATCAACAGCACGTCGATCATGGCGTTGAAGCCGGGGCCGGCGTTGATGGGGTACTGGATGGGCACTACTTTGGGACCAAACACCTCGCGCATCTGCTCGAGCACGTTGTCGTAGTCGGCTTTCTCGCCGTCGAGCTGGTTCATGGCGAAGATCACTGGTTTTTTGAGGGAGGCGGCTGTGCGGAAAATGTTCTGGGTACCTACTTCAACGCCGTATTGGCCGTTGACGACGATCACGCCCGTGTCGGTAACGTTCAAGGCGGTGATAGCGTTGCCCACGAAGTCGTCGGCTCCCGGGCAGTCGATCACGTTAAGCTTCTTGCCCAAGAACTCGGCATAGAAAACGGTTGAAAACACCGAGTAGCCATACTCCTTTTCAACCGGGAAATAGTCGCTCACGGTGTTCTTTGCCTCGATCGTGCCGCGACGTTTTATAACTCCACACTCGAAAAGCATAGCTTCAGCGAGTGTGGTTTTTCCCGAGCCTTTGCTTCCAAGCAAGGCTATGTTCTTGATCTCGTTAGTTTGATAAACCTTCATGTTATTAAGATTTAAATTAGTGTCATGGTAGCTTTCCGTGTGTTGGTTCACGAAAAACGTGCGCAAATTACTAAATTTTTTCTGAAAAAAACCAAACAAATGATATGTTACACAACATAATTTTGTAATTTTGGCAATTATTTCTCGAAAACAAGCATGAATTTGTTCCCAGCTGATACCCCTAGAGGGATTTTCACGATAAAAAATGTCCCCACTGAGGAGGACAAAGCCATCACCAAGCCCGACTATGACGCGTTGCCCGTGTTTCCCACGCGCAACCTGGTGCTGTTCCCAGGCGTAGCCCTTCCCGTTACTGTAGCCCGCAAGCAGAGCCTCGACCTGGCTCAGTGGGCCGAAAGCTCCGAGGGTTACATCGGCGTGTTCTGCCAAATCGACCCCGCCGAGGATTCCCCAGGCGTAAAGGACCTGTTCAACTACGGTGTCGTCGCAAGAGTAATAAAGGTATTGGAGCTCCCCGATGGCAGCCACACAGCTCTGGTGCAGGCTGATGGAAAGGTCAAAATCGAGGCCGACGTCACCCCCACAGGCGACCCCTGCATGAAGGTGAAAGTGAAGCCTATCTCGGAAATCGGCGCCAAAGCCGAGGACACCGAGATACAGGTATTGGTGAAATCCATTCGCGACATCGCCGAGAGCATCTTCTCCCAGAATCAGCCCGACGTGATGGTAAACGTCGAGAGCGTCACCAACCCATCAATCCTTATCAACACCTTCTCCACCATGCTCCCCATAGAACTGGAGAAGCGCATGGACATGCTCGCGATGCGATCGGTGAAAAAGCGCGGCGAAACCCTGCTGGCGCAAGTGACCCGCTCCTCCGAGATGATCACCCTAAGCCGCGAGCTGCAGCAACGCGCCAAGGAAAGCCTTGACGAGCGTCAGCGCAGCGTTTTCCTCGAGCAACAGATGGCCGAGATCACCAAGGAGCTATATGGCGACGAGGGCGACGAGCACGAGCGCATGAAGCGACAAGGCGAGGAAACCGAGTTCACCCCCGAGGCTCGCAAGCAATTCGACAAGGAATTGGAGAAGCTCCGTCGCCTCAACCCGCAGTCGCCCGAATACTCGGTGCAACGCAACTATCTCGACATCCTCCTTGACCTTCCCTGGGGCAAATCCACCCCTCTGGAAAAAGACATCAAGAAAGCCGAAGAGGTGCTTGAGCACGACCATTTCGGCCTTGACAAGGTAAAAGAGCGCATCCTCGAGCAGATAGCCGTGATGATCAACAACCCCAACGGCAAGGCTCCTATTATATGCCTGGTGGGTCCTCCCGGTGTGGGCAAGACATCCCTTGGCCGTTCCATCGCCCGAGCCCTGGGCCGGGCCTACGAGCGCGTATCCTTGGGTGGGGTCAACGACGAGGCCGAGATACGCGGACACCGCCGCACCTACATCGGTGCCATGCCGGGACGCATCATCGCCGCCCTGCGCAAGGCCGAGTCGTCCAACCCCGTTCTGCTGCTTGACGAGATCGACAAGGTAGGCCGCGACTATAAGAGCGACCCATCGTCGGCTCTGCTGGAGGTGCTCGACCCTGAGCAAAACTCCCGTTTCCACGACAATTATATAGATGTGGATTACGACCTGTCGCGTGTGCTGTTCATCGCCACCGCCAACACTCTCACCACCATCCCCCAGCCGCTTCTCGACCGTATGGAGATAATCGACATCGCCGGTTACCTCCCCGAGGAGAAAATCGAGATCGCCCGCCGTCACTTGCTTCCACGTATCTACGAGGAATTGGGCATGGTGGAAACCGGCCCGCGGCTCGACGACGCAACCATTGAGGCTGTAATCGACAAATACACCGCCGAGAGCGGCGTGCGCCAGCTGGAGAAGACCCTCACCAACGTCCTGCGCAAAGCCCTGCTCAAAGAGATGCGCCAAGGCGACAAAATCACCCTGATTCACCCCGACGACCTCCAAGGATTCCTGCGCGCCCCGCTCTACAACCGCGAGCGCTACGAGGGCAACGAATTTGCTGGCGTGGTCACCGGCCTTGCCTGGACAGCCGTGGGTGGTGAAATCCTCTTCATCGAATCCTCAGTATCGGCTGGCAAGGGGGAGAAACTTACCCTTACCGGCAACCTTGGCGACGTGATGAAGGAATCGGCAGTCATCGCCCTTCAGTATGTCAAATCCCACGCGCAAGAATTGGGAATCGACCCCGAATTGTTCGACAAATACAACCTCCATATCCATGTGCCCGAAGGAGCGATTCCTAAGGACGGCCCCTCGGCTGGCATAACCATGGCCACATCCATCGTCTCCACATTCACCCAAAAACGCGTGCGCGAGCGATTAGCCATGACCGGCGAGATCACCTTGCGCGGTAAGGTGCTTCCTGTGGGAGGAATCAAGGAAAAAATCCTCGCCGCCAAGCGCGCCGGAATCACCGACATTGCTCTCTCGGAGGAAAACCGCAAGGACGTGGAGGACATAAACGAAATCTACCGCCGAGGACTCACCTTCCACTACGTCAACACCGTGATGGACGTCCTCTCCCTGGCCATCACCGACCGCCCCGCCTCCGACGCCCGCCCCCTCTAACCTCCTCGCCCCTCCTTTCCTCCTTTCCTCCTTTAAAAGCCATCAACTAGAAACTAGAAACTAGAAACTAGAAACTCTAAACTTTAAACTTATTTCACTACCTTCGCGTAAAATTATTACATTATGACGCTCGATTACAACAAACTCGGTGGCCTCGTCCCCGCCATCATACAGGACGCCCGCACAAAAAACGTGCTTATGCTCGGCTTCATGAACCAAGAGGCCCTCGACGTTACCGAACGCACCGGCAACGTCACATTCTATAGCCGCACCAAGCAACGCCTCTGGACCAAGGGCGAAACCTCGGGCAATTTCCTGCGCGTCGTTTCCATCCAAGAGGATTGCGACCACGACACCCTGTTGATTAAGGTAAACCCCGTGGGCCCCGTTTGCCACACCGGTACCGACACCTGCTTCAGCGAGGAAAACACCTACGGCATCCAATTCCTCAGCTACCTCCAGGACTTCATCAACCGACGTCACCAAGAAATGCCCGAGAAAAGCTACACCACCTCCCTGTTCAAGGCTGGCGTTAACCGCATGGCTCAGAAAGTGGGCGAGGAAGCCGTGGAGACAGTCATTGAGGCCACCAACGGCACCGACGACCGCCTGATCTACGAGGCCAGCGACCTGATCTACCACCTCATCGTACTGCTCACGTCCAAGGGGCACCGCATCGAGGAACTCGCCGTTGAGCTCCAGAAGCGTCACAAAGAATAATCTCTCCACCACCATGGCTCTCCTGAAATATCGCGACGTCGAAATCCTGCGCAAGGAGCATGTCGTGCTCAAGCATGTCGACTTCGAAATCCAGCCCGGACAATTCACCTACCTCATCGGCAAAGTTGGAAGCGGTAAAAGCTCCCTGCTTAAATCCATCTACGCCGAAATTCCCATCGAGACGGGCGAGGCCGAGGTGCTCGGCTTCAACCTGCGCGAGATACGTCGCAAAGAAATTCCCCAACTGCGCCGACAAATCGGCATCGTGTTTCAGGATTTCCAACTCCTCACCGACCGCAACGTCTACCTCAACCTCCGCTTCGTGCTCGACGCCACCGGCTGGAAGGACCAGCACGAGATTGACGACCGTATTGAAGAGGTGTTAAAGGAGGTGGGGATGCTCAACAAGAGCTACAAAATGCCCCACGAGCTTTCGGGAGGGGAGCAACAACGCATCGTCATCGCCCGTGCCCTGCTCAATCGCCCCAAGCTTATCCTCGCCGACGAGCCTACGGGCAACCTCGACCCCGCTACCGGCGAGCAGATTGTGAGCAACCTTCACCAAATCGCCTCGCAAGGCACGGCCGTGATAATGGCTACCCACAACCTCCTGCTCGTCGACCAATTCCCAGGCCGCATCCTCAAATGCGAGGACAAAAAGCTAGAGGAGCAAGTCGACGAAAAGCCCGTTGACGAGCCTAAAAATGAGCCTAAAAATGAGGTTAAAGAAGAGGCTAAAGAGGAGGCCGTGGAGGAGGTTCCCCAGGAGCTAAATCAGCCCGATGGAGCGCAAGAAGATGATAGCGATGCCAACGGGAGCGATGAAACGGATGGCGAAACGCAAGAGTGAGAACCACCACGGAGTGTGACCCTCCACCGACAGCTGCTTGCGCAACACTTTCACATCCAATATCCATCCAGCGAAGAAAGCCGTGAGCATGCCTCCCAACGGCAGCAACACGTTGCTCGACAGGTAGTCGAACAGGTTGAACATCGTCAATCCTCCAATCTTCAATCCGCTTAGGCACCCAAAGCTTAGGGCGCAAACACCCCCGAGTACCAGCGCTATCCCAAAGTTGAGAATCGTGGCCCCACGACGGGTCATCTTCTTCTCCTCAACAAAGAACGCTATCGAGATCTCGCTCATGGAGATCGTCGACGTCAACGACGCCAGGAACAGCAGGAAGAAGAACAGCGTCGACCAGAACACTCCCGCGGGCATCTGGTGGAAAATCGACGGTAGCACCTCAAACACCAAGCGCGGACCCGCTGCGGGCGACATCCCAAAAGTAAACACCGCCGGGAAAATAATCACGCCTGCCAAAATCGCCACCAAGGTATCCAGCGACGCGGTCAAACAAGCCCCGCGGCCGATGTGGGTGGAGTCGCGGAAATACGACGCGTAGGTCATCATGCACCCGAGGCCGATACTGATTGAGAAGAACGCCTGACCCATGGCGCCCAACAACACGCTCGGGGTTATCTGCGAGAAATCAGGCTTAAACAAAAATTCCAAGCCCTCCAACGCCTTGTCCATCGTCAACGAGTTGATGCAGAACAGCACCAACAGGGCGAACAGCAGGGGCATCAGCAAGTTGGACATCTTCTCTATCCCCTTGGTCACACCCCTGACCAAAATAATGAAATTGAACGTCAAAAACAGCACTGTCCACAGCAACGGGCGCCAAGTGCCCGTGCTGAAGTGGTCAAACTGCTCATGGTACTGCTCCTGTGTAGTGAAGTCCAATCCTCCCGTCAAGCTCTGCCAGAAATATTCTATCGTCCAGCCGGCCACCACCGAGTAAAATCCCAGGATCAGCAACGACGCAAAAATCCCGATATATCCTACCATGTACCAAGGGGTGCGGGGAGCCAGCGAGCGGAAAGCACCGAAAACGTTGCTGCGCGTCTCGCGACCCATCACAAATTCGGCGCACAACACCGGGATACCCAGCGCAATGATAAAAGCGATGTAGCAGAGCATAAATGCTCCGCCGCCATGCACGCCAGCCTCGTAAGGGAATCGCCAAATATTGCCCAGCCCTACGGCCGAGCCTACAGTGGTGGCCAATGCCCCCAAGCGTGTGGCGAATTGGGCGCGTTCCATGCCCCCCGGGTTGCCTATATTACTATTGTGCGTGGTTTTTGACATATCGACCGCGAAATTAAGCATTTTCCAAAAATTATGGCTAATTTTGCACTTTTAAAACCTCTGAATAAAGGATTTTTAGAAGCTATTAAAATATTATGAGTGAAATATCTCTATCGAAAGGTCAAAGCATTGCTATCGAGGATTCTCCACGCCTGAAAGTGACCCTGGGATGGAAAAATCCCCCCGGACGTAACGACGACCTCGACGCTTGCGCCTTCCTCTTGGGCCAGGATGGCATTATCGCCAATGATGCCGATATGGTGTTCTACGGCTCCGAATCCCGCACCGAAAGCTACGACCCCAAGATCTACCCTACTCGCGCGCTGTGGAAAGAGACCACCCGCCCAGTGTCGGCCGATGGTTCGGTCGTGGGCGCTATCGACGACGAGGGAAATGCCCATGAGGCACACGAGGTGATTGAAATCGACCTGTCGAAAGTAGCCAAAGAGATAGAGCGCATAATGGTGTGTGCCGCCGTGTTCAACGACCCTGAGATTGGCGCCCTTACCACTCTCAACGACATCCACGAGCCATCGCTCACGCTCCATAACCTCACTACCGGATTGCCCATGGCAAGCATCACCCTTCCCGACGATATGGAGCGCCACACAGCCCTCGTAGGAGTGGAGCTGCGTCGCGACGGCAACACTTGGGCTGTCCACGCGCCCGCCCAAAGCTACGCCGGTGGCCTGGACCGCCTTATCGATCTCTTTGCCTAAATCTTTATTGCGCCTTCGTTATTACGTTATTACGTTATTACGATTAAATTTTGAATCAGTAATGCAAAATTCCCCACAATACATTGGCTTAAATCCCCAGCAAGTGGAGGAAAGCCGCCGCTTGCACGGCGCCAACGTCCTCACACCCGCCAAGCGCACCCCGCTGTGGAAACAGTTTCTCGCCAAATTCACCGACCCTCTGATCATCATCCTCCTCGTCGCCGGCGTGCTGTCAATCGGCATCTCATGCTACGAGTACTGGGGATTGGGCGAAGGCGCGGCTGTGTTCTTTGAGCCAATCGGCATCTTTATCGCCATATTGTTGGCCACAGGTCTCGGTTTTCTCCTCGAGGTGAAGGCCGAGAAGGAGTTCCAAGTGCTGTCGCAAGTCAACGACGACGAGCCGGTGCGCGTGCTTCGCTCCCAAGGGCCCACCGAGATTCCACGGCGTGACGTAGTCGTGGGCGATCTCGTCTACCTCAACCAGGGCGACGAGGTGCCAGCCGACGGGCAATTGCTGGAAGCCACATCCTTGAGCATTGACGAGTCGACCCTCACAGGCGAGCCTTCATGCTCCAAAACCACCGACCCGGAGCATTTCGACCCCGAGGCAACCTACCCCAGCGATACCGTGTTGAGAGGCACAAAAGTACTCGATGGCCACGGACTGATGCGCGTGGAACGCGTGGGCGACGCCACCGAAAACGGTAAAGTAATGACCGAGGCTCGTATCGACGACGGTGTCAAGACTCCCCTCAGCGAACAGCTATCACGCCTGGGCACACTCATCTCCTACGGAAGCTACACAGTGGCCGCTCTCATCGTCATCGGCCGCTGCATAATGTGGGGCTTGGATCCCACATGCGCCCCATATCTCTCAGTAGATTTCGCGGCCTACCTGTTGCAGACGTTCATGATCGCCGTGACGCTTATCGTCGTAGCCGTCCCCGAGGGTCTCCCCATGGCCGTAACTCTCAGCCTGGCCTATTCCATGCGCCGCATGCTTCGCACCAAAAACCTCGTGCGCAAGCTCCACGCCTGCGAAACCATGGGCGCCACTACCGTCATCTGCACCGACAAAACCGGCACTCTCACCCAAAACCAAATGCAGGTGCATCGCACCGACTTCTTCGGCCACACCCCGGCCGACATCATCAACGAGGGTATCGCCGTCAATTCAACCGCCTCCCTCGACCTCTCGGGCAACACACCCAAGCCTCTTGGCAACCCCACCGAAGGCGCGCTCCTCCTTTGGCTCCAATCCAACGGCGTCGACTACCTCGCCCTCAAGGAGAAAGCCCCTGAGCTGGCCGAGCTTCCTTTCTCCACCGAGCGCAAGTTCATGGCCACAATCGTCGACTCGCCCGTCACCGGCAAGCCCACATTATATATAAAGGGTGCACCCGAGATTGTGATGACACTCTGCGACAAAGTGGCCGGCGACGTCCCCCGCAACGAGATCAACGCACTGCTCACCGGCTACCAAAACCAAGCCATGCGCACCCTTGCTCTCGCCTACGCCACCGTCCCCCCTACCCTCCCGGCCGACAAATACGACGACTTCCTCCAGCAACTGGGCCAGCGAAAGGTCAACCCCGACGCCACCCTCTTGGGCATCGTAGCCATCTCCGACCCCGTGCGTAGCGATGTTCCTGCCGCTGTTAAAGAGGTGCTCGACGCTGGTATTCAAGTGAAAATCGTCACTGGCGACACCCCCAACACAGCCCGCGAGATCGGCCGGCAAATCGGTTTGGTAACCCCCGAGGACGCTCAGCAATCGGTTATCACCGGTCCCGACTTCGCCGCGCTCTCCAACGAGGAATTAGAAAACCGAATCAACGACCTCAAGGTGATTGCCCGAGCCCGCCCAGGCGACAAGAAACGCCTGGTGGAGACACTCCAAAAGCTGGGCCAAGTGGTGGCTGTTACCGGCGACGGCACCAACGACGCCCCGGCTCTGAAAGCCGCCCATGTGGGTCTCTCCATGGGCGACGGCACTTCGGTGGCAAAGGAAGCCAGCGACATCACTATCATCGACAACTCGTTCACATCCATCGGTCGCGCCGTGATGTGGGGGCGCTCCCTCTACCTCAACATCCAGCGTTTCATCCTATTCCAAATGACCGTCAACGTAGCAGCCTGCCTGATCGTCCTGGCTGGCGCGTTCATGGGAACTGAATCTCCGCTCACCGTCACTCAGATGCTGTGGGTTAACCTGATCATGGACACCTTCGCCGCTATGGCGCTCGCGTCGCTGCCTCCGTCGCCCGAGGTGATGCGCCAACATCCGCGTTCACGCACAGCCTTCATCATCTCCAACTCCATGCGCTCTGCCATCCTGTGGGTGGGCGGAATCTTTTTCGCCCTGCTATTCGTGTTCCTGTGGATACTCCATCACGCCAATATCGCCTCGGTGCCCGACCTGTTCCGAGCCTCCTCCTACGGCGTGGCGATGCACGATTTGACCCCCTACGAATTGTCGCTGTTCTTCACCGTGTTCGTCTTCCTCCAATTCTGGAACATTTTCAACGCCCGCGCTTGGGCATCGGGCCACTCCGGTCTTAGCCTGAAGGATTGCGGAGAATTTGAATTTATCGCTCTCGCTATTATCGTGGGGCAGATAATTATCGTGCAACTAGGCGGAAAATTTTTCAACGTGGTGCCGCTGACCATCACCGATTGGCTTTGGGTAATCCTCGGCACATCACCCGTACTATGGATTGGAGAAATTTTGCGTGTAAAAAATTCACAAAAACACCACCACGATAGCCATTTGGTCGATACAATTTCCAAGAAAAGCGAGTGATGAGAAAAATTTTTCATAAAAAACTATTCAATGAAAAAATTTTTCGTAATTTTGCGGCAAATTTAGTAGAACAATTATCACCCTTGGGTGGTTATAACTACAACATTTATTATTGTCTAACAACGAAAAATCCAAAAAAAGATGAACGTTGAAACTATCGGAACCTGGGCCGGCACCGTATGGGTTGCCCTCAACGACGCCGACGTCCTTGGTGTAAAGCAATTGAAGAAAATCACCAAGCTCAAGGACAAAGAGGTATTCGCAGCTCTCGGCTGGCTTGCTCGCGAGAACAAGATCACCCTCACCGAGCAGCCCGAAGAGAAAGAGATTCTCGTTGCCCTCGTGCAGGAGTAATCCCCACCACGCTACACTAACACACAAGTACTCTCAACCCTTATAAGCGGGGGAGGCCATTCGGTCTCCCCCTCTTTGTTTCACTACTAAACCATCGCGCTGCCTCGTCCCCCTAGATATCCTATTGGTTGTCTAACGTGTTTTTACGCAGGAGGGCTTCGAGATAGTAGTAGTCGGCGTAGTTGAGCGGGACGTCGATTTCCGAGCCCGCGGGGAGGAATCCCGTGGAGTGATCGAGGATAAACCCGTGCGCCCCCTGATAGCGGTAATCGCGATATAGGGTACCGATTAATTGGTCGGCCCATTGGCGATATTGCTGCCCGTCAGGGACATAGCTGGCCAATTCATAGAGAGCGGAGGCTACGACCGCGGCGGCTGACGCATCACGTGGGACGACTTCCCTATCGGCGCTCGGTGCTTCCCGGGTGGCCATGTCCCAGTAGAAGATACCGTCGTCTGGGAGGTTGGGGAGATTGTGGAGATATTCGGCCACCTTGATGGCCTGATTAAGGAATTGGGAATCGGCGGTGTAGCGGTAGCACATGATATAGCCGTATAAGGCCCATCCTTGGCCGCGTGACCACACCGACTCGTCGTGCGCCCCCTGGAAAGTGCCTCGCCAGCGCACTTCCCCCGTCCCCTCGTCGTAATCCACCACATGATAGCAAGAATAATCGTCACGGAAATGGTTTTTCAATGTGTTAATAGCATGATTTACAGCGATTTGATAGTAAGCACTGTCGCCTGTGACACGTGTGGCCTCGAATAGCATCTCGAGGTTGAGCATATTGTCGATTATCACAGGATAGCTCCAGCGGTCGCGGTTGAAATCCCAAGAGCGAATACATCCCACCGTGGGATTATAACGTGTTGACAATGAGCGGGATGCTTCCACTACGACATCACGATAGAGGGAATCGGCAGTAAGGGTGAATCCTCGGCCGAAGCTGTCGCCAATCATGAATCCGAGGTCGTGGGTGTCGGTTTTGGTTTTGACAGCCTCCAGTGGTTCGGTCCATTTACGGGCGAGACGCAACCAATAAGAGGAACGGGTATAGTCGTAGAGATGCCAAAGGCTCCCGGCGAAAAATCCTGAGCACCAGTCGTGGACGTCAACCAATTTTAGCGAGCCGTCGGGGTTGACCGAGCGAGGAAAGCCAACTCCCTGATTCACGGCCTGTTGGTCTAAACACGATAGCTGATAGCCGGCATGAGCGAAAGCAGCCTCGGTGGAGTTCATCAACGAAAGATAACGTTCATCCCCAGTGAGCCACGCCAATCTACCAACCTGCTTAACCAATTCGTTTTCAGCCTTTTCCCAACCGCTAATTTGCTGATATGGCCATAGTTCGGAATGCCCGATATAGGGTATGAGGAAGTCTGCCGCGGCTTTCACAAGTGTGAGGTCCATAGGCTCGCCAAGGTCACGAGAAAGCTCGGCAATGTCAATCATATGGGCGAGATTATACACGGAATAGTGGAAAGCGAGAGTGCGCTCAAGTTCATGGGGTTGTGAGCCGTCGGGTCGCACCTGCTTTTCCAATCTCTGGGGGACAAATTCGCCGATTATTCTCTTGGCAGTCAATGTATCCCCCACAAAAGCCGCATAGGTGGCCAATTGCACATCGTAAACGATTGAGTGATTGTTGGTTACCTTAGATTCCTCCTTACCCTGCTCGCTGGTCATAAGCCAATCGGTGAAAGCAGCAAACCAGTTCCGCAATCCCGTTCCTATCTGAGGTATAAAAGCCTGAAATTCCGATAATAAGGCAATTGATTTGACCACGTCCACAAAGGAGTAGCCGTCGAGCACACCGTAGCAACGTCCACGGTCGCCGTTCTCCCCAGGCACTACTTGGGCATATTCCAGCGATGGATTCATTCGGGTATCGGGATTGACAAACCACGTATTAAGCTGCTCTACAGCCTTTTGTGCGTATTTATCATCACGGGTAAACGCCCACGCGTTTGCCAAGGTTGTCACCCGGGAGGACATTCCCGACAACTTCGGGCGATCCAAGGCGTAAATCTCAGGATTGGTCACGCCATCACGGTGGATATACGGGAGTCCGTCGGGCTTGGTCGAATCGGGCCAACAGTAGCGGGCTTGGCTATAATAGTCGTGCTTGTCGCCACTACGAGGCAGTTTCGTTTTTTGCAACACGCTGACTGGCTCTAAGGCCAATAAGCTATCAGCTTGAGCAACAACCACTTGGCAGTAAATTCGCTGAGCGGTAATCGTAATCGATGCGGCTATAAATATTGCTAAGGATAACAGGCGTTGGAGGTTCATCGCTTGAATGATTGGTTACGGTTACAAATTTACGAAATTTTTATGTATTTTTGCGGTATGATTAAGCAAGTTTACAATTCATTAGCCGAAAATGGCCACCTATACGATACCGACCTGTGGCGCCAAATGGTGAGTGGCGAGGTTTACGACGCCCCCAATCCCATCCTTATCGAAGGCCTCAACCGAGTGAAAGAGGCACAACGTGTGTACAACGACCTGCAACCTACCGATTATGAGACACTTGACCGTCAATTACGCGCCATGATCGGACACGTGGGCCAAGGCGTGAAGGTGATACAGCCATTCCGCTTCGACTGGGGCAAAAACATCTCATTAGGCGACCACGTGTTCATCAATTTCAACCTTACGATACTCGACGAGGCTCCCGTGACCATCGGCCACGACGTGTTTATCGGGCCCAATGTGAGCATCTACACGCCCTGCCATCCCCTTGATTTTCATGAGCGTAACACAGGCGTGGAGTGGAGCGAGCCTGTGACTATCGGGCCAAACTGCTGGATTGGAGGCTCCGTGACCATACTCCCCGGCGTTACCATCGGCGAGGGCTGCGTGATTGGTGCCGGAAGCGTCGTCACTCGCGACCTACCACCCCACCAACTCTGCGTCGGCAATCCCTGCCGCCCAATTCGCCAAATCAGGCTCTCAACCTCTATTGAATAATCGCCCCCGGGTTAGTCGTTTTGCTCGTAGTAGTAGGAGTAATCGATGCCTTTCATGAACATCTCGCGGTCGTCTATGCGGTCGGTCAACGCTCCAGCAATTAATCGCTTGATATTATTGTCGTTAAGCGGACTCACCCGCATAGCTTCCATATATTCGTTTTTTTCGATTTTGCTCCAGTCGACGCAACGCTTCAGGGAACGCTTGAGTATCAAGTCGAGCCAAATACGGGTGCTACGGCCATTTCCTTCCATAAACGGGTGAGCTATGTTCATCTCCACATATTTTTCCACGATTTGTTCCAAAGAGTCCTCCGGCATGCGTTCAATCTGTGCAAGGGTTTGACCAAGAAACTGTGAGACAGCGAATTGGAATCCACCCTTGGCGATATTCTTCTGCCGTATTTTACCTGCAAAATCATATAACCCACCAAAGATGTAGGCATGAATCTGCTGCAGCCCGCGAGCTGTACCCACCTCAATTGAATCCATTAACGAGCTTTCCCACAACTGATAAGCTTTATCACGGCTTCGGCTGTCAAGCTGGTCTTCCCCTGTAATCAGCCACTTGGCAAAAGCCATGGCGTTCTTGCTCGGTGTGACTTCCACTAAGCTAAGCATCTCATCCTGAGGCAGGCAATCGGTGAGGTAACGCTTGCCATCGGCGGCAGTTAATTTCAGTTGGTTAGTGGCGCTAACCAACTGATTGTTTTCCTTCTTCAACTTCGTTTTAAGATACTTCCAATAGTTGCGTGGATTTTTGCTTCCAGTGAGCACAGCGATGACGTCGGTGACCGAGAAAAGCCATCGGTTGTTAACGTCGTCCCAAGCGGCTCTTACCTCTTGGTCGTTGAAGAATCGAATGGACACTTTATGGGAGTTATCTTCCATAGGTTGAGAAGGTTAGGAAAGTTCGACAATGGTGATCCCGGCGCCGCCGAATTGGGGATGCTCGTCGCGGTAGGAGGACACGCCGCGCACGGTGTCGAGATATTGGCGGATGGCTTGGCGAAGGGCGCCCGTGCCGGTGCCGTGGAGAATGCGCACGCGCTGCTGGCCGAACTGGATGGCGTCGTCCATGAAATAGGTGACGGCCTGTATAGCCTCATCGGCACGCATGCCGCGCACGTCGATCTCGGGCTTGAATTGCAGTTGGCGGTCACGCAGCCTCTCGGTCGTAGCCGAGGAGACAAATGATGCCGCTTTGGCCCCGGTCTGCACCTTGGCCAACGTAGGCTGTAAGCGATCAAGAGCCACTGTAGTCTTTAACAATCCAAATGCAACTACCGCCTGTTTGCCGTTGATTTCCAAAATTTTGCCCACTGTACCTTGGCCATCCAATTTCACATTGTCGCCAACCTCCATCACTTTGGCTGGCTGTTTCGTTTCGGGCGATTTCTTCTTTTTGGCCTTGGGAGCCTTTTTGAGCAGGGGATGCTCCTCAGGCATCTCCGTGGCAAGGCGCTCCTTCTCCTCTTTGAGGCGGCGTCGAGCTTCAAGTGTCGCTTCTCGTTCGGCTTGTGAGCGCTTGATATCGTGTATGGTGCGCTCCACTTGCGAGTTGCTCTGCTCGATGATGCGCTTTGCCTCGTCTTGGGCTTGGGAGAGGATTTCACGGCGTTTTTCACGCAGGGAGGTAGCATCGCTCTCGTAGCGTTCCAGCACAGCTTCAATTTTCTTCTCTTTCTGCTTGATAGCGTCACGCTTATGCTCCCAGTAACGCTTATCACGAGCAATGTCGAGGAGGTAGCGGTCGAGGTTGACGTAATCACTTCCCACAATCTCGGTAGCATCGTCGATAATAGCCGATGGGAGACCGATTTTTCGGGCGATCTCGATGGCGAACGATGATCCAGGGGAGCCGATTGACAGCTTGAACAGGGGGCGCATCTTTTGGCGGTCGTAGAGCATGGAGCCGTTGACAAGCCCCGGCAACTCGTTGGCCAACTGCTTGAGATTCTGATAGTGGGTGGTAACAACGCCCCACATCTCCTTGGCGTTGAACTGCTTGAGCATGGCCTGTGCCAAGGCTCCGCCAATCTGCGGCTCGGTGCCTGAGCCAAATTCGTCAATCAAAATAAGCGAGGTTGCCCGGCCTTTCAACAGACACTGCTTCATTGACGATAGATGGGAGCTATAGGTCGACAGATCGTCCTCAATCGACTGATTATCACCGATATCGATAAAAATATCTTGGAAAATCCCCACATGGGAATTGTCGTAGAGAGGTGGTAATATGCCGCACTGAAGCATATACTGCACCACGCCTACAGTCTTGAGACACACCGATTTACCTCCAGCATTAGGTCCTGAAATCACCAAAAGACGCTTCTCCTGGGTAAGGGTGATGTCCAATGGCACCACCTCCTTGCCCTGCGCCCTGAGCGACTGCAGCAACACGGGATGTTGAGCATGGTACCACTCCATTTCGGGATGATCGCTCAAGTGAGGCATCGAGGCTTCTATATCTTTGGCAAACAATGCCTTAGCATGGATAAAATCAAATTCACCCATCAACCCTTGGGTATCCAACAGGGCGGGTATCTCAGGACGGATCACCCGAGATATATCCTGAAGGATACGGATCACCTCATGGCGCTCCTCCACCTCGAGTTCGCGCAAGCGATTGTTGGCCTCAACCACCTCGGCAGGCTCGATAAAGAAAGTCTTGCCTGAGGCGCTCTCGTCGTGGACGATGCCGTTGATTTTACGCTTGTGCATGGGCGCAACGGGTATAACAAGTCGTCCGTCGCGCACCGACGGGGTGACGTCGCTATCCAGGTAGCCGTCGCCTACAGCTTTGGCGATGACACGCCGCATGATGGAGTTGATACGGCCCGACATCTGTGAAAGTTGCTGGCGTATCGTGGCTAATTCTGGTGAGGCTGAATCCTTTACGTTCCCCGATTCGTCGATTATGCGGTCGATGGATCGAAGCAATTGCGGGAAAGCGTCGAGGTAGGATGCCTTCTCGGCAAGCCGGGATGTGTGTGTGCCACCGAGGGCGGTGCCGCTTCCATCCTCTTGATTGGAATCAGAACCTGAGCGTTGGGCCATGAATTTGCGCACCTCCTCTACGGCTCGGAGGCTCTTGGCGAGCTGTGAAAGATCGTGGGCCGACATGTAGGTGCCTTCAACCTGAATGGCTTTCAACGGCCCTGTAACGTCACGGAAACCGCTCAGGGGGAAATCCTCACCACCACTGATTATAGCCAACATCTCGGCTGTTTCCTCCAACCGGGCGCGCACGACGTAGGGGTCGGAGGAGAATGACATCTCTTCGACTAATTCTTTGGCAATTGGCGACTTAGCCTTGGCGGCAATCATCGCCCTTACCTGGGTGAATCCTACTTTGTCCTCAAATCGCTCGGGAAGGATCATGGGGGAAAGTTTAAAGTTTAAAGTTAATAGATTTAAAGCGTTAAAGGAGTAAAGGAGGAAAGGAGGAAAGGGAAGGGAGAGAAGAAGCTATTCTAAAGCCCCCGCTTCGGGGGTTTGGGGGCCGGCTGCTTTGAGGATTTGGGGGCCTTCGGCTCGTCGGCGAAACGGTTGGGGAACTCGAGGTGTACCGGGGGGCGACTCATGGCGTAAATCACCAAGGCGATACCTACGAAAATAAACGGTATCGAAAGCCACTGTCCCATGTTCAGCGCCATGCCCTGCTCCCATTCTTCCTGAGGATTCTTAATAAACTCAATGAGGAAGCGGCACGTCCACAGGATGATGAAAAACACACCGAAAATCAGTCCGGGGCGTCGCTCGGCGTTCTTTTTCCAGTACATCCACATCAGCAGAGCGAACAAGGCGAAGTAGCATAGCGCCTCGTAAATCTGCGTGGGATGGCACGCTTGCCCATAATAGTTTTGATACCATTCCGGGGAGCGCAAGAACATGAAGCCCCACGGAAGCGTGGTGGCGTGGCCGAAGATCTCGCTGTTAAAGAGGTTGCCCAAGCGTATCAGTCCGCCCACCAAGGCGATCGGTATCACCAACCGGTCGAAGGTCCACAGGGGGTTGCGCTTGGTGGTGATCATCGAGAATAAAATCACAGCCAATATCACGCCAATGGTACCTCCATGGCTGGCCAAACCTCCCTCCCATATGTACAGGATTTCGAGAGGGTGCTGAGAATATTTATCCCACTCGTAGAAGAACACATGTCCCAAACGCGCGCCCACAATTGTACCGGCCATCACCCACATAAGCAGTATGCCCAGCCAACTCTCGGGAGCTCCCTCGTGCTTGAACATCTTGGCCACAATCCAGTAGCCTAAGGTGAATCCAATAGCGAACATGAGCCCGTACCATCTTACTGTTACGGGCCATGATATCAACGTAGGCTCAAAATTCCAATAAATATAATTTAGCATTCGCTGTGGTCCTTTATCCCTTTAATCCTTTACTCCTTTAAAGATTTAATGCTTTAAAGATTTATAAATTCAAAATTATACTAAATGGGAAATCCAAAAGCTACGGTCGCCAGGCAATAAATCCACCACCGGGATCTCGATCATGGTGTAGCAGCCGGGCTTCTGGCGCATGGCAGCGCGGGCAACACCCACGAGGATCTGAGCCGTGAGAGCGGGGTTATTGATCGACATGTTGAAGTCGAAGCGCTGGTTCTGGGTCTTGCCAGAAACGCCCTTGCGAGTCATGTGCACGCCGTGGCCCATGTCCTTCACCTGGTCAACGGAGTCGACTTGCATCACATGAGTTTCGTCGGAAGCGAAGTAGGGATCCTTCTTCACAGCCTTGGCCACCTGCTCGAGAGTGTATCCGGGGAGCAACTCCACATACACCATGCGGCGATGGATACCAGTACCCAAGGGAATGGTCATCGACAGAGCGTTCTTGACACCCTCCTTCGACTTGACGCACACCGTGTGGCCCATACTCATGCCGGGACCGAAGTTGGTGTAGGTCATGCCCTTGGGAGCGGCGGCCTCCATCAGTGTGCGCACTATCGAGTCGCTACCTGGATCCCAGCCGGCCGAGATGATCGATACGGTGGCGTGCTCCTTGGCCACCTTGTCGAGATTCTTGCGAAGCTCGGGGATAAGGCCGTGGATGTCGTAGCTGTCGACGGTGTTGATGCCCATGGCAAGGTATTCGGCGGCGTATTTCTCCACCTCGCGGGTGGGTGTACACAAGATGGCCACGTCGACGGGGCCAAGCTCCTTGATGTCGGTTACCACCTTGTAAGGCTGGAGCTCGGCCGGAATGTCAGTGACCTTACGGCGCACGACGCCAGCGATTTCCATATCAGGAGCCTCCTGCAAGGCATCCAGCACAAAATGGCCAATATTGCCGTATCCTACTATTGCTGCTTTTATCATAAAAGTTTTGAGTTTTTAGTTTCTAGTTTCTAGTTAATAGTTTATTTGGTTGAAAGTTGATAGTACCTAGTTTCGAGTTTTATCTTGAGTTTCTAGCCACTTAGCATACCCCAAGAGCATACGTCGTAGTTCTACAATTCGAGAACCAATTTCTTTTCTAAACTCTATGGGAATGTAGGCTAAACGGTAGGCAAGTTCTAACTGAGTTTCAAGTTCATTTGCTGATCCATGAGCAATCTTTATAAACCTAAGGAAATCCTTAGGAGAAAATCGGCCATGCCCCTCAGCAATATTGGATGGAATTGAAGAGGCAGCTCTTTGCATTTGGCTTGAGAGTGCAAAAAGCTCCTCCTTTGGAAATGTTTTGGTTAAACGGTAAATTTCCACAGTGAGATCCATTGATTTTTTCCAGATATTGAGTTGGGTATAGTCATAATATGCCATATAATTCTCTAGGATTAAGTGGATTTCAATTAGAAAAGCTATTAACCAGAAACTAGAAACTATAAACTGTGCAACTTATTTTCCCGCCACAATTGACTCGGTGTCGCGGGCGATCATCAGCTCCTCGTCGGTGGGAATGACGACCACTTTTACTTTGGACGCGGGGGTGGAGATGACGGTCTCGGTGCCGCGGGTGCGGGCGTTGAGAGCCTCGTCGATTTCGACGCCCATGAATGCCAAAGGACGGCATACGTTGGCGCGCACGCCCGTCTGGTTCTCCCCTACTCCACCGGTGAACACGATGATGTCGACGCCTCCCATCTCAGCGGCATAAGCGCCGATATACTTGAGGATGCGCTGCTCATACATGTCCAAGGCCAACTTGGCGCGCTCGTTGCCGGCATTGACAGCTGCCTCGATCTCGCGCATGTCCGAAGAAATCTCGGTCACACCCAGCACGCCGCTCTCCTTGTTCAACACCTTCTGCAGGTCGTCAGGTGTCATGTTGTGCTTAGTCATCAGGTAGGTCAAAGCGCCCGGGTCGATGTCGCCCACGCGGGTACCCATCATCAAGCCCTCGGTGGGGGTCAAACCCATGGAGGTATCCACGCTCTTGCCCCCATCGACAGCCGTGATTGAGCCGCCGTTGCCCACGTGGCAGGTGATGATCTTTTGGTCCTTGATGTCGACGCCCAGGAAGTCGCACACGCGCTGCGACACGTAGCGGTGACTGGTGCCGTGGAAACCGTAGCGACGGATGCCGTCCTCCTTATAAAATTTGTAGGGGATGGCGTACATGTAGCTCTTGGCTGGCATCGTCTGGTGGAAAGCGGTGTCGAACACTCCCACCTGAGGCACGTCGGGCAGGATAGCCTCCACGGCCTCGATACCGGTGATGTTGGCGGGATTGTGCAGGGGAGCCAAGCCGTAGCACTCCTTCACCTGCTCTTTCACGGCCTCGTCGATCAACACCGACTTGTTGAACTTCTCGCCACCGTGCACCACGCGGTGACCCACTGCGTCGATCTCTTTGTAAGATGATATGCAACCCGTCTCGGGGGATGTAAGATTCTTCAGAATGGCCTCCACTGCGCCGCGGTGGTCAACCAAGCCCAGCTCGGTGATGGCCTTGGAGCCGTCCTTGGTTTTGTATTTGAGGAAACCGTCGGGCAGGCCGATTTTCTCCACGCCCCCCTCGGCAAGGGTGGCATGCGAGGTGGTATCGATGAGTTTGTATTTTACGGAAGAGCTTCCGCAATTGAGCACTAATATCTTCATTTTTAAGCTTTTTTGTCGTATTCTTTCAGGCCGATTGCCTGGTTGCAAGTGATGATGATAGTCTTGTAGATGTCCTCGGGGAAACAGCCGCGGGAGAGGTCGTTGACGGGGGCTGCCAGGCCTTGGAGGATAGGACCAACAGCCTCAACGTGGCCAAGGCGCTGCACGAGCTTGTAAGCGATGTTGCCCACCTCGAGCGAGGGGAACACAAGCACGTTGGCGCGACCGCTCAAGGGGCAGTTAGGAGCCTTTGACTGGGCAACCGCGGGCACGATTGCGGCGTCGCTCTGCAGCTCGCCGTCGAGAATCAATCCGGGAGCCATCTGGCGGGCGAGAACCGTGGCCTCGATTACCTTGTCGACACGCTCATGGCGGGCGCTCCCCTTGGTGGAGAAGCTCAACAGAGCCACACGGGGCTCAATTTGAGCGATATCGTGAGCGGTAAGAGCCGATGACACAGCGATTTGTGCCAATTCCTTGGCGGTGGGATCGGGCACAACCGCGCAGTCGGCGAAAACGAGGATACCGTCGGTGCCAAAGGGCGAATCCTTGGGCATTACCATCAGGAAAGCGCCCGAAACGACGTCGATACCGGGCTGTGTCTTGATCACTTGGAAAGCCGCGCGGAGCACATTGCCGGTGGTGTTCATGGCTCCAGCGACTTGTCCGTCGGCGTCGCCCGCCTTCACCATCAGGCAACCCAGGTAGAGACGGTTGGCGGCGGTGAGGCGAGCCTCCTCCATTGTCATTCCCTTCGCCTTGCGAAGCTCGAAAAGCAGGGGAGCATACTTGTCAATCACCTTCTCGTCGGCGGGATTGACAATGGTAGCCTTGGCGATGTGGGGAAGTTGCAACTCCTTGGCCATGTGGCTGATGTCGTCGGGGTCGCCAATAAGGATAATGTCGGCTATAGAGTCGGCTATGATACGATCGGCCGCCGTAAGGGTGCGGGGCTCGGTGCCTTCGGGCAGCACGATACGCTGCTTGTGGGCTTTAGCTGCGATAGTGAGCTTCTCAAAAAGATCCATGGGTTATGATTTTTAGTTGCGCGAATTTAACTAATTTTCCTCAACAAATTGGCCTTATATCGGGTTATTTTGGTAAATTTGTACCCACAAAAACTGTATTTACCATGGTAACCATAATTTTCTGCCATCCGTGGCACGGCTCGTTCAACTACGCCATCCTTGAGAAGATCAAGGCCACCTACGATGCCCAAAAGAAGCAGTATCAAGTGATTGACCTCGAAGCCGACGGTTTCAACCCCAACATGACCGCCGCCGAGCTTGCCTTGTATTCCAAGGGGGAGACCACCGATCCTCTGGTTAAGCGCTACATCACGATGATGCAGGACACCGACGAGCTGGTGATGATTTTCCCCATCTGGTGGGGCATGATGCCGGCCAACCTCAAGGGCTTCTTCGACAAGGCCATGCTGCTGGGGTCGGCGTTCACCTATAGCCCCGAGGGCGCTATGCTCCCGGGTCTGCAGATTGGCAAGACGCTGATTATCACCACCTCACAGGCTCCGTCAATCATGTTCGGGCAATTCATCGAGGGATGGTTTATCCCCGTGATGCTCAACACGGTAGGCATTACCGGTTGCCAGTGGATCAACTGCGACCAGTGCAGCCACGGTCCCAAGGAGCACCGCGACCAATTCCTCGCCGACATCCCCAACCACCTCTAAAGCCAGGCAGGTCACCGCTTAAGTAGGACGAGGGTGTATCATAATTTAGTTTATGGTACACCCTCTTTCCTCATAGCGCTTTGA
>CAZLSW010000051.1:0-23507 GCA_964562375.1 uncultured Muribaculaceae bacterium | reverse complement strand
TGATATTTTATCATGTTTGACTCGTTTGTGAGTCAACTTTTTTCAGGGCAAGACAGAAACCACGAATTAACACTAATGAACACCAACAAATTAACAGGGCTCTTAATAATTTTTAGAGAGCTTACGCTCCTTAATTAACACTAATTCCGGTAGGGGTATAGTATCGAAATTCGTGTTAATTCTTTGCGTAGCAAAGCAAAATTAATGAAAAATATGGCTAAAGTGCAGAATTAGTGAAAATTAGTGAATATTAGTGGTTTCTGATATGACTTGCGAAACTTGAGTTCACAAAAAATTTTAACGCAATTTTTGTGTGTCCTTTTGTGCTTTTTTGTGGTCAAAGCGATTTCTGTGGCCCAAAATATGTTTTACAGCATATTGGGGATTTAGTAACGTTTTTTCGCGTACATTTGCATAATGTAAAAACATGAGGCTTGCGGGGCGCCCCCAGGCCTCCTTCAAAACCTTTACGTAGCTATGCATTTTACCCTTCATCATATAAAAAATTTTTTGTTGATAATCCTGCTGCTGGCGATAGCGCTGCCGATACAGGCCGCCAAGGAGCAAAACGCGGTGTTCCTCTTCGACTGCACGACGTCGATGAAGGGCTACAACGGCGCCCCCAACATATGGGCTAAGGCCAAGGAAAACCTCCACAAAGTGCTCGACGCATGCCCCGAAGGCTCCCGCGTCACCGTAATCCCCTTCCAGGACAAGGCCCTGCCGGCATTCACATTCGAAAGCCCCAACTATAAGTGGGACGACCTCGAAAAACTCCTCGACAGCTACGTCGACACCCACACCAACACCAACCTCGTGGGCCCCTGGCAACAAGCACAGCGCTACCTCGACCCCGCCTGCTCCAACCACCTCTACCTCTTTACCGACGGCCAGCATAACGCCACGGCCCCCGACGACTGGCACAACGAGTTGAAACAATGGTGTGGCAAAGCCGTCAACACCACCGGCGTCCTGGTCGAGCTTACCGACAAAGCCCGCGACCCCGTCACCCGAGAGATCGTGGACAACTGCCCCGACCTTTACAATATCGCCAAACCCGAGCAAATCCCCTCCAAGCAAGAGCTCCCCAGCCTCCTCGACCTGGAGATAGTGGCCTCGCCCAACGGCCAAACCGCTTGTCTGGTCACCGACATGGCCATTAACGACCAAGTGACCGTCAAGAGCCAGGACCCCGACTTCATCATCGAGGTGGGCAAAACTCGCGGCACCGAGACACCCGTGACGTTCAAATTGGCGCCCGGCGTGGATTACGACAGCCTCTCGCAGGCCCGGCCGCAAAAATTCGATATACCCACATTCTCCACCTGCCCCAGTTGCCAGCTAGTCAACCCCTACCTCAACGCGTCTTGCGACAACAACCCTTCACCCAAGGCCGCCCTCCGTAGCTTGGACCAGGACGAAACCGACCTGGGGAAATGCTCCTGGTACGACAAATTCCTGTGGAGCGACGCCGCCGAGCCAGGGCGCGTGGAGGTGGACGTGCAACCATGGTTCAACAAAGCCGCCGTCCGAGAGGGCACCCATTTCCGTTACGCCGTAGTGGGCAAGAACGGGTTCCAGGACTTCAAAACCTACTATAACGGTCAGGAGTGCCCCGGTAACGTCTTTACCGTCGCTCCCGGCGACCAAGGCTCCAAGCTCG
Source organism: uncultured Muribaculaceae bacterium (assembly GCA_964562375.1). Lineage (GTDB taxonomy): Bacteria > Bacteroidota > Bacteroidia > Bacteroidales > Muribaculaceae > JAJPXC01. Next base: position 21,844 of record CAZLSW010000051.1, on the reverse strand, counting down.
AAATCGAGTTCCTCACCTCCAACCCACAGGACAAATATTACTTCCAAGTGAAACCCGTGGGCCACAACGACCCGCGCCCCTACAACATGCGCGCCAAATACAACGTCGACTGGAATCCGTTGAAAACCATCCTAATGTGGGTGGGCATCGCCCTGGCCGCATTGATACTGCTGTGGTACATCGTGATCCAAAGCCAGGTGTACCCGCCCATCAAAAAAGTGAAGAGCATCACCATCACCAAGCCCTACTACAAGAAGGTGAAAACCAAGGGAGCCTGGGAGGTTTCGTTCACCCCCAAGAAAAAACCCCAGGGCCTGTGGAGCCGCATCGTCAAGGGCCGCGCGGTCAACCACGCCAACGCCGTGTTCAACCCGCCCATTCGCTTCCGCGCCTCATCCCGAGGCATCACCATGAGCGAAGGTCGCTCGGCCTGGACCATCGACCCGCCAACCTCTATCATCCGCCCGCGCGAGAACTACAAACTTATCAACAAGCAAACCAAAGACATAATCGAAATAACCACTACCTGATATGGCCACAACAAAAATCCGCCGCTGCCTCTTCGTAGGCCTCGGGGGCACAGGCATGACCTCGCTGCTCCACACCAAAAAAGCGTTTATCGAAACCTACGGGGAAGTGCCCCCGATGATCGCCTTCCTGGGTGTCGACACCGACGGCGCCGCGTTCACCAAGAGCATCTCGTCGGCTCGCGGGCCCGTGACGCTGCTCCCCTCCGAGCAATATTCCCGCGTGATCTCCACCCCCGAGGACACCTTCCGCAACAACCGCAACCGCTTCTCATGGATGCCCGAGGGCAATAGCGGAGCGCTGGCCTCCCTCAAGGGCCGAGGCGCAGGCCAGAAACGCTCCAGCGGTCGTTTCTGGATCGTCAACCAGATGAGCGGCACCGCCGGACTCGAGGCGATGATTCGCCAGGCCGTATCCCGCGTCACCTCGGCATCGATCAACGACGACACACGCTACTCGCTGCTGAGCGACGAGGTGGAGGTGCACATGGTGTTCTCCCTGTGCGGAGGCACCGGCGCCGGCACGTTCATCGATATGGCCTACCTGCTACGTCGCCTCCTGGGACGTCGCACCAAAATCGCCGCCTACGCCGTGCTGCCCGACGTGTTTGTCAACATGTCGCCCTACGGCATGGACAACGTGCGCCCCAACGCCTACGGTTGCATCCTCGACCTCGACTACCTGATGCGCATGTCGCCCGAAAGCAAGCCCATCGCCGTGGAATACCTTGACAAAACCGTCGAATTCACCGAGCGACCCGTCAATGCTATCTTCTTGATTGACAACAAGAACCAGAACGGCGACTCGTTCAACCACGTCGACCAGTTGGCCGAAATGATCTCCATGGCCCTGATCACCGCCGCCGGACAGCTCTCCGACGCCGCCGCGTCGACCCTCGACAACATCGACGTCACCATCAACGAGGCCAACTCCCGCGAGGGCGCCAACATCGCCTGGGTGAGCACTATGGGAGCCTCGGAGATCGTCCTGCACCCCACCACGCTCGCACGCATCTACGCAATCAAGGGCGCCCGATACCTGATTCACAGCCTATTGCACTCGGATGCCGACGCCAACAATCTGGCCAACGCGTGGATCGACGACCCCGCCGTCAACATCCGCGAAAACAACGGTCCCCAGAACGACAACGTAATCGACTACCTGCTTCAAGCCCAACCTGAGCATCCCCTCGAGGAGATCGAGGACGACGACAACGCCATGCCCGAGGTGCAGCAATACATCCAATTGGCCACCCCCAAGGCCGAAGAGATTGCCCAGAAACGCCAGGCAAAAACCGCCGAGGTCAACGCCCAGCTCGACGCCCTGGTAAAGCGCAACCTCGTCACCCAAGGCGGCGTCGGAAAGACCCGCGACATCCTCAAGGAAATACGCTACCAGGTCGAAAGCCTGTTCCTCAAAGAGATGAAGGATGAGCTCGACGAGCTCCAAAAGCGCGAGCAGCGCCATGATCAGGATATCATCACCCAAGTGCAAGAGTTGCAAAACAAAAGCATGTTCGCTCTGCCCCCCAAACGCCGTCGCCTACGCGCCGCCGTAGTAGAGGCCGCCAACGAGGGTGCCCTCGTGGCTCGCGAGCTCCTGCGTCGGCAACAAGCCATCATCTTCTTCACCGGATTGATCGCCGAAATCGACCGACATCTCGAGACTCTTGACAACATCGTCACCAAACTCAAGGCCGTCAACTCACAGCTCGAAAACGAGGTGATGCAATTGCAAAACGCTTCAGCAGGCTCGGAAGCTGGTGCCAACACCTTCTGCATCGACCTTACCGGCTCGGTGGCTGTCACCGTCTCCATCAACCAGGACGAGGTCACTGTCGACGAATTCATTCAGGGTGGCAACTCAATCCTCGCTTTTGCCCAAATGTCGCAAGCCGAGGTCGAGAAATCGCTCCTCGACTTCGCCGCCAGCCTCAAGGGAGCCAAAGCCCTCGAGGGAAAATCGGTAAACGACGTGCTCGACACCCTCAAGGCCGAGCGACCCGACGTGCTCCACTCCCTGATCGAACGAGCCATGAAGAAAGCCCGCCCGTTGCTCGCCTTCGATGACCGAGGCTACCCCAACGAATCCTCCACAATCTCCGACCTGTGCTTCGTGGGCGTCGCCGACAAGGCTCACAACGCCGTCAGCAGCGAATTGGCAACCATCCGCGACTCCAACGCCCGTCCCCAGGTCGTTTCCACCGGCATGAGCGACCGCGTGATTATATACCGCCAGCAAGGCGTCGCCAAGGCTTTCATGATTGGCCCGCTGCTCAACTACGAAAACGCCTATCAAGCCAATCCCGACTCCTTCCACGCCACCATGGAGATCAAGAACATCCTCGACAAGGAGAAATGGCAGCTAATGCCCAAGGGCGAACTGGACGACACCATCGAGCTGTGGGTGCGCGGCATCATCTTCGGGCTCATCAAGCGCGAGGGCGATACATATTATTATTACAACCGCGCCGAGGGCGAGGCCCTGGACGACTATATGTGCGAGTTGGGCGAGACCCGCGTCGAGGCTTACGATAAATTCCGCCGCAAGGTCGACGCCGTGCGCAACAGCTACGTCGACCGTATCGAGCAATACGCTATCGAGCACGGCGCCGACGCCCGCAAGCAACTCCGAGCCGATGTCAAGGCCAACTATCTCGGCCGCTATTCACAATCGGAGCTTACCGACAACAACGCCCTGAAGGAGCCCCGCAACAAGGCCCTCCGCACGTTGCTCAACCGTGAGATGGAATTCGTAAACTCGCTCGAATGAGGCACACTCTCAACCTATATGTAGGCTCGGCCATCGCTCCCGCGGCGGTGGCCGCCCAAGGGTGGAGCAAGGGCGCCAACAATTGCTTCACCTCGGGTACCGCTCAGCCCTCCGACGAGGGCTTGGTGGCTATCGAAATACATGGCCGCGCTGACGAGGCCCAACGCGTCGCTTCCACTCCCGCCGAGTGGGCCGACGTGTTGGCTAAAATGCGCCGTCGCCGCTTGACGATCGAAAACCCTGGCGACGACTCTCGGCTTCTGCTCAATATCGTCACTACATCTAGCGACGCCGACATGAAGATGGTGCAAGAGATCCTGCGAGGCGCCACCCCCGACCTCTACGAGATCGACCTCGTGATAATCACCCGACAGTTGGCCGAAAGCGCCCTGGGCGCAAAATTCGACGAAGGCTCCGCCGGTGAGGTCGCAAAAACCCTGGCCCAGCTGCGCAAGGATCACTCGGTGGTGTCCCACGCCATCATCCTCGACGCCGTCAACTCCCAGGGGCGCTCGGTGACATTTGACGCCGCGTCGCTCGGGCTGCTCACCACACGGCTCGCCATGCTCTCATCCTTGGCCTACAACTCCATCTTCCCCACCACGCTCGACAGCGACGGCCGCTACCCGTTGCTCGGCTTGGGATTGTCCACCGCCGTTTTCGACCGCCGATTCTTCACCGATTACCTGAAGCGCCGCGTTATCCTCTCGGCCATGAGCCGCGAGGGCGTCGGCGCGCAGAAAGTCGACGTCAACTGGGCCGTAAACCGCGCCAACGAGTTTATCAACCTGGCCAACGTCGAGTTGCAAAGCTTTTGGAGTGAATACGTCGACTCCAACAAACTCGAGGCCGCCTCCGACAACACCATCATCGAAAACGCCGCCAAGCGCATCGACCAGATTTTCGCCCAAGTAGAAAAGGATTTCAACGACATAATACATGACGACCGTCTGACACTCGCCGACAAACGCGCCTTCGTGGCCGCTTTGATCAACGACGACGATCCCCTGCTCGCCGGCGTACAGCTCGACACTCGCCAAAACGACATCGACTCGCTCTGCGCGCCCCAGCTCGACTTCTTCGCCCAAATCGACCGTGCCGGAGCCGAGTACCAGGCAATGCTCGAAAACAAGGCAAACCGTGACCCTGACAAAGCCCCTGTAGAGCCTGACGACTGCCTGCTCGTCACACCCCGCGACGGCACCCAGTGCAACCGCCTGCGCGAGCTTCGCAACGAAATAAAAGCATCTACTCGCTACATGCGCCGCCTGCAGGACGAAATCGACCGTCAATCGCAAGTGCTCGCCGACGACCGCCGTGCCAACGTCCTCGACAACCGGCACGCCCGCAACCTCGCCGACCACGTCACCGACCGGCCCCTCGAACGCACATTCGCCCCCGAGCCCGGTCTGGAAATTCCCGAGAGCGTTGACCTGCGCCAATGGTTTGGCCCGGTCGAGGACCAAGGCGAGCAAAACTCATGCACAGCCTTCGCCGTCTCCTCCATCATGGAATTCCTCGTCAACCGAGGCACTGGCTCCTTGGTCGACCTCAGCCCCGCATTCCTCTACTGGCACACCCGCAACCGCTCAGGTGCCACCAACGCCGACTCAGGCGCATCGCTCTACGACGCAATCTCCACAGCCTCGGAGCTTGGCGTAGCCCTCGAGGCCCTCTGCCCCTTCAGCGATGAGCAATTCTCCACCCAGCCCACGCAGGCCGCCAACGACGACGCCGCCGACCGCCGTGCCACCGCCGCCTTCAACGTCCCCCGCGACATCAAGGCTATCAAGGAGGCTCTCGCCTCAGGCTTTCCCGTGGCCGTCTCCCTAAAGGTCAACAAGAAAATGGGAGCCAACAGCGCATACATCACCGCGCCCAACCCCGACGACCCCGGCCTCGGCTACCACGCCATGGTGGTTGTGGGGTACAACGACCGCGGCAACATATTCATCGTGCGCAACTCCTGGGGTCGCGACTGGGCCGACAACGGCTACTGCTACATGCCTTACCGATACCTCGCTAACACCTCCTTACTGAACGCCGCATACACCATCACCGAGGTCTCAGGCGTCACCTCCCAGAAAGGCACCGCACCCACCCGACCCGCGTCCGTGTCCATCAAATCCACCGACGCCGTTATCCAAAACGCCGTCAACTGCGGCCTCCTCGAGGAAGAAAAGGTGAAACTCAGCGAGTTGCAATCACAATATGGCGCCGTAATGCGCAAACACTCCACCATGGTGGGACAGCTCTCCAACGAGCGCACGATTACCACCCTGGTCGACCGCGCACGCGCCGACGTCGCATCAAAAATCGACGGGTACCACAATATCATCGACCAAAAACAAGCCGAACGCCAAGCCCAACTCAACGCGCTGCGACGCCAGTGGAAAAAGAACGCATTCTGCTACTCGTTAGCCACCCTGTGCTGGCTAATCGTTTTAGGATGCAACCTGATTTACGGAGGGGATTTCATCGTGTGGCCCGCCATATTGGCAGGAGTGTTCGCTTTAGTGGTGATGCTGTGCTGGAGCTACTATCGACACCAAAGCTCTCGCGTGCGCCGCGACTTCGACTCGGAAATCGACACTCTCACCGACCGACGCACCGACCTTACCCGCGACACCGAGCGTCTGCCGCTCCAAGCCAATATCGCCGCTCGCATCCTCCAAAGCGCCTACGCATTCGTCAACAACGCCAAGCGCCACTACACGTCCCTGCGCAGCTTCGACTCCAACCTCCAACAATGGGGCGACTCCATGAAATCCACCCTCAGCAAGATGGACCCATCCCTACGCGCCCCGCTGGTCGCCGTGGCCTCCACCGAAGCCCTCGACCGATACTTCGACGCTTCAGGACGCGACATTGTCGACTCCATCCACCTCCATCCACTGCTCGAGCAATACGAGATCACCGATGAATGCATCGACGGCATCCAGGACGACGTTAACGCCGCTGTTTCCCAAGCCCTTGACTCTCGCACAGCCGACTTCTCAATGCTCGACTACCTTCTGGGCGACCGTTCCTACCCTTATCTGCCGCCAGTCGACGCCCCCGCGCTTATGCGACAAATGATCGCCATGTCCTATCCCCTGCTCGAAATCCGACCAGAGCTCGGCCGAGGATTCGACCCCAACCGCATCATCTTCGCCGCGCCCTCCCGTGCCCAGCGCGACCGTTGGCGCTCCCTCGCCGCTTCCTGCAGCGCCTCCCAGCCCACATTCATCGACCTATCCCCTACATCAGCTACCACAGCCACCATCACCTTGCTCTCCCTTCAGCCCCTCTCCCCCTCCGAAATCCCCTAAGGGATGAAGCGCTTGAGGACGGTGCCGTCGGAAAGACGTATGAGGTTAAGGCCCGCTGCCGGGGTCGAGAGACGTCGCCCGGTGATGTCGTAGATGGCTGTCTCTTGGAGGTCGCTTGAGAGATCATCGTTGATAGAGATCGCCGAGGACAATTGGCCCGTGTGGATCGGCTGATAGTCGAAGTAACATGATTGGCCCTCGTAGTCGAAGCCTTCGATGGTGAGCCAATAGTCGGTGTCCGATTCCAGCGTGTCGAAGGTGCAAGTGGAGGGAGAGGCGGAACGTGCGCCGAGGTTCACCGTGTGAATTTCCAACGGTTGCTCCAACGCCGCGTCGCCATAGCAGCACACCACATAATAAACAATCTCATAGGCATTTACAGCATCCCATGTGACGGCCAACCCCTCGCTTGATGATGTCGTCGATACCCCTGGCACCTCGATGTCGTAAATCACAATCTCAGGCACAAGCCCCCAAGACTCATGGGAAACGTAAGCCTCATAGGCATCCCCAGGCACGTATAGGCGTTCCACACCCCCGGCGACGGTTTCCCCGGTTTCCTCCTCAGATATGATAATGCCCTCCACTTCGGGTGGCGTCAACGCCTTGCAATAGACATTCTTGACAACGTTGTTGACCGTGGGTAGATATACCTTCGAGAGACCAGCGCCAATGACAATATTCTTGATATTCGACATCTCATGGTCGCGATCGTTGGCAAAAGCCCCTCCCATCCACGTCACCGAGGCCGGGATCACGAGATTGCGCAGGCTCGCCACCGAGGCCAATGCGCCGCTATTGATGTCATCGCAAGAGCCATTGATGACCAGCGAGGAGCGATCGGTGCCCGGAGGAAGGCTTATCAATGACACTGTTGTGGTTAGCCCATCATAATATCGCTCATAAAGGGCGTCGGCCTCCAGAAAATATTGCTTGTTATTGTTCCATTGGGTAAGATTGTCGGCCAACGCGTATTTGCGTATAGTGCCGAGCATTTCCCAGCCCAAGTATTCATGGTTGTCATCGTAGACACCCACGGCATCGATCAACTCATAAGCGGGCGCGACGCAACCGGTGAAGGTGAGGCAATCGATGTCGCAACCGTTAAAGGCACCCCCCATAATATCATTGATCCCCTCGGGAATAGTGACGTCGCCAGTAGCGGTTCCAGCGGCCAAAGTCCACAAGTAGGGATTGTCCTTTAGCTGGTAATTTTGGCACAGCCAAGCCTCATCAATCACCATAATATAGGGATTGTCGGCATCGACCACAAAACGCTTGAGATTACGACAGTTGCGGAAAGTTTGACACGTCTTGAGATTCTTTCCCATTACCATCTCCTCGATATACTGGTTGCCGTCAAGTCCCGAGGCGGTGGTGATGGTGTAGGTGACGCCATTGAAGGTTACCTCATCGGGAATCACCAATTGCGGCTGAGTGTATTCCTGGGCGTAACCCGTGATCATAGCGATAGGCGAAGAAGAAGAGCTACCGCTGTAGGTGTAGTTGAAGATACCGTCGGGCGAAGATGCCGCGGCTGACATGGAGGCGCAAAGCGCCGCAACGATTATTGTAGCTAAACGATTCATATTGATCCATTATTTACCGCGAAATTGGCGAAAATATCCCTTTCCCCCGTCACGGTTTTCCGTGACCCCCTTTACTTAGAAACTCCTTTACTGAGCCCCTCCTTCACCAGCGGCCGCGGCAGCCCTCGGGGGGCCTGCCTTGGACGGCCATCAAAAAAAAGCAGCCTCGCCGAAGCGAGGCTGCCATTAGCAAGCCACGGTGCCCCGCGGTTTGCCGCAGTGGCCATCAAAAAATGTTACTTCACCAGCAGCTTCTGCCCTCCCACGAGGTAGAAGCCAGTGGCCAAGCCGCGAGTGGCTTCGCGTAGAGGCACGTTGTGGCGGATCATGCGTCCGTCGATCGAGAATACGTCAATCGGTGTCTCGGGGTCGAGGTCGGCCAGCACGCCCAGGATAGCCGTCGCGGTGGCGTCAATTGCGCGCGAGTTGCTGTCGCCGGTCACGAGCGAGGCCGAGAACGACGGAACTGCCGAGGAATCGGTGTTGAACGCGTTCTTCGACGCGCTATACGTCAGGTTGCTGGTCTTATCGATATTGAGGTAGGTGCCTTGCAGAGCGCCACCGGCAATCATCAGCTCGGGGGTAGCAACGACGGTGGTGTTGCTTGCCGAGAGTGTCAATGAGGTGGAGTCGGCTTTGGGACGTACCTGACTCTGCGTGCCTGTCGTTAACTCGAGCATAGCGGGAGTGTTGGCGGCGAGCTCGCCAGTGTTGGTAATGAAGCTGGCCATCGTGGCGCTGTAGCTTACGAAGCGGCTGATCGACTGATTATCAGGGGCAGAGTAAGCGAACGGCAGCAAAACCATGCCCTTGCCGGCGAACGAGGGGAAGCCAACCGTTACCGTGCCTGTGGCGCGGATATCAACAGCGGCGTTGAAGTTGTACCCCTGGAGGAAGTTGAGGTTCTCGGCTACAGCTCCATCGGCGGTCATCTCGGCGACGTTGAGCCCGGTGCCCGAGATCTTCTGCCCCTCAGCCTTATAGATGATACAGTTGGGGTTCTTCACGCTCAAGGTAATACCCTCAGCAGGCACGGAAACTTGGGTGAAGTCGTAGCCCGTGGTGGTCACGTCGTCGATCGAGGCGAAGCGCGATGCGTCCCACGTGCCCGAGAGGGCAACGTCGTTACCGTTTACAGCGGCAACACCCAGCAATCGAGCGTCACCATAGACCTCAAACTCATGAATCCAGATACCATACTCCATGTTCTTGGTGGTGATGTTGTAGCGCACATACTTGGCCACCACGTTGCTAAGCGCATGGGTAGAGGTGCCCTGTTCAGTGCGGTTGGCGCTAACGGTGGTTGTCCAGTTTTCGCCATCCTCCGAGAATTGAAGAGTTCCATTCTTGGGATAAGCGCCGTTGTTGCTTACGATTACCACTGAGGTAAGGTTGTACACGCCATCGAGCTCCACTTGCAGGAAGTAGTCGCAATCGGTGCCGTCAGTGATGTGGTAAGCCTCCCAACCAGTACCAGGGCTTCCATCAACAGCGTTATTAATGTCAGAATTGTCTTGCGAGTCGCTGCCAGTTACGGGGCGATTCAGCGCGAGGTTAACACCTACGATGCTCTGAGCGGCGATGGTGACTGTCTCCGAGTAGGATGTCGAGTTGCCGTAAGGATCGGTTGCGGTGATAGTAGCAAGATAGCTACCAGAAGCGATATCGCTGATCGTGAGCGAGATGGCGTCACCCGACAGACCGTTGCAACCAGTCGAGTAGCTCTCGGCACCAACTGCCGTCAGCGGCGAGAGGGTCAACTGGTAGGAAATGTAACCCGAGGCATCGGTGGCAACAGCACCGGCGGTAACAGCCGTTTCGCTGCTCTTGCCGATGTTCTTGGACGTGAATGCGGGAGCCGTGGTGTCATCGTCGTCGAAGCGGGTGGTGCCGTAAACCTCGATTTCGAAGATCGACATACCATAGGTTACAGCATCGCCAACCAATTCGTCGCCCACAATCTTCACATAGCGCGCGGCGCCGGGTGCCGCAGCGGTAAGGCTTTGGCCCACAGACGCGGTGGGGGTCTCGGTGTTGGACATCAGGGTCGACCAGTTTTCACCGTCGATCGACACCTCGATGTGGTACTTGGTGGCGTAAGCAGCCTCCCAAGTGGTTACAACGCGGTTTACAGCATAGGTGTTGTCAAGCTCAACCATTATCCATTGCTCGCCACCGGGTGCGGCTTGCCAGCGGGTAGTGAGGTCGCCGTCGGTGACGTTTGACGCGGCGTTGTCCGAGGTGCTGCCAGCCGTTGCCTCTTGGCCCAGAGCCAAGTTGATGTCAACCAGGGGCACTACCTTTACGGTCCAATCCTGCGAAACCTTGCCCACGGTGAACGTTACGGTGTAAGTGCCTTGGGTATTGGCGGTTACGATCATGTTGTCAAGGTCGACGTAGACACCGTTGGAGGCGTTGCCGTCGGCGTCCTTGACGGTAGCGGTAACATTGCCCGAGAGGCTGTAGAGACCGCCAAACTGATTGTAACCCTCCATCGAGAAGTCGGCCTGGTCGCCGGCGATCATCGACAGCTCCGAGGGGTCAATCGTCAGCGAAGCCAATTTGATCACCTCGTTGACGGTGATGCTCTTGGAGGCCGTCATCGATCCGTCGGTAGATGTTGCGGTTACGGTAGCGGTACCATATTTGGCGGGGGTGAGAAGGCCGTCGGCGGTGATGGTGCCGTTGTCGGTGCCCCAGGTGACGGCGGTGTCAACGGTGGTGCCGTCGAGGTTGTAGACTATGGCGGTGAAAGTGGCGGTTTGATCCTCGTTGATCGACTCGGCTGAGGAGGTGATCTCCATGCCCTTAACGTCGGTGGTGGAGCCTCCGCCAAGAACCATAGTGCCCCACACCTCAAGCTCCCAAATCGACGAGCCGTAGCCGGTGGCGCGCTCGGTGGTGAGGATGCGCACGTAGCGGCCGTTGCCGTTGACAGTGGTGATAACGGTTTCGTCGTTGTCGGCGTCGGTTTTTGTGCCCGTAGTGGTAGTAGCCTCGGCGAGGGTGGTCCACTCTGATTCAGCGACAGCCTGAAATTCCTCCTCCGTGGCCCCATCGACATTGGTCATCTTGCCGGTATAGGTGGCCATCGCGGCGCCGTCCTTGGCGACCTGGATCTTGTAGGTCTTGGCCTTGGCGGTTTCCCAGAACACGCTTACCTTGTCGAAGTCGTAGTTCTTACCCAAATCGACATAGAGCCATTGGTCGTCGATCGGCAGCGACTCCCATCGCGAGCCTCCTTCGGTAATGCCGTCGACAGCCAAGTATGCATTATAGTTAGAGGAACTGGAGCAAACAGCGTCCTTGCCGAGGGCGAGGTTGCGGTACTCGGTTGCCACGTCGTCGGTCTCGAGGCCGTGGATCTTGATTTCGTAGAAGGAGTAACCGTAGTCGGAGCCTCGCTTGTTGCACTTCACGCGGAGGTAGCGGGCGGTGCCGTCGATGACAGTGCGCACGGTGCCGGCACCCGAGGCCGAAGCGGTGGCAACGGTGGTCCAATCCTTGGGAGCCTGGGTGGTTTCGTATTTGTCGACGTTGAACACGCTTACGTCCTCCATCTCTGCGGCCTTGGGAGCGATCTGTATCTCGTAGGATGCGGCGCAGGCGGTTTCCCAGTTGATCTCTACCGAGTAGAGCTTGCACTCGCGCACAAGGTCGATGTAGATCCACTGGTCGTTGATGTCGTCGGTGTAGCTGTCAACCCCGTATACCGACTCCCAGCGCGAGCCAGTGCCCTGGGTGAGCACGTTGGTTGCCACGTTGATGCCGTTCTGCGACGAAGCGTAAGCCGTGCAGTAGTCCTCGATGAGGTTGGGCAGGGTGGGGGAGACGAAAAGGCTCTTGGTGAAGGTTTGGCCGTCGGCTGTGGCCACGATCTCGTAGTTGCCGGCCGTCTGGCCGTCGAGGTAGGGTGTTTCCATCTCCTGGCCGTTGATAGTCCAGGTGACGTCGGTCTCGTAAGGCTCGCCGTACTGGTCGAGCAGCGAGATCGCGATGTCGATGGGGGAGCCTTTTTCGACGAACGATGACGCGGGGGTGAATGTGGCCGAGGCGAGGTAGCTGGGCTCGTTGACCTCCATGTCCACAGAGGCGGTGATGCCGCCGTAGGTGGCGGTGACGGTGAACGCCGTGCCGGTGGCCACGCCCGAGTTGACGGTGACGATGCCGCTCTGGTCGATTGTGGCGACGTTGGCAGGGGTGACGCTCCAGGTGATTGTGGCGTTGTCAACCGAGGCTCCGTATTGGTCGAGGACGGTGGCTGAGAGCGTGGTCGTGGTGAGCACCTTGGTGCCGCCCTCTGTCGATATGTTAATGGATGTGGCCTCGGGATCGTCGCTGATGGCCACCAGCTTCTTGGAGGGGGCCTTCACGGTCTTGACAATCACGCCGTCCTTGTAGAAGTTGACGTCGCGCTCGGCGCCCGGGTTGTACACCACGTAGTAGGTCTTGTCGCCCTTGGTCATGATGTTGGCCGTGGGGATGTCGGCGTGGGCCGTGAAGTCGATCTCGCCGTAGGTGCGGTGGGAGTGGAGGGTGTAATAAGAGATGTGACCCGTGGAAACCGCTGTGGCGATATGTGCCTTTTTCTCCCAAGCCTGGTCGAAGATCTCAGCGGCCTTGTCGGGGTAGGCGCGCTGCATGTATGCGAGCGTCACGTTGCCCCAGTCGTTGAGGGCCAAGCCCTCGCTGGTGCCAGTCGGATCCTTGGAGTTGACGGTCGTGTCCCACCAATCGTGAGGCCAACCGGTAACCGAGCCACTCATCAGCTCGTTGTAGGCCCATGCCACGAAGTCGGTGTCCCACGACAGGTAGTCCAATGCCGGGGAGATGGGCATCCACTGGATGCCGTGCATGAACAGCGGGTCGCCGCCAAACCATGTCCACCAGCCGATACCCTTGCACGTGATGTTGGAGTTGTAGGGATAGGGGTAGAGCGTGTAGTCGATGTTGCCTCCCAGGCCGTACTTGTCGCAGTCCGTGTGGCCATCGACGTCAAACCAATACTCGCGCGTGGCCCTGGCCTCGGTCGACCAGCCAAAGATACCGGCGTCGCGCAATTCGTCGTCACCCAAAGCCACACCCAGCAGGTAGATGCCTCCCCAAGCTTGCATGGCCTCGGAGGTCGACTCCTGACCGTTGCCGTTTTGGTTGCCCTGGTCGCCCAAACCGCCGGCGTAGCTGTGTCCAGCCCACGGGTCCATGTGGCGGAGGAATGGGAAGCGCGTGTCGGTGCGGTCGTAGTTGGCGTAATCCTTGGCGATGAGTTTCAGCATCTCGCCGTAGCCCGAGCGGAACTCGTCGTCCACCAAGCACAGCATAGCCGCGGCCAAGGTGTAGTAGCCGTAATGGAAGTGGTGGTCGTTGAACGTGTCGCTGTCGTAGCTCGTGGCCTCGCCAAGCATGCCTCCCCAGCGGGGATAGTAGGCGAAGAAGAAGTTGGTCTCGCCTGGCGTGTAGGTGAGCCAGTTGACGAGCGTGTCCTTCAGTTTCTTCTTGGACGCCTCAAATTTCTCGGTGTCGCCGAGCTGCAGGGCGAAAGTCATGTTCAACGCCATTTGGGTAAGGCCCTTGCCTCCCCAGTAAGTGTCGCCGCCAAACACGCCGTTATCAGCGTAATTCTCCATCAACCAATCCATTACCTCGGGATTGAACGGATTGGCAAGTGTTTTGTCCTCCTTAGGCTCGAGGTACCAAGGGAGGATGCCGGCGAACGTGTGGGAGAACGTCCATTCCGTTCCTGTGGCCATCTTCATGGTGCCACGAGGGGTAAGGTAGGTCTCCGTCATGTAATTCGAGGGCTGCGACACAGCACCCTTATAGGCGTGGGGGATAAAGCCCTGGATCACGTCGCCACCCTTGGCGCCCGAGATGAGGTTCTCGGCCGTGACGCTCCACGTCGACGAGATCGTGCCTTTTTTCGCGTCGTACTTCCACGTCACCTTGGTATCGCGCACCACGTTGTAGGCATACTCCTCGTATTCGCTCAGCTTCTTCACGTCGCCGTCGGGCAGCAGGGCCACAACGAGGAAACGCTTGGAGCAGCCATCCTGGTTGATAGTCAATTTATTCTTGGTGGAATCATAGGTGAGAATCGACCCCGCGGGCATGTACAAGCCATAAGCGTCGTCGCCGATCTTGAAGGCCGTCTGGCTCATCATCAACCCCATGGGCGCCGAAATCGCCGACCCCTCGGCGTTGTAGAACGTGGCCTCGGCGGTGGTATTGTTCCAGTTGTCAACTGATTTCTGCATAGCCACCACCGGGTTGACGTTGGTAAACTCAATCCAGGTGAACGGCGTGCCGTGGCTCAACGTGGCAAGCATCTGCTTCGACGAGTCGGTGCCCGGGATGAGCATCTCCACGTCCCAGTCGTGCCAGCTGTCGGCGATTGCCTCCGCGCCTTTGAAATTCTCGCCCTGGATCTCCACGGCCGAGTCCCAGGTCAATTGGCCGCCGTCCGATTGCCAATGCGTCGGATAGTGGATGGTGATACCGGTTTCAGCCGGCTCTACCATCCCGGGATAGTTCCACAGGGAGCCGCCCCACTGGGCGTCGAGAATTGACGTCCACCAGTCGTTGGTGGGAATGGGCTGGTTGTCACGCTCCGTGAGCCAAATCTTGCGCGATAGCATCTTCACCGACTGGTCGCCAGTGTGCTCCGAGGTGGAGCCGTAGCTCAGAGGCATCGACGACGCGTAGCTGCCGCGACCCAGCTTCACCACGTCCTGAGCCGACGCGCACGTCAGCGACGACACAGCGATAGCCGCCACTGCGTAGCCCGTAATTAATAATTTGGACATAATTGCACTAAGTTTTTACTTTGGCCATAAGGGTCATAGGGGAAAGTGCCTCATGGCTGAATTTTGGTTATAAATATATGTAATAAAAATCGCTTGTCACCCATCCGGGTATATTCCACCGCGAATATACGCATAAAATTCCAATCTTCAAAATCAAAAAAATCGTATGAAACTTTTTGCCGTCTCAAAAAGATATAGTAATTTTGCACCGCAAAATCAACAAGCAAAAGTTGCTCTACAAAATTAGGCAATGTGATTTTGTAAGGATTTTTTGAGGCGATTTTTCTCTCGGAAGAAGGAGTGTAGCGAGCTACACGACTGATGACGAGAGGAAAAGCGACCAAAAAAGACCACAAAAGCACATTGAATAAGAGTAAAAGCAACTTAATTAATCTATTCAACTAATTTTGTTGAGCAACTTATAATCAATTAAAAACCATAACAATCAAAAAATGATCATCGTACAAGTAAAAGAAGGCGACAACATCGAGAAAGCGCTGAAGAAGTTCAAACGTAAATTTGAGAAAACCGGTATCGTGAAACAGCTTCGCGCCCGTCAAGCTTTCGAGAAGCCCTCTGTGACCAACCGCAAGAAAATGATGAAGGCGGTTTACGTACAGAAGCTCCGCCAGGTAGAGGAATAATCCCCCACCCCTTCGCCCCACTTACTAAAAGAAATATCGGTGACTCCCCCACGGAGCCACCCTTTTCTGTGTATCACCCTCTTTCCTTCCCATCGTAATAACGTTATCGCGTTATCGCGTTATCGCGTTATGGCGTTATCGCGTTATCCCTCTCTTGCGGCCTTTACCTTTAGAAGAATTTAGCTGGGGTATTGGCGCAGGTATTCCTCGCAGGTGAGGCACAGCTCGTCATACCACGCCTGGCCATACTGGGCGATTAGCGGCTCCTTCAAAAATTGGTAAAGGCGGATGCCAAGCTTGCGTCCAAGCGCCTCCCCGGGGCGACAGATTTTCCAGCGATGGTAGTTGACGGCCGTGAACGTCGGATATCTCTTCACGCGCACGGGATAAAGGTAACACGAAGCTGGCTTGCGGAAGTCGCTCTTCCCCTCCTCAAACGCTTTTTCCAGCGCGCACTGGCACATCCCGCCGGGAGCGTAGCAAGTGAACACGCAGTCGCGGTCGTCGACAATCGTGGTCACAAGGTCGCCTTCCTGGTCAATGTATCCCACCCCGCGGCGTGCGATCTCCTCCTGGGCGCGAGGGGTCAACCGATCCCACACGACAGGCACCAACTCCTTGATTTTCTCGTACTCCTCTTTGGTAATCGGCGCTCCGGCATCGCCCTCGATGCAGCAGTCGCCGTGGCACGCCTCAAGGTCGCAGCAGAAAAACCGCTCCACCAAGTCTAACGACACCAGTTTATCTCCTATCTGTAACATACTCAAAAAGAATAAAGCGGCGCCACCCCGATCAGGCGATCGTAACGCGACCCGGGAGCGCGATGGTAGACGTATACTACATACTCGTTGCGCGTGTTGTAATAATCCCCCTCGATCTCGGCCGTCGATCCCCGCATCGACCCCCGGGGCACCGCCAAATACTGGTAATTGTAATTCCCCTGCTTGAGCAACGCCGAGCGGTGCCACAACCCCGTCGCGCGGTTGTACACCATGCGCGACTCAGGATCGAAACGACGCTGAAAAGCGTCGGAGTCGATGAAAATATCCACGTCGTCGCGATAGGGATAGTCGAGGGTAAAATGCACGATGCCGTAGTCGGCGTCGATGTCGCTCTCCGACGAATTGTACTCGCGTATCGTGTAGCGGCCGTACTGTGTCTGGTCGTACTCATATCGTCCCTGGGAGCGCGTTTGGTCGGTGTCGAGGGTAAAATTATAGTAGGGGTCATAAAATCCGATCTCGGACACCCCCATGCCAGGGTAGTAGGTCGAGACGTTCTCGAAGCGGCGATACTCATTCCCGGCCTGGAAAATCAGTTGCGGCAGGTGCTCATAATAGGCCCGCGTGCGATTGGCGCGCAGGGGATGCAGCAACACCGATTTGTTGTCCTCACGGCCATCCTGGGTGATGACGATAATCAGGTCGTTGTAATTGTCGGCAACACCGGCCCGCTCAGTGTCAACCATAAGCGACAACTGCTGATGCTTATCGAGGTGGTCGACGTCGGTGATCGCCAGCACGTCCCCCGAGATGTCGGCGCCACCCTCGGTGACCATGAACCGCGCTTGGAACAACGGCTCGTCGGGGTCGGTCTCGTCCCACACCTTAAGCAAGTAGTTGCCCGACACCTTCATCGTCATCTGCTCGTTGGGAAGTGCGAGCTGATAATGGGTGTAATGCACAGTCGTGGCGCGGGAGAATTGGTAATCGTCCACTGTCCCCTCGTTGAACCCCTCGAGATACTCCAGCTCCACCAACCGCGACGGCTGCCAGTCGGCGTTGCAATGCGTCAGCGAGTAGCGCAGGTAGTCGCGTTCCTCTCCCAAGCGGTCAAAATCCACCACTATACGATCGCCCCCACCAAGAGTGATCACCGCCGGAGCCAACGCGTTGCCCTCGTATTTTACCTGCAGCGACTTCACGCGCATGTCGAACACCTGCGTCGTGGTATCCTCAACAGCCCACGCCCACAGCGGCAACGACGCCACAGCCAATGCCACCCGCCACTTATTCATCGCAAAACTCCTTGTGAAGTATCGTCACAGCGTCCTCGATCAACCCAATGCAAGGCTTGCGGCGCGAGGAGAGCAACTCGCCGCACACGATCGAGCCGTTCTCCGCGCGGAACCGCTCGGCCAACACCGCCGCGTGGTCGTAAGTCACCTTCTTAACCTCCGGACCCGTGTACCGCATCAACCCAAGCATCGCGCCCATGCCCGACACCGCGCCACACAGCTGCCTTTGCCCGCCGAAACCAGCGCCGAAGGCTGCCGTCACGCGAGCCGCGTCAACAGTCTGCAACCCGTGCACATCGTCATAAACCATAAGCACGCACTGCGCGCAATTATACCCCGCGCGATGCAGCTCGCGCGCACGCTCCAAGCGCTGTTCAAGTGTAGTTGTTACCATTGTATCGGAGTTTGGCCATGCGCCTCAAGATAGGCGTTGGCTTGTGAGAAATGATGATTACCGAAAAATCCGCGATAGGCCGACAACGGCGACGGATGAGGCGACGTCAACACCAAGTGCCTCCCTCGGTCGATAAACGCCCCCTTCTTGGCCGCGAACGACCCCCACAACATGAACACCAGATGCTCCCTGTCGCGGGCCAAACGCATCACAGCCTCGTCGGTCAACTCCTCCCACCCGCGTCCCTGATGAGAACCAGCCTTATGGGCCTCCACCGTCAACGTCGCGTTCAAGAGCAACACCCCCTGACGCGCCCACCGGCTCAGGTCGCCGCTCTCAGGCATCGCAGCGCCCGTGTCGTCGTGCACCTCCTTGAAAATATTCAGAAGCGACGGAGGCATCGCCACGCCGTCGGCCACCGAGAAACTCAGCCCGTTGGCCTGCCCCTCCCCGTGGTAAGGATCCTGACCCAGAATCACCACCTTCACCCGATCGAACGGACAAGCGTCGAACGCCGCGAAAATCTGCCCTCCCGGCGGAAACACACGCCGCGTGCGGTACTGCTCATGCACCCATGACGCCAGCGTCGCAAACCGCTCAGAATCAAACTCCCGGGCCAGCGCCTCACGCCACGACTTCTCAATTTTCACTTCCATATTTGCAAAATTACAAAAAATCCCCTAATTTTGTCATCCCAAAGCAAAAAATGCATACGGTGCATTATGCTTTACGACGCAAGTCTCCGTAGTTCAATGGATAGAATTTCGGATTCCGGTTCCGACGATTGGGGTTCGACTCCCCACGGGGATACCCTCAAAAAGAGGTAAATCGCTACACCACACCGATTTACCTCTTTTGCTTTTGTGATTTGCTCACCATGAGCACATCCGTTTGGTGGAGTCGACTAAAAAGATTATCTTCGCGTAGTTATGGAGGACAAAACAATCAAAATCGGCGACGTGACGATGCACTACCGAGTGTCGGGCAAGGGCAAGCCCCTGATCCTGATGCACGGCTGGGGCTGCAACTGCACCACCGTGGCCTCAATCGAGGCCACAACGGCCGAGAGCCACACTGTATACAACGTTGATTTCCCGGGCTTTGGCTCGTCGAGCGAGCCCCCGGAGCCTTGGGGCGTGGAGCTCTACACTCAGGCCATCGAGCAATTGGCCCGAGAGGAGGGCCTCGAGAAGCCGTCGCTGCTTGGCCACTCGTTTGGCGGCCGAGTGGGCATCCTGTACGCCTCGCGCAACCCCGTCGACAAGCTTATCCTGGTCGATGCCGCAGGCGTAAAGCCCAAGCGCTCAATGAAATACTATTACAAGGTATACAGTTACAAGCTCGGTTGTCGCCTGCTCCGACTCACCCTTGGCAAGGAGAAAGCCCAAAAGCGCATCGACGCACTCCGGGCCAAACGCGGCTCCAGCGACTACAACGGTGCCTCCCCGATGATGCGCCGCATCCTAAGCCGCGTGGTCAACGAGGATCTCAAAGCCGAGATGCCCAAGATCAAAGCCCCTACCCTCCTCATTTGGGGCGAGAACGACACCGCCACTCCCCTGGCCGACGCCAAGACGATGGCCAAACTGATCCCCGATGCCGGCCTGGTGACCTTCGCCCGCTGTGGCCACTATTCGTTCTTGGACAACCCCCGCCAATTCCAAGCCGTACTTCGTTCATTCTTAAACAGCTAGACCAATGGACAAAGTAGATTCCAGCATTTATATCGCTCTGTTGTGCCGCGAGGTGGAGCGCACCTTGGGACACGCTATATGTACCCCAACCGATTTCGACGCGGCCTCACAGGCAATTCTCGACAGTACCCGAGAGATGTTGTCGACCTCCACGCTGAAACGATTGTGGGGCTACGTGCCGTCAACCCACGCCCCGCGCCCAACAACCCTGTCGATTCTGGCTTCCTACGCCGGTTATCGCGACTGGGAGGACTTCCGCTACCAGGCCGACCGAACGTTGCTCCCCGATTCGGGTTTCCTTGGTGGCAACTTATTCACTCCCAACGATCTACCTGTCAACTCGCGGCTCGTCATCACCTGGGCGCCCAACCGCCGTATGGTTGCCCGCTGTGTAGCCCCCGGGCGATTCCTGGCCGAGGAGGTCGAAAACGCCTCGCTTCCTCAAGGCACCCAATTCTCCTGCTCGCTACTCGCCAAGGGATTCCCATTGCAAGCCTTTGACTTAGAGCCATCTACGCTCGACGGCCAAACCGTCTATGTGGCCGGTGCCAAGGGTGGGTTAACCTCAGTAACGCGACTGTGATCGACGATGCCAACAGCGGCTTCTTCAATCTCGGCTCCGAGCCCGACGGATTGGAGGGATGGATTTCGGAGAACGACTTCACCGAAATCGAGCCGCTAGGCGGCGACGCCAACCCCTACACCCGCCTTTACACGGCCCGCAAGCGTGGCAAGCGGTTCGTGCTCAAATGCTTACGCCCCGAATTGCGTCACGACCCCTTGGCTCGCCAATTGCTGGCCAAGGAATTCATGATCGGCTATAACCTTAGTCACGAGGGAGTTATGGCCACGCTCGAATATGTCGTGGTCAACCCTCTCGGCCCTTGCATCGTGCTTGAATACATCCAAGGCACAACGCTTGCCAAAGCATTGGAGGACAGAATGTTAACCAAGCAGCAGGCTCGTCATGTGGCTCGCCGTTTGGCCGAGGCCGTCGACTACCTGCACTCGATGCAGATTATCCACCGCGACCTCAAGCCCACCAACGTCATGCTCACCCAGGGCGCCCAGCTGCCCAAGATTATCGACTTCGGCCTTAGCGACGCGGCCCATTTTGACGTGTTGAAACAACCCGCGGGAACAGTCGGCTACGCCGCTCCCGAGCAAATCTCGCAACCCGTTGATTCTCTGGCCGATATCTACTCTTTGGGAAAAGTAGTGGACGACATTGCCCAATCGTGCGACGACCGCCATCTCCATCGCTTAGCCCGTAGATGCCTCGCCCTCGACCCCGCCAAGCGTCCTACCACCGCGGCATCACTCCCTTGGGAGCGACAGCCGCGCCGCACGTGGATACCCTGGCTCGTCACCCTTCTGGCCCTCGGGGGTCTTGTGTTCATCCTCCTCTACCGTCCCCAACCCGTACCCGCGGTTGTGGAAGTGCCTGTACCCGTGCACGATACCCTTGTGGTATCGCCCCCAGTTGACTCCGCCCGCGTGGAATTTCTCTCCTCCCTCCAGCACCAAGTCGAGGAGATCACACGCCGCAATTGGATCCAATATATACGTAGATTGGAGAACGGCACAGTCCATAACAGTGAGGAAATGCTAAAGTTGATCAGTACCCAGGAGACCTTCGACAAAAACTACAAAGATATCGAGATACTGATAAAAAAACATATACCCCAGGACGACCCCGAATACTTTTCTGTCCTGTCCAATTCCATCGGTTATTGCGACCGCTACCAGCTACAAGTCTCGGCCGAGTATAAGGACCGGCATGACCGCGCCTACCAGACCCTCCGCGACTCCCTCTTCGCCACCGTCGGCCGCCCTTAGCCTCCACCCACCCCTCACTCCACGCACTCCCATTACCCGTGAAGAGGCATGGCGCCGCCTCCGCGAGTCAAAGCGTCGCAGGCAAGAATGGGTCGACTCCATCTCAGATGAATTGAAAGCCGACTACAAACAACGCACTGGACTTGAAGCTACACACATTGAGGTATGGTAAATCTCGACCTAGATTCCCTCCTCCCCCAATTTACCCCAGTTCGGGATAAAAAAGTGGCATAATTATTTGATAATGTGGGGA
>CAZLSW010000050.1:0-23731 GCA_964562375.1 uncultured Muribaculaceae bacterium | reverse complement strand
GTTAGTTGTTAGTTGTTAGTTGTTAGTTGTTAGTTGTTAGTTGTTAGTTGTTAGTGCAATGCTGGGCGACGGCCTCCATGAGCCAGCGGGGGGTGGAGGTGGCTCCGCAGATGCCTACGGTGGTGGCGCCTTCCAGCCATGCGGGGTCAATCTCGTCAGGATTGGCAATCAGATGGGTGCTTGGATTCACTTTCAGACACTCACCGTGCAGATATTTGCCGTTGCTCGATTTATGGCCGCTCACAAAAAGCACCACCTCATGGGCGGCGGCAAATTCGCGGAGGTTGTCGACGCGGTTGGCCACCTGTCGGCATATCGTGTCGTAACTCTCAAAGGTGACATTTGGGGCTACACGCTTGGAAATTTCTTGGATGATGGCGTGCAGGCCGTCAACCGATTTGGTGGTTTGGGAATACAGTTTAATGTCGCGGGAGAAGTCGATTTTGTCCAGGTCGTCGGGCGACTCCACGACGATTGCCTCGCCGGCGGTTTGTCCCACCAGGCCGTTTACCTCGGCGTGTCCCGTTTTGCCGTAAATCACTATCTGGGGGCGATTTCCCTCATCAGCGGTGTCATAAGCGGCCTTGATGCGGCGTTGCAGGGCCAATACCACAGGGCAGGTAGCGTCGATGATCTCTATGTTGTTGCGACGGGCGATGTCGTAGGTGGATGGAGGTTCACCATGGGCGCGCAACAGCACTTTCACGTCGTGAAGCTCAGCCAGTTGCTCATGGGTGATTGTGACCAGCCCTCTACCCCTCAGCCTCTCCACCTCGTCGCTGTTATGGACGATGTCGCCAAGGCAATAGAGGCGCCCCGACTTGTCGAGCTCCTCCTCGGCCTTACGGATGGCGGTGACCACCCCGAAGCAGAATCCCGAGCCTTGGTCAATCTCGATCTTAGGCATTGGCCAGGCGCTGGTAGATGTTAAGCAGCCACTCAAGCTGTTGCTCGCGGGTCATCTGGGAGTTGTCGAGGGCGATAGCGTCAGCGGCGCGGCGCAAGGGCGATTCCTTGCGGGTGGAATCGATGAAGTCGCGGCCCTTGACGTTTTCCAGCACTTGCTCGTAGGTGACCGAGGTGCCTTTCTCAAGGAGCTCCTTGTAGCGACGCTGAGCACGTGTTTCGGCCGACGCGTCAACGAAAATTTTCAGCTCGGCACGGGGGAAAACGACAGTGCCTATGTCACGGCCATCCATCACGATTCCCTTGCCGGCTCCCAACTCCTGTTGCATCTTCACCAAGGCTTGTCGTACCTCCTTGATAGCAGACACGGGGGAGACGTGGGACGACACTTCCATTGTGCGGATCTGTTGCTCCACATCCTCACCGTTGAGCATCGTGTGCTGGCCCGCAAGAGTCTTCTCAAATGAAATCGCTATCTGGGGCAGAGCGGCTACCAAAGCGGGGATGTCAACTGTGCCGTCGGGGGCGATCATGCCGTTACGCATGGCGTAAAGGGTGACAGCCCTGTACATGGCTCCTGAGTCGATATAGTGGTAGCCGATTTCACGGGCAAGGTCTTTGGCCATCGTGCTTTTGCCCGATGACGAGTAACCGTCGATTGCGATTATTATCTTTTTCAATTCAGTTTTCAGTTTTCAGTTTTCAGTATTCAGTATTCAGTTTTCAGTCACTAACCATTAACCATTAACCACTACAGGGCTGCGATGTCTTCTGGACGGTAGGGGGTAGCTTGGTAGACAAAGTAGTTGAGCCAATTTGTGAACAGCAGATTGGCGTGGGAGCGCCATGTCACCAGAGGCGGTTGCGACGGGTCGTCGTATAGGTAGTAATGTGCTGGGACGGTAGGGTTAAGCCCCTTCTCAAGGTCGCGGCGATACTCAAAGTCGAGCGTGTGGGGGGAATACTCCGAGTGACCTGTGATGAAAAATTCGCGCCCACCTCGAGCCATAACAATGTAGATGCCCGATTCGGCGCTCTCCGAGAGGATGGTCAAGTCGGGGTTAGCCTCTATCTCCTCGCGGTTAAACTGTGAGAATCGGCTGTGAGGTACCGAGAATGTGTCGTCAAATCCTCGGAACAGAGGGTTTTTGGGCACCAGCACGCGATGCTTGAACACGCCCGAGATTTTGTGGTCGAGCACATGCTTGTGGATGCCGTGGTGATAATAGAGTCCTGCGAATGCCGCCCAACATATATATAATGTGGAGGTAACGTGGGTGTGGGCCCAGTCGAAAATCTCCTCCATTTTGTCCCAATAGTCAACGTCCTCAAATTTCACTTTCTCCACCGGTGCGCCCGTGATGATGAAGCCATCGTAGTAGCGGTTGCGTATCTCATCGAAGGTCTTGTAGAAGGTCTCGATGTGCTCGCGCGGGGTGTTTTGCGACACGTGCACGCCTGTGTCAACGAGGTCGAGCTCGATTTGCAACGGGGTGTTGGAGATAAGGCGCAGCAGATCGGTCTCGGTCATCAGCTTCAGTGGCATGAGGTTGAGAACGGCGATGCGCAAGGGACGAATGTCCTGGGTAGAGGCTCGCCGCTCGCCGATCACGAATATGTTTTCGGCGAGCAGCTCCTCCACAGCGGGTAATTCTTCGGGTACTCTTACAGGCACAGTATTTTAACTTCGTTAAAAAAGGTTGAAGTATTAAGGATGAAGGATGAAGGGATAATGGCTATGTGGCAATAAACGAGGGTAACTACACTTTAGCCTTAATCCTTAATCCTTTATCCTTTGCGCTCAGCCTTGGGCTTGGCTTTTGCGCTGAAGACGCAATTGCCAAGCCCAAGCTGAGCGCATGGTGTCGTCGATGGGTGTCTCGGCTTTCCAGCCCAGCACTTCGTTGGCGTATTTGGGGTTGGCCCACACCTTCTCGATGTCGCCAGCTCGGCGCGCCGCGATCTTGTGGGGGACCTTAACGCCTGTGGCGCGCTCAAAGGCGGCAATCAGCTCCAGTACCGAGAGACCGGTGCCGGTGCCAAGGTTAAAGATCTCGATGGGGGCCTCGCTCTTGTCCTCGAGCATGCGCTCTACGGCGATTACATGGGCTTTGGCAAGGTCGACAACGTTGATATAGTCGCGGATGCACGAGCCGTCGGGGGTGTTGTAATCGTCGCCGAACACCGACAGCATCGGTCGGATACCAGCGGCGGTTTGGGTCAAGAACGGCACGAGGTTCTGGGGCACGCCGTTGGGCAGCTCGCCGATCTCGGCCGAGGGGTGGGCCCCCACGGGGTTGAAGTAGCGCAGGATGACGCTCTTGATGGGCGCTCCCGAGTTGATCACGTCGGTGATAATCTCCTCCGAGATCTGCTTGGTGTTGCCGTAGGGCGAAGTGGCTTTCTTTATGGGGGCCTGCTCGGTGACGGGGTTCTCATCCGGCTCGCCGTATACGGTGCATGACGATGAGAACACGATGCCTTTCACGCCGTGGCGGGGCATCGCGTCGAGCAGGTTCATAAGCGTGTTGAGGTTGTTGCGGTAGTAGAGTAGGGGCTTCTGCATCGACTCGCCCACCGCCTTGGATGCGGCGAAGTTGATGATACCCTTGATGCCTGGATACTCGACAAAGAGTTTTTCTACGGCTGCCATGTCGGTGCAGTCGGCCTTGACGAAGTCGGGGCGTATGCCAGTGATGCGCTCGATGCCGTCGAGCACCTCGATGTTGGAGTTGCTGAGGTTGTCGATAATCACCACCGAGTAACCTGCTTGCTGGAGCTCAACCACGGTGTGGGAGCCGATGTAACCGGTACCGCCAGTTACCAGAATTCTTCCTTTCATAATTGTATTGGTTGCCATTAAAAGATTAGGGATGTATGATGAATTGTCATAGTGAAGTAGCATTTGTTAATGTAAACGCGAAATTACGAATTTTTTTTGAAATTATTTTGGCCGAAATAGTTGCGATTTGAAAAATAATCGCTACATTCGCGTCACAATCTTGAAGCAAACAAGAAATGACTCGTTTTTACGCATATTATTTTTCTTACTTTTACTACTTTGGAAAGAGTAGCGGGATTTTATATGCGTAGCCTCTCAATGATTGAATGATTGACATTAACATAAAAATCCCGCTCTCCTCAGGACGGGATTTTTTTCATATATTGTAATATGTGCGCTTACACTGCTGCTGACAAATCCAAAAAACGGGTGACCATCCAAGGCGTGGCCGGTTGTTACCACGACGCTGCTGCCCGTGGCTACTTCCACGACGAGGAGATCGAAACCATCCCCTGCGATTCGTTCCCCGAGATGTTTGAAATGCTCTCGGGCGACGCCTCGCTGCTGGGAATCATGGCCATCGAGAACACTATCGCCGGCTCGCTGCTCTACAACCATGAGCTGCTGCGCCAGAGCAACCTGGTGATCATTGGTGAGCACAAGATGAGAATCTCCCATGTGCTGTGCGCGTTGCCGGGTCAAACGATGGATGATATCACCGAGGTCAACTCCCATCCCATGGCGTTGATGCAATGCGAGCAGTACCTGCGCCGTCACCCGCGGATGCGCATGGTGGAGAAATTCGACACCGCCGGTAGCGCCCGCGAGATAGCCGAGGAGAAGCTCGAGGGTCATGCCGCCGTGTGTGGTGAGTTCGCGGCTCAGCTTTACGGCCTGGACATTCTCGAAAAGGGTATCGAGACCAACAAGCGCAATTTCACTCGTTTCCTAATCCTTGCCGACCCGCTCGTAGCTGCCGAGCATCGCCCCTCGGAAAGGGAAATCAACAAGGCGTCGCTCGTGTTCACCCTCCCTCACACCCACGGAGCGCTGTCGAAAGTGTTGACTATCTTCTCGTTCTACGACATCAACCTGAGCAAGATACAGTCGATGCCCATCATCGGCCGCGAGTGGGAATACCGGTTCTATATCGACTTGACGTTCGACTCCATCGCCCGCTACCTGCAGGCCATCAACGCCGTGCGTCCATTGATCAACGACCTCAAAATCCTTGGAGAATATGCCGAATTCAAAGAATAATATACGTCCCGCTTCCCGTGTGGAGGCGATTGAAGAATACTACTTCGCCCGCAAGCTGCGCGAAGTGGCGCAGTTGAACGCCGCTGGCGCCGACATCGTTTCGATGGCCATTGGAGGACCCGACCGTATGCCCCACGCATCGGTAATAGAGACCCTTACCACCGAGGCCGCCAAGCCCAACGCCCACAGCTACCAGCCCGGTGGAGGCATCCCCGAGTTGCGTAAGGGCTGGGCCAGGTTTTACAAGAAATGGTATGGCGTGGACGTAGATACGGCCGCTGAGCTCATGCCGCTTATCGGCTCCAAGGAGGGCATCATGCACATCTCAATGGCTCTGCTCAACCCCGGCGACGGTGTGCTCGTGCCCAATCCCGGTTATCCCACCTACACGTCGGCGTCCAAGCTTGCTATGGCCGAGATTTTCCCCTACGACCTTAAAGAAGAGAGCGGCTGGGAGCCTGATTTCGAGGCATTGGAGAAGTTGCCTTTGGACAAGATAAAGCTGATGTGGGTCAATTATCCCCATATGCCCACCGGAACTCCCGCCTCACGTGAATTATTGGAAAAGATTGTCGACTTCGGTCGACGTCACAATATAGTGATAGCTCACGACAACCCCTACTCGTTCATCCTCAACGATTGCCCCATGAGTATCATGGAGATCCCCGGAGCCAAGGAGATCGCCCTGGAACTCAACTCGATGAGCAAGAGCCATAACATGGCTGGCTGGCGCATGGCCGTGGTGGTGAGCAATCCCGAGTTCATTTCCTGGGTGGTAAAGGTAAAAACCAACGTCGACTCAGGCCAATTCCGACCGATGATGGTGGCCGCTGCCAGGGGCTTGGAGCTCGAGCAGGACTGGATTGACGAGGTTAACGTCGAGTATTGCGAGCGCCGCAAGATATGCGAGGAGATAATGGAGACCCTGGGCTGCACATTCGACCCTCGACAGCGTGGCCTGTTCCTATGGGGACGCATCCCCGACAACGAAGTCTCAGGGGAGGCACTCACCGAGCGTATCCTCAAGGATGCCCGCGTGTTCATCGCCCCGGGATTCATCTTCGGCTCCAACGGCGAGCGATACATCCGCTTGTCGCTCTGCGCCACCCAGCCCAACCTTCGCGAGGCTCTGCGGCGAATCAAGGAAGTGGTTAATGGTTAATGGTTAATGGTTAATGGTTAATTGCAGCCTTTCCTCCTTTCATCCTTTTAATGCTTTAAAGTTTTAACGATTTAAAAATCACAAAAATATATCCCATATGCAAGATCTTCTCCCCCTTGAGATACCGGGCATCGACCCCGCAAAGCCCCTTGTAATCGCCGGCCCCTGCTCGGCCGAAACCGAAGAGCAAGTACTCTGCTCAGCCAAGGAACTGGCCTCCTACGGCATCAAAATCTTCCGTGCCGGCATCTGGAAACCCCGCACCAAGCCCGGAGGCTTCGAAGGCGTGGGACAAGCCGGCCTCGACTGGCTCAAAAAAGTAAAGGAAACCACCGGCATGTACACCTCCACCGAGGTAGCCACCAAGCAGCACGTGGAGCAAGCTCTCGCCGCTGGCGTGGACATCCTGTGGATTGGTGCCCGCACCTCAGCCAACCCGTTCGCTGTGCAGGAGATTGCCGACGCTATCAAGGCTGCTGGCGCCACCGACATTCCCCTGCTCGTTAAGAATCCCGTTAACCCTGACCTCGAGCTATGGATAGGCGCCCTGCAACGTTTCTACAACGCCGGTATACGCCGCTTGGGAGCTATCCACCGCGGTTTCTCGGCCTACGGCAAGCACCTCTACCGCAACATGCCGCAATGGCACATCCCATTGGAGCTGCGCCTGCGCTACCCTAATCTGCCCATCATCTGCGACCCCAGCCACATCGGCGGCAAGCGCGAACTCATCGCCCCGCTCTCACAACAGGCTCTCGACATGGGCTTCAACGGATTGATTATCGAATCCCACTGCAACCCCGACGAGGCTTGGAGCGACGCCTCCCAGCAAGTTACGCCCGAGATTCTCAACTTTATCCTCAACACCCTGGTGGTACGCGACGAGAAGCAGTCAACCGAGAATCTCACACTCCTGCGCCAACAAATCGACCAGATTGACAACGACCTCCTGGAGGTGCTCTCCAAGCGTCTGCGCGTGTGTCGCGAGATTGGTCAGTACAAGAAGGAGCACCGCATGCCCGTAGTGCAGCCCAACCGCTATAACGACATTATGCACGACCGTATCAAGGTGGCCGAAGAGATGGGTATTGGAGCTGATTTTATGCGTTCGGTGCTGCTCGCCATCCATGAGGAATCCGTGCGTCAACAAATCGAGGTGCTTAACGACCGAACACGATGAAAATACTGATTCTTGGAGCTGGAAAGATGGGGTCGTTCTTCTGCGACCTCCTTTCCTTCTCCCACGACGTCGCCATTTACGATCACGACCCCAAGCGCCTGCGCTTCACCTACAACTGTCGCCGTTTCTCCACCCTCGACGAGGTTGACGCTTTCGCCCCCGAGATGCTGATTAATGCCGCCACGGTGAAGTACACCATCGACGCTTTCAACCAAGTGTTGCCCCATTTGCCCCAAAACTGCATCCTGAGCGACATCGCTTCGGTCAAGACCGGTTTGCCTGAGTTCTACGCCCAGGCCGGGCATCCTTTCGTGAGCACTCACCCGATGTTTGGCCCCACATTCGCCTCGCTGAGCAATCTCGCCAACGAGAACGCCGTAATCATCAAGGAGGGCGACCATCTGGGCAAACTTTTCTTCCGCGACCTGTACAACACGCTCCACCT
The DNA here is from genome assembly GCA_964562375.1 of uncultured Muribaculaceae bacterium. Classification (GTDB taxonomy): domain Bacteria; phylum Bacteroidota; class Bacteroidia; order Bacteroidales; family Muribaculaceae; genus JAJPXC01. Next base: position 15,996 of record CAZLSW010000050.1, on the reverse strand, counting down.
CAACATCGTCGACTACACTTTTGAGGAACACGACCTCACAACGGCCTACTCGCTGTCGATCCCCTTTGTGGCCTCGCTGATGTTTGCCGGCATCATGAAGCATCAGGACGCTCCAGGCACCACCTTCAAGCGACACCTTGCCATCGCGCGCGGGCTGGCCTCGGAGGACGACTATCTTGTGAGCGAAATCCTGTTCAACCCCAACACTCCCGAGCAACTTGCACGCATGGCTGAGCGCCTTGACGAGCTGCGCAACATCATCGACCGGCGCGACACTCCAGCCATGAAAGCCTACCTCGCCCGCGCTCGCGAAAATCTCAAATAAAGTATTACCTGTCTTTAACCTCTTCCTCAGCCACCCTTCCCGCAATTCGGCGCGGGAGGGGCACCTCCTGCTCACTACTCACCAATTATCTAATTACCTCCCTAACGCCTCCCTGTCGATAACTTTTTTTGCTAATTCGAGAAACTTTTCCCATCTTCGCGGTTGACTTTTTGGAAAACTTTTTCTCATCATCAAGCGTTAAAGTTTTCCGAAACAGAAACAAAACTACTGAATTCTCTTGGGAGCAGTAGTTTAAATAGATCTTTCAGAACACTGAAAGCTGAACACTGAAAGCTGAATACTGAACACTGAAAACCATAATTATTACCGTGGAAGAAAAGAAAACGTATACCCATGACGAGGCTTTCCAGGCCTCAGTGAAATATTTCGACGGCGACGAGCTGGCTGCCCGTGTGTGGGTGAGCAAGTACGCCTTGAAAGATTCGTTCGGCAACATTTATGAGCTTACCCCCGATGATATGCACCACCGCATCGCCGGGGAGCTTGCCCGCATCGAGCAAAAATACCCCAACCCCATGGGGCATGACCAACTCTTCGACTTGTTGAGCCACTTCCGCTACATCGTGCCCCAAGGCAGCCCCATGTCGGGCATCGGCAATAACTTCCAGGCGGTGTCGCTGAGCAACTGCTTCGTGATCGGTCTTGACGGCAAGCCCGACTCCTATGGCGGCGTCATCCGCATCGACGAGGAGCAGGTGCAGCTGATGAAGCGTCGCGGTGGCGTGGGTCACGACCTGAGCCACATCCGCCCCAAAGGCACCCCGGTGAAAAACTCGGCCCTTACCTCCACGGGTCTGGTTCCCTTCATGGAGCGTTATTCCAACTCCACCCGCGAGGTAGCCCAGGACGGCCGTCGCGGGGCCCTGATGCTTACGGTCTCGATCAAACATCCCGACTCGGAGGCTTTCATCGACGCCAAGATGACTGAGGGCAAGGTAACCGGTGCCAACGTGTCGGTGCGCATCGACGACGCATTCATGCAGGCCGCTGTCGATGGCAAGCCCTATACACAGGCTTATCCCACGATGTTGGCCGAGGGCGAGCAGCCGTTGGTAACAAAAGAAATCGACGCCTCCAAGTTGTGGCACAAAATTATCCATAACGCATGGAAATCGGCAGAGCCCGGTGTCCTGTTTTGGGACACAATCACCCGCGAGTCGGTTCCCGATTGTTACGCCGACCTCGGATTCCAAACCATCTCCACCAACCCCTGCGGCGAGATACCCCTCTGTCCCTATGACAGCTGCCGCCTGCTGGCTATCAACCTCTTCTCCTATGTGAAGAACCCGTTCACCAAGGAGGCGGAATTTGACTTCGACCTTTTCCGCGACCATGTGGCCAAGGCCCAGCGCATCATGGACGATATCATCGACCTCGAGGCCGAGAAAATCGCCACCATTCTGGAGAAAATCGACTCCGATCCCGAGACAGAGGAGGTGAAAAGCGCCGAGCGTCACCTGTGGCAAAAGATACAGGAAAAGACTCTAAAGGGCCGTCGCACAGGCGTGGGCACCACGGCCGAGGGCGACATGCTTGCCGCTCTGGGATACAAATACGGCACCCCGGAGGCAAGCGACTTCTCCGAGAAGGTGCACCGTGAACTGGCCCTTGCCGCTTACCGTTCATCGGTGGATCTGGCAAAGGATCGCGGAGCCTTTGAAATCTTCAACGCCGAGCGCGAGAAGAACAACCCCTACATCAACCGCCTGCGTGAGGCCGACCCCGACCTTTACGAGCAGATGCTACAGCACGGACGCCGCAACATAGCCTGCCTTACCATCGCCCCCACCGGCACCACCTCCCTCATGACCCGCACCACCTCGGGTATCGAGCCCGTGTTCATGCCCGTATACAAGCGCCGCCGCAAGGTCAACCCCAACGACGCCGACGTGCGAGTGGATTTCGTGGACGAGACCGGCGACGCATTCGAGGAGTACATCGTCTACCATCCCAAGTTCATCGATTGGATGAAGACCCAGAACATCCCCGTGAGCGACACCTACACCCAAGAGGAGATTGACGCCCTCGTGGCACGTTCCCCCTACGCAGGCGCAACCGCCAACGACATCAACTGGCTCGAGAAGGTGAAGATGCAGGGCCGCATCCAGAAATGGGTCGACCACTCCATCTCGGTCACCATCAACCTCCCCAACGACGTTACCGAAGAGACTGTAGCCAAGCTCTACCAAGAGGCGTGGCGCCAAGGCTGCAAAGGGTGCACCGTTTACCGCGACGGTTCACGCTCGGGCGTCCTCGTGGCCGTCGAGAAAAAGGAAGTGCCGCAGGTGAAACCCGGCTTTGCCGATGTGCGCCCCCACATCCTTAAACGACCCATCGAGCTGGAGGCCGACGTAGTGCGTTTCCAGAACAACAAGGACAAATGGATTGCCTTCGTGGGCCTGATGGACGGCAAACCCTACGAGATCTTCACGGGACTGGCCGACGACGACGAGGGATTGTTCCTCCCCAAGTCGGTAAGCCACGGCAAGATTATCAAGGCTATCAACCCCGACGGCAGCAAGCGTTACGACTTCCAATTCGTCAACAAGCGCGGCTACAAAACCACTATCGAGGGCTTGAGCGACAAATTCAACCCCGAGTTCTGGAACTACGCCAAGCTCATCTCGGGCGTGCTTCGCTACGGCATGCCTATCGACCAGGTGCTGAAACTCGTCTCGGGCCTCGAGCTCGACTCCCAATCCATCAACACATGGAAGATGGGCGTCGAAAGAGCCTTGAAGAAATACCTCCCCAACGGCACGCAGGCCACGGGCCAAAAATGCCCCAATTGCGGCCAAGAGACCCTCGTCTACCAAGAAGGTTGCTTGATTTGCACCTCCTGTGGAACCTCCAAATGCGGCTAAACAAGTTGAAAAAGCGTTAAAAACTTGCCGCAAAACATAGTTGAACAGTATCAAAAGCCGTTTTTTGAAAATTTTTTTCAGAAAACGGCTTTTGTTTCAAAAATTCGCGCTACTTTTATACGGCAATTTCCACAGGAGAGTTGGCCGAGCGTCACCTCTCAGTAGGATGGAAGTCGATCCGTCCCAGGGTCGACATCAAATGGATAGATAGAATCTTACTAAAATATAATACCTTGACTTATGAATCTTTCGTTTAATATCGACTATCGCACAAACTGGGGCGAGGCGGTATACCTTACGGGCAACATCCCTGAGCTGGGCTCGGGGGATTGGGACAAGGCCGTGCGCCTGAAACTGGAAGGCGACCAGTCGTGGTCGGTGGATGTGGAGATCGCCGACAATACCCCCGACTTTGAGTATTCCTACTTCATCCGTCACGAGAACGGATACACCAAGCGCGAGTGGGGGAAGCCCCATCGTCTGCGCCGCGCTCGCCAGTCGAAATTCTACGAGATTTACGACCGCTGGCAAGATCAGCCTTGGGACAAACCTTACTACTCCTCGGCGTTCATCGACTGCATCTGCCACCGCCCCGAGCGCGAGAAAGAGCTGACACCCAAAAATGGAGTGCTCTCCATCACCGTCTCCGCTCCTATGGTGAAAGCCAATCAGGTGCTCGCAATCAGCGGCTCATGCCCGGGCCTTGGCGAATGGGAGCCCAAGAAAGCCGTGGTGATGAACGACGCCAACTTCCCCGAGTGGACGGTCAACCTCGACCTGTCGACACTGGAAACCCCCTTCGATTACAAATTCGTGATTCTCGACAAAACATCGGGTGAGGTGGTGGCCTGGGAAGGCGGCGAAAACCGCAACTTCGCCATCATCCCGGCCCGCAAGAACGAGGTGCTCGTCGTATCGGGTATGCGCTTCATCAACCCAATGACACCATGGCACGGTGCCGGCACGGCAATCCCCGTGTTCTCCGTTCGTTCCGAGGAGGACTTCGGCGTGGGCGACTTCATCGACCTCAAGAAGATGATCGATTGGGCAGCCATGACCGGGCAGTCGTTCCTCCAGATCCTGCCTATCAACGACACCACGATGACCCACACGTGGACCGACTCCTACCCCTATAACGCCAACTCCACCTTCGCTCTCCATCCCCTCTACCTGCGCCTTGAGGAGCTGGGTCACCTCGAGGATCCTGAGCGTCGAGCCTACTACGAGAACCTGCGCCGCGAACTCAACGCCCTGACGGAGATCGATTACGAGCGCGTCACCAAGGCGAAAGCCGAGTATGTGGCCGAGATTTTCGCCCAAAACGGCCAGGCCACCTTGGACAGCGACGAGTTCAAGCGCTTTAAGGAGGAAAACGACTACTGGTTGACTCCTTATGCCGCATTCTGTGTACTCCGCGACCGCTTCCACACCCCCGAGATGGACAAGTGGGGCAAATACGCCGTTTACGACGAAAAAGCCGTTGACCAATTCGTCAAGGACAACCAGGACGACATCAACCGCGTGTTCTACGTGCAATACCACTTGGATCGCCAGATGCGTTCGGTGCGCGACTATGCCCACTCCAAGGGCGTCGCCATCAAGGGCGACATCCCCATCGGCATCTCCCGCACCAGCGTCGACGCCTGGATCTCCCCGCGCCTGTTCAACCTCGATTGCCAGGCCGGTGCTCCGCCAGATGATTTCTCGGTACTTGGCCAAAACTGGGGATTCCCCACCTACAACTGGGAGGAGATGAACCGCGACGGCTTCCAGTGGTGGAAGAGCCGTTTCCGCAAGATGTCGGAATACTTCGACGCCTACCGTATCGACCATGTGCTTGGTTTCTTCCGCATCTGGCAAATACCTATGGACGCCATCCACGGTCTGTTGGGCGTGTTCAACCCCGCTCTGCCGTTCACGGCCGACGAGCTGAAATACAGCTACGACTTCTGGCTCGACGTTGACCTGCAGACGACCCCCTACATCATGGACTACTTCCTGGGCGACTTCTTCGGCGAGTTCACCGACGAGGCAAAGAGCCGCTTCCTCAACGACATTGGCTACGGCCGCTACAAGCTTAAACCCGAGTTTGCCACCCAGCGCAAGGTAGCCGACTACTTCGCCACCCAGCCCAAGGACGAGAAGAACAACAAGCTCTGCAACGCCCTCTTAGGCTTGATCGACGATGTGCTTTTCGTCGAGGACCCCTACGAGAAGGGCAAGTGGCACCCCCGCATCTCGGCACAGTTCACCTATATATATAGGTCGTTGACCGATTACGAGCGCTGGTGCTTCGACCGTCTCTACAACGACTTCTACTATCACCGTCACAACGACTTCTGGTACGGCAAGGCCATGTGGAAGCTCCCGCCGCTGATCGACGCCACCTCCATGCTCTGCTGCGCCGAGGACCTCGGCATGATCCCCGATTGCGTGCCCGCCGTGATGAGCGCCCTCGAGATCCTCTCGCTCGAAATCCAGCGCATGCCCAAGGACCCCAGAAGCGAGTTTGGCAACACCTACAACTACCCCTACTACTCGGTGTGCACAACCTCAACCCACGACATGGGCGGCATACGCCAATGGTGGGAGGAAAATCGTGACGTCACCCAGCGCTTCTTCAACAACGTGCTCCACGCCATGGGAGCCGCTCCCTACTACGCCGAGCCTTGGATATGCGAGAAGATTGTCAATCTCCACTTGACTTCCCCCTCGATGCTGTGCATTCTGCCCTTGCAGGACTGGCTGTCGATGGACGGCACCCTGCGTCGCCCCAACCCCAAGGAGGAGCAGATCAACGTGCCCGCCAACTCTCGCCACTACTGGCGTTACCGCATGCACCTGACGGTGGAGAACCTCCTGTCGCAGGACACCTTCAACCGTCGCGTCCACGACATGGTGCGCGCCTCCGGCCGCTAATAGCATTTAGCGTTTAGCGTTTAGCGTTTAGCGTTTAGCATTTAGCGTTTAGCCAAATAGACAAAAGTCTCCCGCATGATTGTGGGAGATTTTTGTGTTCGTTCGTGTCCTTTTGTGGTCATGTTAACACGGTGGAGCTTTTTGTGGTTGCATAGTTGCAAAAAAATGCTTAACTTCGCGTGCAATAAATTTCAAAGTTATCATATGTCATTTATTGCAGATCGTGTAGCGATGGACGGCCTTACCTTCGACGACGTCCTGTTAATTCCCGCTTATTCAGAAGTGCTCCCGCGCGAGGTTGACCTCCGCACCAAATTCTCCCGTAACATCACCCTCAACGTCCCCTTGGTTTCGGCGGCTATGGACACTGTCACCGAGGCCCCGATGGCTATAGCCATTGCCCGTGAGGGAGGTATCGGCGTGATCCACAAGAATATGTCGATCGCCGAGCAGGCGCGTCAGGTGCACGCCGTGAAGCGAGCCGAAAACGGCATGATCTACGATCCCGTCACTATTAAGCGAGGCTCTACAGTGGCCGAGGCCCTGAAGATGATGGAGGAATACCACATCGGTGGTATCCCAGTGGTGGACGACGACCGCAAGCTCGTGGGCATCGTCACCAATCGCGACCTTCGCTTCGAGCTCGACATGCAGCGTCCAGTCGACGAGGTGATGACCTCCAAGAACCTTGTCACCACTTCACAAACCACCAACCTGGAAGAGGCCGCGCAGATTCTGCAAAAACATAAAATCGAAAAACTCCCCGTGGTCGACAACGACGGTCGCCTGATCGGCCTCGTCACCTACAAGGACATTACCAAGGCCAAGGACAAGCCCAACGCCTGCAAGGACGCCCTGGGTCGCTTGCGCGTGGCCGCTGGCGTGGGGGTTACCAGCGACTCGATGGACCGAGTGGACGCTCTCGTGGCCGCTGGTGCCGACGCTATCGTCATTGACACTGCCCATGGTCACAGCCGTGGTGTGGTAGGCGTGCTGAAAGCTGTAAAGGAGAAATATCCCCATATCGATGTCGTGGTGGGCAACATCGCCACTGGAGAGGCAGCCAAGTTCCTGGTGGAGAACGGAGCCGACGGAGTGAAAGTGGGCATCGGGCCCGGTTCGATTTGCACCACCCGCATCATCGCTGGCGTGGGTGTGCCTCAGTTGAGCGCCGTTTACGACGTGGCCAAGGCGTTGAAGGGCACAGGTGTACCTTTGATCGCCGATGGCGGCATACGCTATTCGGGCGACATTGTCAAGGCGTTGGCCGCAGGCGGTTATTCCGTAATGCTTGGCGGCATGCTCGCGGGCGTGGAGGAATCACCGGGCGACACCATCATATACAACGGACGTAAATACAAGGCATATCGCGGCATGGGATCGCTGGAGGCTATGGAGAAAGGCTCCAAGGACCGCTACTTCCAGGCGGGGGAGACCGACACCCGCAAATTGGTTCCCGAAGGTATCGCCGCTCGCGTACCATATAAGGGATCGCTCTACGAGGTGGTATACCAGATGCTGGGCGGCTTGCGTTCGGGCATGGGCTATTGCGGCGCCAAGGACATCGAGACGCTCCACACGGCGCGCTTCACCCGCATCACCAACGCTGGCGTGGCCGAGAGCCATCCTCACGACGTGGCCATCACCTCCGAGGCTCCCAACTATAGCTCCCCCCACCAGTAACCCGCCTTGGGGTCGAGTGCCCCGCAGCTCACTGCGGGGTGATAAAGGAAAAATCACACAGAGTAATAATAAAAGCACCCCGCTTTACGTTATTACTTTGTGATTTTGTCACAGATATAAAACCACTAATAAACCGTACTAACCGGGGCGACTCCCCCGGCACATGAGAAATCATATTATGAACAAAAAACATCTGATGCTGGCGGCTTTGGCCGTCGCTGCGTTCGCCACGGTGGCCGCCAAGAAATCGGGCGACGATCCGGTCGTCATGACCGTCAACGGCCATGACGTGCCCTTGAGCGAATTCCAATACCTATATCAAAAGAACAACACCCAGCAGGCCGAGCAGCAGCCCTTGGAGCAGTATGTCGACATGTTTGTCACCTACAAGCTGAAGGTTGCCGACGCCGAGGCTGCCGGTATCGACACCACCGCCGCTTTCCGTAAGGAATTTGCCGGCTACCGCAACGAGTTGGCTCGCCCTTACCTGCGTGACACCACCGTTTACAACCGCCTCGTGGCCGAGCATTACGCTCGCATGCAGGAGGACGTTGACGTGAGCCACATCATGATCGCCCGCGGCCAGGATGTCGTAAGCGACAAAGCGCAAGCCGAGAAGCTCGACTCCATCCGCTCGCTTATCATCAGCGGCAAGGCCAATTTCACCGATGAGGCCCTGAAAAACTCCATTGACCCTGGTGTCCGTCGTAATTCGGGCCACATGGGCTGGATGTCGGCCGGGCAATACCCTTATTCATTTGAGGTGACCGCCTACAACACCCCGATTGGTGAGATTTCCCCCGTGATCAAAACCGACTACGGCCACCATATCATCCTTGTTCACCAGAAGCGTCCCGCCAAGGGTGAGGTGCACTGCGCCCACATCCTTAAGCTTACCGCCAAGAAGAGCGAGGCCGATGCAGCAAAGGCAAAAGAGCAGATTGATTCCATCTACCAGGTGGTTGCCAACGGTGGCGACTTCGCCGCTGTAGCCCGCACTGAGAGCGAGGACCCCGGATCGGCACGCCAAGGTGGCGAGCTCCCCTGGTTTGGCGCTGGTCGCATGGTACCCGAATTTGAGGAGGTCGCTTTCTCGCTGGCCGACGGCGAGATCTCCAAGCCTTTCGCCACCTCTTACGGTTACCATATCATAAAGAAAATGGAGAGCAAGGGCGTTCCCACGCTTGAGGAGGCCAAGGGCAACATCGAGATGCTGATGGCCCGCGACGAGCGTTCCCGTATGCCTGAGCAGAGCCGTCTGCAAGAGCTGAAATCGGCCTACGGCAGCAAGCTCAACCAGGCAACCGTCAACGACATCTACGCCCAGGTGCAGGCCAACAACGGTCTCGACTCGGTGCTCTATCAGAAGTTGTGCGTAGCCACCGCTCCCCTCGTGGTCGTTGGCAAGACCAATCATAGCACCGGTGAGGTGTTCAAGGGTATCCAGTTCAACACCAAGTACACTGTCGATGGCGCCAAGATTTGGCTCGACGGGCAATTGTCGCAGGCTGTTGACCGCATCACCCTCGACACCGAGCGCGAGGCCCTGAGCGAGAAATACCCCGAGTACCGCAACTTGGTGAACGAGTACCGCGACGGCATGCTGCTCTTCGAGGTGTCCAACCAGAACGTATGGGAAAAAGCCTCCAAGGACAAGGATGGCTTGGAGAAATTCTTCAACGCCAACCGTGGCAAGTACACCTGGGAGAACCCCAAATACAAGGGTTACGTAGTGTTCACCACCAACGACTCTCTTGAGGCTGTCGTAAAGGATTACCTCTCTACGCATGTGATTCCCGCCGATTCGCTGGCCGCTGTCTCAAAGCGCGAGTTTGGCCGCGACGTGAAGATTGAGCGCGTGATTGCAGCCCAGGGCGAGAACGCTATCGTCGACGCTGTGGCGTTCGGCGGCGAGAAGCCGGCGCCCTCGGGTCGCTGGACCAACTATTTCGCTTATCAAGGCCGCATCATCCCCTCGCCTGAGGAGGCCGCCGATGTGCGCGGCGCTGTCACCACCGACTATCAAGCCGAACTAGAGAAACAGTGGGTAGCATCCCTGCGCGAGAAATACCCCTACAAGGTCAACCAAAAGGTGCTGAAGAAAATTCAGTAACTTTAGAACTATAAAAGAGAAAAGAGTGGACGTCACCGTCCACTCTTTTCTCTTTTATAAGCGTGCGTGTCAGCCCTGGAGGGCCGGCCTTGGACGCACTTTACCACCGCGGCAAACCGCGGGGCACGGTGGCCCTAGGGGGACGGCCTTTACCACCGCGGCAAACCGCGGGGCACGGTGGCCTTGGACGGCCATATCACCCGACGCTATTCCTCATCCTTGAACAGCTTGTCGTCTTGGTCGAGCTTGTAGTAATGGGCCAGCGTGGCGATGAAGCGCGAGATTTGCTTAATGGCGTCGGCAGTGTCTGGGGAGATCTCCTTTTGTTGCAGGCGTAGCATGAGCATGCCGTAGAGAGCGTTGAAGCAGGTTTCGATTTCGCCCACGCGTCTGTCCTCGGGAGTCTTGGATCGCAGTTCCACGATGTAGGGGAGGGTTTTGTAGAATTCGGCCGTGTATTGCGGAAATTTTGGGTCTTTGAGGAGCGTCTGGTGAAGGTCGACGAGCGACATCAACACGTTCTTGTTTAATTGCAGGTGTCCCGACTTGGTGACGTCCTCGCGGCGCATCATGTCGATCAACGACTCGTACCACTCTACCATTTGTCGGCGCTGTTCGGGGTCGAGAGTGAAGCGGTCGATGACGTTGCGCTCAATCTTCTCGATGTCGAGGTCGTTGGCGCGGATGATGTCCTCAATCTGCCACATGTAGAGCAGATACTCGGCTATGTTTTCTTTGCGTTTTTGGCTGGCGATTATCATGGGGGAGTAATTTATTTTTAATAACGTAGCTAATCGGTTTAAGGTTTTGAGGATTTAAAGCTTTAAAGCTTTAAATCTTTAAAGGAGGGAAGGGGAGAGGAGGAAAGGATCAAGGCCATCAGGCTTGGAAGCCCCCGTTTCGGGGGTTGGGGGCCGATGTTTTTAGAATGTGAGATGGAGAGAGGCCCTGACGCCGAAGCGGTCGATACCGGGGTTGTTACGGTAGGTGAGACGCCACACGAAGTCGACACGGAAGATACGCAGTAGGTTGTCGATTCCCACCGCGGCCTCCATATAGGGGGTGTCGCCAAGGCGCTGCGTGCGGGAAATCTCGGGGAAACGATACAGGCGATCCTGAAAGCGAGGGTCGTTCTTCATGCTCAAGTGGCCCACGAATCCGCGGAATTCAACCACCTCCCTCAGTTTCAGTCGCTTGAAGTAGGGGATATAATTGAACAGAGCGCCGTTCAGCCAGTAAGTGATGTCCCACGAGGCGTAGCTGTCGAGGACAAACTCCAAGGGGTTGAGCAAGGGGAACGTCTCGGGCTGGATGAGGTAAGTGATATTGGCCGCGGGGATGATGAGGTTGGGGTAGGGGGCTTGGTTCCACACGTGAGCGCCCTTTACCACGCAGTCGACATACCCCCAGGCTGAGAGCCAAATGCGCTTGAACACCGACGCCTCGGTGCGGTTGATGGTCCATGCGGCTCCAAAGAGGCGTTTGGGACCAAATGTGTGTCGCAGGGTGAACACCGGAGCGTCCATGTTGAGCGGCAAGCGCTCGGTTTTCCCTTGGTAGAATTTCTCCCCGGGGGCGTAGCGTATCTCCAAGTCGTAGGTGGTTTGGTCGTATTTCCATCGAGGCGTGCCGTGGGCGTCGAGGAACGGCATCAGGTCGGTGGCCTCTTGGCGTGTCCAGCGCATGCCGGCGGTGAACGAAAGGTGATTTTCCAACTCCCACACCCACTCCAACTCGGCTTGCCGACGGTAGGTCATCTGGTTGTTCTTCATGCGGGTGAACGACGAGAAAAGCATGTCGAAATTGGAATAATAACTTTGGCCTTGGCCGATTTCGTCCACGTCGTAGCTATAGCGAGCCTTAACCGATTGCACGGGGAACTCGCGCGCATGATATTCCTTGTCGCGGAACGAGTATTCCAGCTCTCCGCTATATTTCCACTTGTGATCCTTGGTGCCCCAAGCCCCGTAGCCACGGGCAAACCATCTGGGGCTTAATTTGGCGGTTGTAAGGCCACCCAATTGCAGGCGTACTCCCTCCACTGAGTTGCCCGAGATGAACTCCTCGATAGGCCCCACCTCCACCTTCCCCTTGGGCATATGCACGTAGCCCGAGGCGAGAAGCTTGAGGGTCTTCTCGGTCCAGTAATAAAGTGGCACTTGCCGAAATTCGGCCAACAGCGAGTCGACACGACCCTCGTTGCGGCTCATGGCGATGGTGCGCTCCCCTTCCCACCATTGCTCGTCCCTTTGCTTGGCCTCAGCCACTACGATCTCCTTGCCAAGAAAATCAAACACTGAAGTGTCCTCGGGTTGCTGGAAATTATGGTCGCGGTAGGCTGTGGAGCGGCGCACGTAGATGCCGGGGGTGCCCGGAAGAATTTTGAATTCCACCGTAAGATCGTCGCGGGTTTTCAGTCGCGAACCGTCGTCGGCGCGCTCGTAATCCTGGGTGATATGCAGGGCCTCGAGAAAGTTGACATTGACGTCGTGGGGCATGCGCATCTCCACTCGTCGGATGAACATTGTGGAGTCGTTCTCAGGCACGAACACTCGCCCGATGAATCCCATCATCGCTTGGTTGTGAGGAGCGAAACTTAGCACTATACAGCGCTCGGTGCCCAGTTGAACGGTGTCGGTGAGGTAGAACTTGTAGAAGTCGGTAGCCAAGCGCCCCAGTGGACTTACGAATCGGTTCTGGAGCAGAGTGATGTCGTTTTGGTAAAGGTCGATCTCGCGAAACACGTCCTCAAACATCTGCTGCACGTTCTCCTGGTTGGACATCAAGTCGTCGATACCGGCGCGCTGCCAAGCGGTCACTACCTCTTTCTCCGACTCGGGTTGGTGACGGTAATGCACATCCGAGCGCTTCTCCCTTACCATCAGCGGCAGGATTGGACGGCCCGAAACCTCGGAGGTGTCGACATGCTCCTTCAGGAAGGGAAATGTCTTCTCCCACCAATCGTCAGGCTCGACGTTGAAGTCGTTGATGGCCGTCACCAGGCGCTCGTATTTCGAGTAGTTGTAGTAGGGGTTGCGTCGCGGGTCGGTGAGATCCTGAGCTGAGCGAATCGACTCGACAAACTTCACCGCGGGGTTGTTCTTTTTGGTGTACTTCTCCTTTTTGCGCTTTACAGTTACCTCTTGAAGCGCCACGCCTGAGGGAGCCATCTCCACTTTCAGAGTGTTCTTGCCGCGAGGAGAGATTACAGTTTTTGTGGTGTAACCCATGGCTTGCACCTGCACTGGAGCGTCCTTGTCGGGATCGACAAACACCAAGGCGCGTCCGTGATCGTCGGCGAGCAATCCTCCTTGACCGTCCACGAGCATCACGGCCGCATAGGGTACAGGCTCGCCACTGATGCTGTCAACTACTTCCACTCTCACGCGGGCGCGTTGCTGACCCTGCGCTTGAGCCGAAAACCCGACAGCGCACAGCAGTGCCACCACAATCAAGTGTATATAATTATGTATCGAGTGTTTCAATCTATTTTACGTTCCTATGGGCATTGGAAACCCGGAATTTTCAATTAATTTCGCGAATATACAACAATTTCGGCATTATGGGAGTTGAGATAGAACGAAAATTTCTTGTCAAGGACAATAGTTATAGACAATTGGCCACCGGTCGACGCGAGATAGCCCAATGGTACCTCTCGCGCGACCCCGACCGCACTGTGCGCGTGCGGCAAGCCGACGGCCGCGCGTGGCTCACGGTTAAATCCCCTAATCATGGCGCGGCGAGAGGGGAGTGGGAATGGGAAATACCATTCAACGAGGCACAGGAGTTGCGCCCACTCGCTCTTGGCAACATCATCGAAAAGACTCGCTGGCTTGTACCATTCGAGGGATTCACATGGGAAATGGACGAGTTCCACGGCTGTCATCAGGGGCTGGTAGTGGCTGAGATAGAGTTGCCGAGCGAAGACACCGCCTTTACCGCCCCGGCCTTTATCGGGCAGGAGGTAACGGGTGATCCACGCTACTATAATTCCAATCTTTAGGCGGCACTTCCTCCTTTCCTCCTTTATTAGAAAAAGGGAGAAAAATTTTTTTGCGGGGAAGTGAACCTTTTTGGGGGACAAGCGTTGTTAATAACAGATACATTAGTTTGCGTCATAAGCTAATAGATCCGTTATTATCAACTATTATCCACTAATTCCCATCCATCAAAGCTTCTTCACCGCCATGACTACTCCTCAATTGCTTCCACCGTCGATCAATGAAGGCATTACCGTTAAGCAGGCCCTCAGCCGCCGCCACACGTCGCGCCAATTCTCCTCTGAGCCCCTCTCCATCAAAAACCTCAGCGAGGTGCTGTGGGCCGCTTACGGTGTCAACCGCCCCGCCACAGGCAAGCGCACAGCGCCCTCGGCTTGTGGTGTTTATCCACTTGAGCTTTACGTTGCCCTCCCTCAAGGCATCTATCTGTATGAGCCTAAAACCCAAACACTCACACCTGTTGTCGAGGGCGACCATCGCGCCGAGTTGGGCACGCAGGATTTTGTGGCTACGGCTCCCTGCAACATTATCGTGGTAAGCAATTACAATCGCTTCCACACGGGCGATGACGAGCTTGACGCCCTGATGAAGGGCCACGAGGCTTCCCTCTCGGCTCTCGACGCCGGGGCTGTCACCGAAAACGTCTATCTCTATTGTACTTGCGCAGGCATCAACGTTGTTGAACGCGCTTCGGCCGATGAGGACACCATCAAGTCGGCCCTCGGACTAGGCCAACAACACCATTTCGTGGTGGCCATGACGCTGGGTTATCCTCCCGTGCCCCCGGCTCCTCATTTCAGCTAGCATCCATTTTTGGCTCCTTACAGGATTAAAGGAGGAAAAGGATTAAAGGATTTTAAAAACGATATATGATGAAATCGGTTGAAGATACACTTTTGGAGCGACGCAGCATACGCCGCTACGAGCGCGACAGGATCAGCGACGACGACATGCGGCTGATCCACGACGCCATCCGCAACACCCCCACGAGCTACAACGGCCAGCAGTACTCGGTAATCGACATCACCGACCAGGAGCTAAAGGTGAAGCTTTACGAGGTGGTAGGCGCCAAGCAGATCAAGACGTGCAATCATTTTCTGCTCTTTTGTGCCGATTACAACAAAATCACCCGTCTGGCCGAGGTGAAGGGGGTAGATATGCCCCAGTTCACCAACACGCTCGACGGAGTTGTAGTGGGTGTTGTTGACGCTACGCTTGCGATGATGAGCGCTTTAGTGGCGGCTGAGTCGATGGGTCTGGGCACCTGCTGTATCGGCTATGCCCGCACGGCCTCGCCCGAGGGCGTGGCTCGGCTGTTGGATCTGCCCAAGGGTGTGTTCGCCGTTTGCGGCTTGGCTATCGGAATACCTCGCGAGATGCCCGACAAGAAACCCAAGCAACCACTGTCGCTGCTTATCCATCACAACCATTACCGCCAGGATGACATGACGCAGGAGCTGAAGGATTACGATGCCACAGTCACCCGTTACAACGCCACCCGCGCCGGGGATAAGAGCGACAATGATTGGTGTGACCACATCATCTCCTATTATCGCGAGGCTATGCATTACGACATGCTCCACGCCCTCGCCCGCCGAGGCTTCGACATCACTTCTTGAAACATTGAGTGGTTCACATTTCACATTTCACATTTCACATTTCACATTTCACAGGGTGCGATAAGTGTCCATTTGTGAAATTCGTGGCGGAAAAATTATTAATTCATGGTAGAAAAATCGAGGAGCCCCTCTCTTCCATTGCAGGCGGGGCTCCTCGTTTAGGATCAATAGGTTAGGTTCTTGGATAGATCTGTATTAGTTTAAGGTCTGTGCTATGATTGGTCAGGATAGATAGATTATAGTGCAATTAGCTTGATTGGGTTTATTTATTCATCACGCTGCAAAGGTAAGGCCTAAATTTCACCCACAAGGCATATCGCCACAGTATTGTAACTGAAAAAATGTTACCAAATCATAACGGATGTTATGAGTAATTTTCAGCCTCGATATTTCCCACGGTAGTTTGACAGAAAAAAAGTTGTAAAAATTTGATTGACACTATTGTGAGTGT
>CAZLSW010000049.1:14633-24066 GCA_964562375.1 uncultured Muribaculaceae bacterium | reverse complement strand
CAAGGAGAAACCCGAGATATGCAACGCCATCGGCGCCCACCACGACGAGGTGGAGCAAACGACGTTGCTGGCTCCCATCGTACAGGTGTGCGACGCCATCTCCGGCGCCCGTCCTGGTGCCCGTCGCGAGATTGTGGAGGCCTACATCAAGCGCCTCAACGACCTTGAGCAACTGGCCCTTTCCTACCCCGGCGTGATCAAGACCTACGCCATCCAAGCAGGCCGCGAGCTCCGCGTAATCGTAGGCGCCGACAAGATCGACGACGTGGAGACCGAAAAACTCTCGGGCGAGATCGCTAAGCGCATCCAGGACGAAATGACCTACCCCGGACAGGTAAAAATCACCGTTATACGCGAGACCCGCTCGGTAAGTTTCGCCAAATAATCGCGCTCGGCTATGGATTCCAAGAAAGCCGACAAGGGCTGCCCGCGTGGCAAGCTCTGTTGCCACAATTGGCTTGCCGACATCCCCGGCGGAAAGGCCGAAAACGACCTGGTGGAGGTGCAGTTCAAGAACACCCGCAAGGGATTCTACAAGAACTCCACCCACATTCCCCTTGAGATTGGCGATTGGGTGGCCGTTGAGGCCTCCCCGGGACACGACATCGGCCAAGTCACGCTTACTGGCGAACTGGTAAAGCTCCAGATGACCCGCGCCCGCGTGAAGCCCGACGCCGAGATTAAGCGCATCTTCCGCAAAGCCAAACCCGCTGACATGGAGAAGTTTGCCGAGGCCAAGGCTCGCGAGAACGACACCATGATTCGTTCCCGCAAAATCGCCTCGTCGCTCCAATTGAACATGAAAATCGGCGATGTCGAGTACCAGGGCGACGGCAACAAAGCAATATTCTATTACATTGCTGATGAGCGAGTTGACTTCCGCCAGTTGATTAAGGTTCTGGCCGAGACTTTCAAGGTGAGGATCGAGATGAAACAGATCGGCGCGCGCCAAGAGGCTGGCCGCATCGGCGGCATCGGTCCTTGCGGCCGACCGTTGTGCTGCGCCAGCTGGATGACGTCGTTCGTGTCGGTTGCCACCAGCGCGGCCCGTTACCAAGACATATCCCTCAACCCGCAAAAGCTTGCTGGCCAATGCGCTAAGCTCAAATGTTGCCTTAACTTCGAGGTAGACGCCTACGTGGAGTCGGTGAAGAAATTGCCCGACAAATCAATTCGTCTTGAGACTGTCGACAACACCTACTACCACTTCAAGACCGACATCTTCAAGCGCACAATCACCTATTCGACCGACAAATCAGTAGCAGCAAATCTGGTAACCATCGATGCCGAACGCGCGTTTGAGGTGATTGAGATGAATAAGGCTGGCGAAAAACCCCTTAAACTCGAGCGCGACAGCGATCGTAAACCCGTGGCCAAGAAGGAGTTTGGCGACCTCGTTGGGCAGGATTCCATCTCCCGCTTCGACAAAAAGAAAAAGAAGAAGAAGCCCCAGCCCTCCCAGAAACCAGGCCAGAAAGGAAGTCCCGCCGTGTCGGCGGGTCAGTCCCAGCCCGGCCAGAAACAGGGTCAGAAAGGAAGTCCCGCCGTGTCGGCGGGACAGCCCCAGCCCTCCCAAAAACCAGGCCAGAAAGTAAGTCCCGCCGTGTCGGCAGGACAGCCCCAGCCCTCCCAGAAACCAGGCCAGAAAGGAAGTCCTGCCGTGCCGGCAGGACAGCCCCAGCCCGGCCAGAAACAAGGCCAGAAAGGAAGTCCTGCCGTGCCGGCGGGACAGCCCCAGCCCGGCCAGAACAAGAAAAAGAAAAAACGTCCTCAGGGCCAGAAAGGAAGTCCCGCCGTGCCGGCGGGACAGCCCCAGCCCGGCCAGCAAACGGGTTCTAAGCCTCAAGCCAATGAAAGCAAGCAAGGCTAAACTCCTGTTAATCGGCGCATTAGCCACAATATCGGCTTGTACCCCTACCGACAATGATTACTCGTCGTGGCAAGCCATCCCCCAAGAGGGATGGCGCTACGCCGAGGCGTTGACATTTGAGCCAGTGCACGCCGATTCCATCATGCGCGGTAACCTCACCCTCGGTCTGCGACACGACGACCGCTACGCATATTCCAACGTGTGGCTTGAGGTTGCCTACACCGACCAAGGTCGGGAACGCATCGACACTCTCAATATCGTACTTGCCGACAAATACGGCAAATGGCGAGGCATCGGCAATGCCACTGATTTTCAGGTGGTTGACCCTATCGCTCGAGGAATTATGCACGCCTCGGGCACTCCCGTAAGGGTAAGACATATCATGCGTGTTGACACCTTGCAAGGCATTGATCTTGTGGGAATTGAGTTTCATCCTTAAGTAGGATGTCCCGCCGTGCCGGCGGGACAGTATCTTCGTCGGGCCGGCACGGCCCGACATCCTTTCTAACCCACATAGGGATGTCCCGCCGTGCCGGCGGGACAGTATCTCCGTCGGGCCGGCACGGCCCGACCTTCTTTCTAACCCACATAGGGATGTCCCGCCGTGCCGGCGGGACTGTTGCTCTGTCGGGCCGGCACGGACCGACATCCTTTCTAACCCACATAGGGAGGTCCCGCCGTGCAGGCGGGACTGTTTCTCTGTCGGGCCGGCACGGCCCGACCTTCTTTCTAACCCACGGGCTATTTGTTGCGGGGATGGTGGCTGAGAATCTCGTCACGCAGGACGCTGCGGTCGAGGTGGAGGTAAATCTCTGTGGTTGAGATGTATTCGTGTCCAAGCATCTGTTGAATGGCACGCAGGTTGGCGCCTCCCTCAAGCAGGTGGGTAGCAAATGAGTGACGCAACGTGTGGGGTGAGATCACTTTGCGTATACCAGCGGCATCGGCCAGGCGACGAATGATCGTGAAAACCATTTGGCGAGTCAACCGAGCCCCTAAACGATTGAGGAACAGGATGTTTTCCTCACCCGGCTTGATGGGTCCAGCGTTACGCTCCGGCATATATTCACGGATTGCGTCGAGCGCGGCATCGGAGATAGGCACAAGTCGCTGCTTGTCGCCCTTGCCAGTAACCACAACATACTGATCCTGAGCGTATACTCGGCTGATTTCCAGATTCACCAACTCGCTTACTCGTAGTCCGCACCCATACATCGTCTCGATTATAGCACGATTGCGATGGCCAAATGGATCTTCGGGCTGAATAGCCTCAATCAGCGAGTCAATCTCCTCAACAGTAAGCACTTGCGGTAAATGTTCACCCGTCTTTACACTTTCCAAAAGCGACGAGGGATTGGTGTCGATAAATCCCTCTAATTTAAGGTACTTAAAAAACGTGCGAATTGAAGAGAGAAATCGATTTTGAGTGGCCGATGAGATGCCCAAGTCGTGCAATGAGCCGATAAACTCCCTGAGATGATCGACATTGACATCTTGAAGCTTAACACCCTCTTCCTCAAGATATTGCAAAAGACGAGTGAGATCAAAGGCATAACTCTCCCTTGTGTTGTCGCTCAAGCCCTTTTCCGCTACCAAATAGGCCAGAAACTGCTTGATAATCTTGCCGTTATCTCTAATCTCGCGCATCAAAACCACAAAGAGAACGTTTGGCGCTGAAGATGCCTCAGACCCACGATAATCGCAATTTTTTGGTTGGTAAATATCTGACCATGAGTCAATTGGCCGTCAATCTGCCGAAAGAGGCGCTTCATTAGAGGAGAGCGTTGTAAGTTGCGCATCACCACCACGCCATCTTGATTCAAGAAATCAACTGATTTAGTGAGAGTTAGTTCCAATTCATTTTCATTATCCAAGCTATTCACCAGCATGAATGGACGCGCGCCATGACGAAGCTCGTCATAAAGGTCAAAAGCCGAGGCAAGTAGCTGATTTTCGGTGATTTGCGACACGTGACCCGCTACCGTCTCAGCATAAATCTCCTGATGGGGATTGTTCCCGGGATAGATCACGAGATGTGACCGCGAGTCGACATCCAAGATAGCCGTAGTGGAAACGCCGTAGCTTGTACCCACCTGCATTATCACATGCGGATTGAAGAATGCGGTGATTCTCAGCAACATACGCGCATTTTTGGCTGAGATGATGCGTGGATGTTTCTTTCCCGACTCCCTGGCCATTATTTTAGCCTGATTGCGTCGAAAATCGATGTCCTCGTAGGCGTAGTAACCAGCCCGTTCCGACAGCACGCGCTGCACAAATCGAAAGGCGAACGGCGAGTGAATGCCGAATCCTTTCGATCGGTTGTAGCGGCGAAACGCTGTGAGAGAGCGAGTTAACTTCATGGGGGAGTATAAAGTTTCTAGTTTCTAGTTTCTAGTTGATGGGCTTTCTTAAACCATTAAATCTTTAAAGCATTAAAGCATTAAAGGAGTAAAGGGTGAAAGGAGAAAAGGAGGCTATCTTAAGCCCCCGCTTCGGGGGTTTGGGGGCCTTCTGTTTGGGGGCCGTTTCTCTTGATTAAAGGATAGGCCAGGGCCGCGAGGACGAGGAGGTAGATGAGGATGATGGCGAAATAGGCCGCTACTGAGGTGTTGTGGAGCGAGCGGGGGTCGAAGGTCATCGTCAACGTGTGTGTGCCAGCGGTGACGTTGACAGCGCGTAGCACGTAGTTGACGCGACCCAACGGCAATTCCTTGTCGCCGTCCATCTTTACCGTCCAACCCCAAGGGAAGTATACCTCGGAGAACACCACCAAGCCACCACGCTGTGTATCAACGTGATAGGTCAAGCGATTGGGTGCGTAGGATGTAAGGCGGATGGTGTCGCCCTCGCTGATAGGAGTAGCCTCACCCAATGCGGTCTCAAACTTAGCGTCGGCCACAGCCTCAATGGCTGGGTCAATCTTTCCAAGCGTATTCATCTCAGCCTTAGCGCCTTGCACATAACGTATGGTATCCACGAGCCAGGCGTTGCCGAGGGCTTGAGGGTTGTCAACCACTTGTCCTGAAGGGGTTACGATATACTTGGCATTCAACATGTTAAGTACGTTCATATCCGACTCGGATGCTTGACCGTTGAGGAAATTTCCGATATGAGAGTCGATAAGGTCTTGATACCGAGAGAGTTTAGCCGCATGGTAGCCTCCGATCATCTTGTGGTGATAAGAGGGCTCGGGACGCCAGAAATTGCCTATGTCCATCACGCGATAGTGGGATGTGGTGTCCTGAAGGATCAGTCGGTCGCTTGGAGTGAGCGCAAACGGGTCAGACACAGACATTTGCGGCGTGCAGAACGAATCGTAGTCGAGGTAACGCTTGTTGACGGTGAACAGGTCAACAAGCACAAGAATGCCCACGGCACCCACCGCCACGGCCTTCGTGCCCTTTCCGGTCATCCACAGGATGAGAATGGCGTAGGCGGCAAGGAGGAATAGGAGAGAGCGCAGCGAGTCGGCCTCAATCATGCCGTATCGCAATTGCTGGATAGCACTGGCAATCGCGGGATTGTTGATTGAGAACGCGGTTACGGCCTCTTGCGGATAACCTTGCTGCTCAAGCGCTTGTCCTATCATGCGGGAGGTGTCGAGGTCGGTTTGGTTGATTACCGAGCCATAAAAACCAGGGGCAGCCCAACCGAGCACACACAGTGCGGTAGGAACCCCGAAGCACCACATCACGGGCTTGAAATACCGCTTCTTATCTGGCTCAGTCATAAGCTTTTGCAAGCCAAGAATAGCCAACAAGGGTATCGTGAACTCGGCGATGACAAGGATACTTTCGACGGTGCGAAATTTGGAGTACATCGGCACCAAGTCGATAAATAAGTCGGTGAGACTCATGAAGTTACGTCCGAGGGCCAAACCGCACGAAAGTAATGTCAAAGCCAAAAGCACCCACTTCACCGGCCCCTTGACGATTACGCAGCCAAGGAGGAACAGGGCGAAAATGATGGCGCCGACGTAAACCGGGCCATTAGTTCCCTCAGGCTCACCGAAATACTGGGATGCGTACTGCAGATATTGGGCTCCGATTTGGTCGACTTTCCCCTCGTTTACCATGTCTTGAGCCGCGGGGAGGTCGCTCATCGACAGAGCTTGCAACTGGCCCTGGACCGGTTTGGCCGAAGCTCCACCTTTCACGTTGGGAATCAGCAAAGTAAACAACTCCGACTGGCCGTAGCTGTACTGCGTGATATAGTTTTTGTCAAGGCCTCCTGCTGTACTTTTGGCCGAACCAGCTGAAAGCTCGGAATGGCCGCCGCGCATGGTCTCCTTGGAGTACTCATAGGTGTTGTAAAGGCTTGGGAGATTGGCGGTTATGGCCAAAGCGGCCGCGCCGGCCAAGCAAGCCGTGGCGATGCCCCAACGGGCCAACTCCTTGCGACGGTAAGCCATAACCAGAGCGGCGATGACCAAGCCCAGGATGACAAAGAGGAAATAATAGGTCATCTGGGGATGGTTGCTGGCGATTTGCATCATGGCGAAAAGCGCGGCGACAGCCGTACCAGCGAGATATTTCCCTCGGTAACAGAGGATTACACCAGCGATTGTAGGGGGTATATAGGCCAGCGTGACAAATTTCCAGATGTGGCCGGCGCCGATAATGATGATAAAGTAGGTGGAAAATCCCCAAGCCACAGCCCCAATGAGCGCATAGCACCAGCGGATTTTCATTGCGGCCATCAGAATCAGGAAGCCGATCATCATCATCGCCAAAAGGTTGGAAGGCGATGGCAGTCCGCACCCGTAAACCGTTGTGATCCAGTCGAAAAGGCGATTTGAGGGATACGATGGAGCGATTTGGAACGTGGGCATTCCCGAGAACAGCGAGTTGGTCCAGCGGGTATCCTCGCCGGTGGCCTCGGTGTAAGCCTTCGCCTCCTGGCCAATCGCTTGACCCTGAATCATATCGTGTTGCCGAAGGTCGAGGCCCTCGGAGTTGGCCGGAGCGAAGAACGCGAACGCCAGGAACACCACAATCGCCGCGGCGGCGATGTATCCCCAGGTTTGCGGCTTGGCCAGCCATTGCTTTAACTTTTCAATCATCGTTTGCATTACTTGATATAAGGTTGCAATTTCTGCAAAATCACTGTTGGAGCGATACCTCTAAGGCAGTAATAATCACCGCGATAGCACGGGGTGTTGCCGAACACAGAGCAGGGACGGCAGGTCATGGGCAGTTGCACCGTGTTGCTTTCGTGTTGTCGCCACCCTTTGAATCCGCAGTAGGGATGTGTTGCGCCCCATATTGAGATCACGGGGATGTTGACCAACGACGCCAAGTGCATGTTGGCTGAATCCATGGTGACGGCCGCGTCCATCCACGATAGCAAGGCCAACTCGACGGCGAAACCGTGCTTCTCGTTGGCCAACGACACTATTCGCGGGTATTTTGCCACCCATTGGTCGAACACGGCTTTTTCCTCGGGGCCTCCGCCAAAGAGGAAAATCTTGATATTCTTATTGTTTGCCAACTCCTTGACTACCATTTCCATCATCTCGGGAGGATAGATCTTGCCGGGATGTTTGGCGAACGGCGCTATGGCCACCCAGCGCTCCTTCTCCTTTTTGGGGGGCGTGATGGAGGCGAACAACTCCGGGTCGCCCTTACCCATGCCGTATAGGCCGTCGAACCGCTCCTGCAAGGGCAAACCTATGCCAAAGAACGCCTCGCGATAACGGGCCCGTGACGAAATCAGCGGTAGCATCACCTTGTTGCGCTTACGGGTAAGGGCATACTTGCCTCGGCGACCCTTGTGGATCACACTCACGGGGATGCCCCGAAGGTGACAGCAAGCGGCCAACGCGAACGTGCGAAGCACAGCGTGCAAATCTACATAACCATCTATCCCATACTTCTTTACAAGCGCGCCAAGCAATCGGTTCATCCCTCTCAGTCCGTGATACTCATTCTTGAGATCCACTCCAATGAGGTGGAGATTGGCGGGCGGATTGACGAAAATGGATGTCATCGACGGGCGGGTGATCAAGTAGAACTCGACGCCCGGGTAACACCTTGCGGCGCTGTACAATACAGGTACTGTCATGGCCACGTCGCCGAGGGCCGAGAACCGGCTCACAAGCACGTGTCGCAACCCGCGGGGATTGTTTGGTGTGTTATTTTTGCGCGCCATATAGCACCGGATTGGTGTCCGGGTCGTTATACATCTTCATTTGGCGGTACACCTTCATGTACTTACGACCGGCCGCGATGTCGTCGAGCAGGGTGTCGATTGCCTGAGTGAGGTCCTGGCGTTGCTCCAAAAGCACGTTGAGCTTGGCCTGGCAGCGGGCGATATGCTCGGGTGACGCGTCCTTGCGAGCCACCTCGGCCTGCATGTGATAGATTTTCAAGGCAAGAATCGACAGGCGGTCGAGGGCCCATGCGGGGCTTTCGGTGTTGATAGTGGCGTCGGGGAGGGGTTTCACGTCCTTGTAAAGCTCGCGGAAATAGGTGTCGAGCTCTTCCACCATGTCGGTGCGGTCCTGGTTGGATCGGTCGATGCGGCGCTTGATGGCGAGGGCCTCCACGGGGTCGATCTCCGGGTCGCGGATGATGTCCTCGAGGTGCCACTGCACAGCGTCGATCCAGTTTTTGGCGTGGAGGGTGGCTTCGATCGAGCCGTCGGCGTAGGGACGGGGCTCGGCGGCGTCAACATGGTCGGTAACGTGATAGGCCTGGGTGGCCTCATCGAAAATCTTATTGCATTTTTCAGCGAAAGTCATGATTATTAACTATTTACAGGTCGACCATTCTCTAATAGATATTCCGGAGCGAATCCTATTTCATTGTTCCAGTCAATTGAGAAAGGGTCAAGTTTAAAGTTCAAGAAATAATCTATATCTTTTAATTTAGAGCAAACTCCTTTAGAAAACTCTTTTGAGAAATCATACAAACGAGCCATCCCATTGTTAAACAGGATTTTGAGAGTATACCCACCCACATGCTCAGCCTTAATGACTTCAAGAATAAAATTGGTTTCCATCTTACTTTAGGGGATTAATTTTTATGGGAGCTTGACTTTGCGCAAGACGATCCCAATTATCCAATAATTCTTCTTTGTGCTCATCAAGCCACTCAAATATCATGTTTAATGCTCTCCGGGGCAAAGATCCCGTCACTACACCATCTTTTATCGTGATAATAGCCTTATACTCTTGATACACCACATGAAAATGCGGTGGATTATGCTCATTTAAATACATATAAATCGCTATTCCGTAAAAGGTGCTTATCTCGGGCATGACAAAATAATGGTATTTGGGACAAAGGTAAGCAAAAAAATCGGAATAACAGCAACTTGGGGTTAAATCAACATTGGAGAGGGGCAACTAGGGGAACGAATGGCACGACTAGAGTTGCATAAGTGTCACTGCATAATAGAGAGGTGGCTCCGCCACCTCTTGTCATGGGGGGTTGGCGGACCCCAAGCTGAAGCATGGGGTTACGCAGAGAAGGGCGGCGCTGCCGCCTATTGTCATGGGGGTAGGCGAACCCCAAGCTGAAGCATGGGGTTACGTAGAGAGGGGCGGCGCTGCCGCCT
>CAZLSW010000049.1:0-14533 GCA_964562375.1 uncultured Muribaculaceae bacterium | reverse complement strand
ATCGTCATGGGGGTTGGCGGACCCCAAGCTGAAGCATGGGGTTACGTAGAGAAGGGCGGCTCTGCCGCCTATCGTCATGGGGGTTGGCGGACCCCAAGCTGAAGCATGGGGTTACGTAGAGAAGGACGGTGCTGCCGCCTCCAGCCAGACGAGGGGACAAAGGGAGGAGTGGAATATTCGCCTATTTATCGCTGTTATTGGCATTATTGGCGTATTGATTTGGTTTTGAGTAAAGGTGTGTTGTATATTTGCAGGTTAAAAACTTCACAATTACCAATCATCACACAAATCCACTGCCATGCCTACCCGATTGACACAATTCCAAAGCTTCGCTCGCAACTTTTTCGATGAGGTGAAATGCCACATCGCCCACGGCTACAGCGCAACTATCGACTTGGAGCTATTCCGCATGGTTGCGGATCCATTCGTAGGCAAAGACGGTAAAGAGCAATGGAAATATCCGCAATGGAGGAACGGTCTGCCAGGGGCACCCAAGGGGCTGGACCTTGACAGAGGGGTGTATGAGGCCATGATGATATGGGACATGATCCGCGCCAAAAGGCAGCAGGACGCTGGGGATAAGGATTGCGCGAGCGTGGGTATCGCGTCGTTCATGAAAGTGGCCGACGGCAAAAGTCGCACGCTCAACACCGCGAGCGACAGGGCCGAGCTATTGGGACAACTGTCTATCACCGAGCATATTATAGAAAGCATCGGCGACATCTTTGGATTGGAGAAAACCGGGTATATCGAAAGCGGCCGTTACAAAGAGAGTTGCCTCGTACCTATGCAAAATCACCTCAAGAAACTTAACGACTCGGTTGCGAAATGCTACAACGTGCAGAATATGGCTTACCATTGCCGTAAATACCGCAACATGATACACGAAAAGAGCATCGGGTATCTCGACGTATCGTTATCGAGCTTGATGGCGCGCAACTATATCGCCATAATCTACATCCTGAAGAACCTCAACAAGTGTGGTTTCACTGAGGAATTTGCCGAATTTTTCACCAAGAGCGCTCCGAGCTACCGCATTCCGGTGAGCATCTCTAAGAACGCCGACAATCCCATCGGCACCATCGAATCGGGCAAATGGGTCGCACTGAAGCCCGACAGCGACGGACTGTTTTGGCTCGAGCCTTACAAAAAGGTATATGCTTTCGAGAAATTCGCCACTCAACCCTTCCACTTGGAGGCGAAGGACTGCTATGCGACCATCCAGCCGCCGAGCGAGAAGATACACACGGCCTTACTCGACTACTTTGACGTTGAGAGCGACAACGAGGATCTAAAGAAGGAACTCGAGGCAATGAAAGCCTCCTTGAGCAGCCTCACCGACGACCTTAACGCCAAAATCGCGGCCGGCGCGTCATCCGAGTCGATCAACGCGATCAACGCCCAGTTGAAGAAGCTTGAAAACGATGCCAAAGAGTTTCGCGCGTCGTTCAACAAGGATCCAGAGGCTGAAAAGAACACTCAACGCATCAAGCAGTTGAGGGACGATTTCGGCAAGGAAATCAAGGCGATCAGCGAGAAGTTGGCGAGCCTCGAGGGAGAAGTTGAGAAGGTAAAGGACGACGTTACCGGCGTACAGAAGGATGTCGAGGAGATAAAGGACGACGTTACCAGCGTACAGAAGGACGTTGAGAAGGTAAAGGACAAGACGGAAAACCTTGGCGGCCAATTAGAAGGCGTGAGCGGTGACGTGAAGGGGCTGAAGAAGGCCCATAAACGTCGCAAGATCACCACCTGGTGCGTCGCCGCGGCAGCGGTGCTGGTGCTCGTCGTGGTGTGCGCTTGGCAAGCCGAGGCCATCACCACATGGTGGAACCCCGACAGCCCTTATGAGAAGGCAGTTGCCCTCGAGCAGCAAGCCATCGCACGCCTGCAAGGTGTCGACCTCAACATCTACGACTACGCCCACGACGGCGAGACCCGCGCCCTGGTGCAGAAGTCGGGCGAGATGTACCGCAAGGCGATCAAGGCCTACGAGGGGATCTGCGCCGACGACACCGTTAAGCACGCCGCTCGCATCAAGCGCCTAGCACTGATGCATATTACCGGCAAGGGAGGCACGATCGATCATGACCGAGCCAACCATTGGGCCAAGAAACTCTCCCGCACGGACGGCGCCGGCCTCCAAGCCCTGCTTGCCTCCATGTCGTGGACTCCCGAGGAGGCCGATAAGATCATGCTCCGCCAAGCCAGCGACCACCAAGACCTCGACGAGTGGGGATGGCTCACGCAGTCGGTTTGCACTCTCCTGAGCGATTCTGCGCACTCTGGCGAGGCGTTCGCCACCCTGCAGGATCTGGCCAAGCACGACGACCCTTATATGAGCCAAATGGCCTCTCATCAGTTGTCAAAATTTTACCGTTATTCCTACTATGGTGCAGATGGGAAGTTGACGGCGTCGTGGGCTAAGTGCGACAGCCTGCAACACCTGCTGGCATCCCAACTTCACCTGCCCGCGGTGCACACCCTCTTCGACACCTATCAGCTCGATATCGCTGGCGGGCGCGGATACTCCGATCTGACCGTCAACCTCGCCCTAATGTCAAAAGACTTGGGCGACCGGGAGTTGCACGCTCATTTATTGGAGTTTGCCAAACGCCGCGACAACACCAACACCCCGATTATACCCATCCAGGACTCCATCGACGTGGCCAATTGGGGCTTGGATGAGGCCAATCCCAATACCCATCTCCAGGATGCCCAAATGCTGTCGCAAAACGACCGTGACGACCTCGCCCTTGGCAGCGTGAACAAGGCTCTTGAGACCCTGAGTCCGGCACAGGCCACCGATTTCATGCTGCGTCCCCAAAACCTCCTACGCGCCATTGAGCACTATGGCGGCACTCAAGCAGTATTGGACTATTTGCCTGCCAATCAAGCGGATGGCACGCCCTACACCGATCAGGACCGAAAGGCGATCGCCAACTACCTCGAGGGCCTGTGCTACGCCAACGGATTGAACCACCGAGCAGTTGATCATGCCCGCGCCGATTCACTTTTCCTCAATGCCGCCTCCCAAGGGCTGAACACGGCCACGATGGCCTATGCCGCCCATTCACTACGCGGCTTTCAGCCACTCGATAACGAGTTGCGAATCAACACTCTACGCACATTAACTGAGAAGGGTATGACCATCTACGAGAAGCCTTTGCCCTTTTCCTCCGGCTCTATTTTGCCACAGGCTGAGGCCTCCCGACTGAAAAACTGGATTGGGGAAATCGCCGCCAATGGATACGCTGAGGCCGAGGCCACGATGGCGTTCCTGTGCAAAGCGTCGAATGACCCGAAATTTGACTACTGGCACAAGAAAGCGTTGGCCCATTACCAGATCGGCGCTGTGGTCTATGAGATCACCGCCCGGTGGAACGACATGGCGTCACTGTCGCCCGACCAACTACAAGAGGGAATCCGCATGCTCGAGGTAGCCCTCGCCGCCGACCATTTCACACACAAAAAGGAGTGCAACCGAGCTGTAGAGGCTATCGCAGAGATGAAAGCCATATTGGGTGAAAACGTCGACCCATATCTCTCGTTGCGCGCTTGCAACTTTGGTCGCCCCGTTGCCAAGGAGGACGGACCCGTCTACAACGCCTTCCTCCATCGGCTGGCTTACGCCTACTGGCTGGGGATGGACCCTGCATGCGTAGACGCTTATTGCGCCTATGCCATCAACACCCTTGAGCATTCCAATTACAGCCCAAGCGACCTCAGCTTTATCTGTACCGAGGGGGAGATGTTCTTCCCCGGAGCGCTTTCCACGATTGAAAATGCAGTAGGAAAGCCTGGGCTCTTCGCCGAGGCATACAAGTCACTGCAAGACAAGGACAAGCGGCAGGTGAAAATCAACTACACGGAGCCATACCTCCGTAACTATCCTCTACCCTCGGCCTCGTACTATACGTTGCAATAACCAAGCGCTTTACGGTTTTTTGGCTTACGGAAACATCTTTTAAGGGTGGTGTTTCAAAAATTCGCGCTACCTTTGGCAGTGGAAAATTACTCTACATCCCGGAGACGTTCTCCCCAATCTATAGTTATCCTAACAGCCAACGTAAAACACTTGTAATGAAACATATACTCGTCATATTCGCCCTGCTCTGCGCCCTCGTCTGTCGGGGCGATGACGTCGTTGTGGGAGCCGCCCGCGTCGACGCCTACGCCCCGCTGCTCAAGGGCAAGCGTGTGGCCCTGTACTCCAACCACACCGGCATGGTGGGCGACCCTCACACCCTCGACCTCATGCTCGACCAGGGAATCAACGTCACCAAGATCCTCTCTCCCGAGCACGGATTCCGTGGCGACGCCGACGCCGGCGAGCATGTAACCGACTCGCGGGACTCCAAGACAGGCATCCCGGTGGTGAGCCTCTACGGGGGCAAGAACCGCGCCAACGACCCCGCATTGCTGAAAGACGTGGATGCCGTAGTGATTGACATTCAGGACGTTGGCCTGCGTTACTACACCTACTACTGCACGATGATCGACTTGATGGACGCCGCCACCGAGGACGACAAGATGGTAGTGGTGCTCGACCGCCCCAACCCCAACGGAATGACCGTCGACGGCCCGATCCTCGACATGAAATATCGCTCGGGCGTGGGACGATTGCCCATCCCCGTGGTGCACGGCATGACCCTCGGCGAACTCGCCATGATGGCCGACGGCGAGGGTTGGCTCAAGGATGGCAAACGCTCCCGACTGGTCGTGATCCAATGCGAAAACTACACCCACCAAACCCGCTACCGCCTCCCCGTGGCACCGTCGCCAAATCTGCGCAACATGCTCTCAATTTACCTCTACCCGTCGACATGCTATTTCGAGGCCACGCCAGTGAGTCTGGGCCGCGGCACCGATTTCCCGTTTGAGGTATACGGCCACCCCGACATGACCGGCCGCGACTTCACGTTCACCCCGCGCTCGGTGGCCGGGGCCAAAAATCCCCCGCAATTGGGCAAACTGTGCCACGGCGTGGACCTGCGCAAAGTCACGGAGGAGGAGGCCATAGCCCAGGGTGTCAACCTCGAGTACCTAATCGACGCCTACAACAACCTCAACATGGGCGACAAATTCTTCACCCCGTTTTTCGAGAAACTCATTGGCGACGGCACCATCCGAGGCAAGATCGAATCAGGCATGACGGCCGACGAAATCAAGGCCGGCTGGGCCGACGACGTAGCCCGCTTCCGCGCCCAGCGCGCCCCCTACCTCCTCTACCCGGAATAGCGTTTGCAGTTTAGCATTTAGCGTTTAGCGTAGTATAGCATTTAGCGTAGTATAGCATTTAGCGTTTAGCATTTAGCATTTAGCCTAATAGCTCTGGCTCTCGCGCCATCGCGTATTCGTGTATTCGTGCATTCGTGTATTCGTGTATTCGTGTATTCGTGTATTCGTGCTTTCGATAAAGGAGTAAAGGAGTAAAGGAGTAAAGGAAATCACTGAAAACTGAAAACTGAAAACCAAAAAACTGAAAACTAAATAATAATGCCCCACCACTGGAAAGTAATTTTGACCATCGCCGGCTACTTCGCCCTGCTCTTACTGATATCATATTTCGCCTCGCGGCGCAGCGACAACTCCACCTTCTTCACCGGCAACCGCCGCGCGCCGTGGCCGCTGGTGGCATTCGCCATGATCGGCGCCGCCATCTCAGGCGTCACGTTCGTCTCCGTGCCCGGTATGGTCGAGGCCAAGGGTTACAGCTACCTGCAGATGGTGTTGGGCTTCATCGTGGGCTACGTCGTGATCGCCTTCGTGCTCGTGCCGCTGTTCTACAAGCGCAACCTCGTGTCGATCTACGGCTACCTGGGCGAGCGCTTCGGCCAGCACACCTACCGCACCTCGGCCTGGTTCTTCTTCGTTTCCAAGATGCTCGGCGCCTCGGTGAGATTCCTCGTCGTATGCGTCGTGCTCCAAGCCTTGGTTTTTGACCCGCTGCATATACCCTTCATTTTCAACGTCATAGTCACAATTGCCCTGATTTGGCTCTACACCGTGCAAGGGGGAGTCAAGACCCTTATCTGGACCGACACCTTGAAGAGCTTCTGCCTGATTATGTCGGTGGTGCTGTGCATATACTTTGTGGCCCAGAACTTAGGATTCTCTTGGGGCCAACTCACCTCGGCAATTGGCTCTCACCACTCCTCTCGGGTGTTCTTCTTCGACGACCCCAAAGCGTCGACCTACTTCTGGAAACAGTTCCTGGCCGGCGTGTTCATGGCCATAGCCACCAACGGCCTTGACCAGGACATGATGCAGCGCAACCTTGCCTGCCGCGACTCGCGCCAGTCGCAGAAGAACATGATCGTCTCCGGCGTGATGCAATTCTTCGTCGTGGCGCTGTTCCTGTGCCTCGGCACCCTGCTGTTCATCTTCATGGATGCCAAGGGCGTAACCGCTCCCGAAAAGAGCGACGAGGTATTCTCGCTGGTTGCCCACCACGACTCAGTTCCTGTTGTCGTTGGCGTGCTCTTCGTCCTCGGCCTTATCTCAGCCGCCTACTCGGCCGCCGGATCGGCTCTTACCTCACTCACCACCTCCTTCACGGTCGACATCCTCGACGGGCAGAAGCGCTACGAGGAGCAACGCCTCGCCCGCGTGCGCAAAACGGTCCACGTGGCCATGTCGGTCACCATGGGCCTCGTCATCATCTTCTTCTATTACCTCAGCAACCAGGACGCCATCTCGGCAGTCTACACCCTGGCCGCTTACACCTACGGGCCGATTCTCGGCTTGTTCGTCTACGGTCTGTTCTGGTCCAAGCCCGTCCACGACCGCTGGGTGCCCGTCGTGTGCCTGGCCTCGCCCTTCATCGCCTGGGCCGTGCAATGGGCACTCCACACCCTCTGGGGCTACGAGACCTCCTTTGAGCTGCTGATCATCAACGCCGCCATCACCGTCCTGGGCTTGCGTCTCCTCTCCCCCTGCCGCGACAAAGCCCTCGCCTCCTAATTCACTTTATCCTTCACCTTTTTACGAAGTAAATTATGTCAAAAGACCTCTTCTCCCGATATATCTGGATCGTCGACACCATCCGTCGATACGGCCGAATCTCCCGCGAGGAACTCAACAACCGCTGGTGCAACTCCCCCTACTCCAACGGCGAACCGATGCCCCGGCGCACATTCTACAACCACCGCCAAGCCATCGAAGAGCTCTTCAACATCAACATCGAATGTGACGCCACCACCTACGAATACTATATCGAGGAACACGGTGCCCAGCGCGAGAGCGTCACCAACTGGCTGCTCAACTCGGTCGTGACCAACAACGTGCTCAGCGACTCCCGCGAGGTGGCCGAACGCGTGTTCCTCGAGGACATCCCCTCGGCACGCCACCACCTGGGCACCGTAATGGACGCCCTCAAATCCAACAAAACCCTCCAATTCCTCTACGCACCTTTCACCCGCTCACAAGCCCGCGAAGTCGTCCTCGAGCCTTACTTCTTGAAACTCTTCCGACAGCGATGGTACGTCACCGGCCGTAACGTCAAGGAAAAAGTGATCAAAACCTACGCCCTCGACCGCATGACCGACGCCGTGGTCACCTCCAACGCCTACCACATCCCCGACGAGTTCGACCCCGCCGAATTCTGCCGCGACACATTCGGCGTCATCTTCGACCAAAGCGAGCCACGACGAGTGTCAATCCGCACCACCCCACAACAAGCCAAATACCTGCGCAATCTGCCCCTTCACCACTCCCAAGAAGAAATGGTGCACGACGAATTCTCCATATTCAACTACAAAATCAAGCTTACCCGCGACTTCCTCCAAGAACTGCTCTCCCTGGGGCCCGAGATCGTCGTTCTCGACCCTCCCGAGCTACGAGCCCAGATGGTAAACGCCCTCCAAAACACGATTTCCCAGTACACCTCCGTAGTCGACGACTAACGGCTTTCATCGGTAGACATAATCCACCAGCGCCGGCTCGTCGTGATGCTCCGGACGATTGTAAATCAGCGTGTCAACCAACTCCGTCAAATTGAACAACGGTAACGGATGGCGCGCCAAAAACGTCCTCGCCGTGCGGTCGACAATCATCCCCCTGAGCGCACCGATGCCTACGCTCAGAATCGAAGTCGCCACCTCCACCGGCAGCTCCAGGCCGTCGTCCACAATCGGGAAATCACCCTCAAGGCCCAACTCAATCTCGTGACACAGCAGATGCCGCTCGATCTGCCCCCTCACGGTCGAGTACACCACCCCCAGGCGCCAGCGCATAGCCCCGTCGCCCGAAGCTCCCAAAAACCTCGAATACAGATTAATGTCAATCGGTCCACCCTCGTAGCGGATCACCTCCCACATGCTCATCTTGCAATGGTCGGCCACCGGCACAAGGTACCTCAGCGATATGTCGTCGCGCTTGCTGTCCATACCACTATAACACGAAAAAATTGAAAAAAGTTGGCAAAAGTTTTGCCAATTCCGAAAAACTCCTTACCTTTGCAACGCAATTCCGAAAAGGATGGTGATCCGAGCCCAAATCGGAGCCAACCTCCCGATGTCGTTACCAACCGATAGGCACGGAATGGCAGCCATAACAACCAACAACGACTCCTTAGCTCAGTTGGTAGAGCAAGTGACTCTTAATCACTGGGTCCAGGGTTCGAGTCCCTGAGGGGTCACCGAGAGAATCGCCAAACGTTTATAAATCAAGCGTTTGGCGATTTTGTTTGCTTAAAATTGTCTGCAAATTGACTGCGAACGCCGATTTTTAACAAAAAGTCGACACCCATGGCGGCGGATGTCGGCAAATAACGAATCATGGTGACGAGCTATCATCATACATTAATATTGAAGAGCTATTTAAGCTCACGCAAATAAAAAAACTTCCTGCCGCCAAAAAATAAAGCCAAGCGCAAGCCTGACTTTTCAAAATGCGATAGTCTAAAACAGATTGTCTTAAGTCTACACGATGTTGTCCTTGATGATCTGGACGATGCGGCGCGCGTGGTCGATTTAGTTACGTCACCTCCTGGGATCCACATACTGGCGTAAAACTGCTCCGCCAATCTGCTTCCACCGGCTATCAAAGGGCGCAAGAAAAGCTGATGCAGGAATCCCCAAGGTTCCCGTTATCGATATGGATGCTTTTTAGAGATTCCGAATCCCAGCCGGGTTATCAAAGGATTATTCTAAAGCCCTTGTTTATCGCCCGACTCCTTCGTCTTATCCCGAAAGGCTTGGATCTTCTTTTCCCTCTTAGCTATCTCTTTCTTCTTTCGCTCCTGCTCGGCTTCTAATTTGCGGAGTTGGGCTTTATGAATCTCAATTTGACGTAATTTCTCCTTTTTGGATTCGGTCATCGCAGCGATGGCTAAGCGGAGAAATTCTTTGGGACACCTGCAAAAACCTGTGTTTTATGGGATATACACTGAGAGGGTGGTCGGCAAGCCGACCACCATCCATCTCCCCTGCCAAACACATGGTTTTGCAGCTGTACTAATTCTTTTTCTGACACAAATTCTTGTTCCATGATCCAAGGGTAACCATAACACAATAAACAACCCAATAGTGCCAATGGCTAACATTAATACAATAAGAGGAGGAACCAGATCCAAAATTATTGTATTACGGACAAAAATAGCGACGGATGTATTAGCATATGTCATTAGTCAGGAATCTAAGATGGTGGGGTTAAATTTTGGTGTCTAAAGCGGCTTTATACAAATCTTCTTTTTAAGACCATTGTCAGCAAGATTCTCAAGAATCCTGGAAAGTGTCCCGAAAGATGCCAATTCGAGAATCTTCCACGCTGGAGGCATTTGGTCCTTGGAATATTTGGCGTGCTTCACTGGACTGCAACTAAGCGACGTGAAAGCGTTGACGATAGCCGTGTCTACATATCGGCATGGGCTTCTACTTTGCTCATCTTACAATGGAGAGCTGTTTTTTGAGACGAAACTTCTGTTTGGTGAGACGAAACTTCTGTTTGCAGCGAATCAACATGTAGCAAAGCCAGCCTCCGGTATATTTCCGGTTTCACTTTCGGAATCATCAATAAACGGAGCAACGTATGCCTTCAGGGCCTGAACATATTCCATAAATGCTTCCCGTCCGGCGTCAGTCATGCGGCAGACGGTGCGGGGCCGTTTCCCTTGAAAAGTTTTTTCTACGGAGATGTAGCCGGCCTCTTCAAGCTTGGTGATCTGAACGCTGAGGTTGCCCATTGTTGCCTCTGTCTTCTGCTTTATATACATGAAGTCGGCTTCCTCCGCACTCATCAGTATCGATAGTATGGAGAGGCGCAACTGGGAATGTATCAGTGGATTAAGCTCTTTCATTATTCTCCTTTTGTAATTCATGTTTGATTTTGTATGCCGGGATGACCATCATTATGACCATCGAGATTGCGAATATCAGTATCTGCGGAAGGCCCGTTACCCACCACATGGAGGCGGCGAGTGCGAATCCGGGGATGGAACTGTATTTTAGGAATGGATAGCGGATGAGTTCTCCGGTGATGAACGAGCCGATTGACAAAATCAGCAGTATCACGGAGAGAACATTGTAACTAACAAGGAATGATGTGACGGAAAATACAACAATTAATATTGTGAGCATCTTCCAAATCACGACCAAGGAATTTGAAATTGCGGTACTGACACCTCTTCCCGCGGGTTTCAGCGTTTGGAGAAGTGGCATTCCAATTAAGGGAATCAAAAACCACGCGAAGTACCAGTTGTGGTTTCCTGTCAGCCTCAGTCCGGCCCACACAATTAAAGAAACTGCGAACGAAGTCCAGCCCCATGCCAAAAGCGGGGCCACGGCACCGCGCATTACATTGTTGCGCGTGTCGTTCATCATTTTAGCAATTATCTCAAGACTTTCTTGGGGGTACATTCATATCATTTGTTGCAAACCGATACAAAGATACAAATTAGTTGGCAAAATAAATATATTTCGCCAACCAATTTCCATACAGAAGCAAACGACAGATCAGTATTGCATGAGTTTGAGGTCTACCATCGGATGTTCTGCGTTGGGCTTGACATTTGTCTGAAGGCACGGCTCTGTGGGTCGACCATAGCCGTCAAAGTCGAGTGTGTTGTTTTCGTTCAGGTCCTGAAATGCCTGCACATGAAGCTCCTGGCCGAAATACTCGGAAAGGTCAACGGGAATGGATACAGTATCACCCTCCACTTCCACGGCTTTTGCGAGAACCTGTGTGTCGCCACACGTTACGGATACAAACAACTTACCCTCCGTGAAAGGAAGTTGGGAGAACGTGAGTCTTGAGGTTTTGCAGCAGTCGGCGGCGAAAGCAGTGCCGGCCAAGGCAAGTGCTGCCATAACAATAAATTGTCTTTTCATTTTTGTATGCTTTTAATTGATTCGTATATCGAACTGTTGTCGAGTTTCTTCTGTGTCGCCGGCCGTCGTTTGCCCTCGGATAGATTCAATGAGATGCCTACCCATGCCAAACAGTTTGTCGATGCTGCGTGGTAAGTGCGTTCATATCCAGCCATGGATGATAAGTCTTTGCTCTTCAAGTCGACATTGCCAATGGGATTGACAATCCCGGCCATGAACACTGCCGCCTTGAATCTGTATCCCACACCGAGATTCAGCAGATTGTTGTTGACACTGGTAATCATTTCGCCCCACAGCATGTTGTAAGCGTTGTTGTATTTCAACATAATCCACCAAGGCCCCGTCATATACATCAGTTGAGCATTGACAAACGGTTGGGAATAAGTGTGCCGGTAGTTCCGACCCTCGCTCGTCATCCTATGCCATCCTCCTTCAAGGCTGAGGGTAATTTGCTTTAAAAACAACTGAGTCCTGATCTGCCCTTTAGTGATGAAGTCGTTGTGAAACCCGGAATTATAGAAGCCCTGTATTATTCTATTATCCTCGTATATTTTACTTCCCATAATAGGATTGTGGGAATAATTGTCAGCTATCGTCAGTCGCGCGGTGGCTCCTTTGAAATTGAAATCAAACTCAAGTTTTGATTTGTAAGTCACATAAGGTTGGAGTGCCAGCGAACCTTTGGAGTACTGATAACGGTCTATACGC
The DNA here is from genome assembly GCA_964562375.1 of uncultured Muribaculaceae bacterium. Classification (GTDB taxonomy): domain Bacteria; phylum Bacteroidota; class Bacteroidia; order Bacteroidales; family Muribaculaceae; genus JAJPXC01. The sequence continues at coordinate 2,495 of CAZLSW010000049.1, read as the reverse complement.
TGTTCCATCGGATTGAGTTGTGCGGAAGCGGGATTGATTGTCGAAGCATCAAACGCAATGTTAACTCCTCCCCATGAAAAAGGGGTATAAGTTGCTGACAACCGCGGGGAGATATGTATAAAATTTCTATCGACAGGGGCAGAAATGCTAAGCAGTGATGCATCAATCCCCACTGAATATCGGATTTTATCAAGGCGCTGATTCCATTCTATGAAACAGTGTCCTTCTCCATAGTTGTCGTGTATTACGCTTCGGTCTGCGACATATTTGGCTCGGCTTCTAAAAAAATGACACCTTGCTCCGGAGGTCATCATGCCACTCCCGATGCGGCCTTCCCACACACCCTCGGCGAGCATTCCAAAGCCTCGGTTTTCAATAGTTGACGAAATGGACAGATTGTCGGCCTCATATATTCTGTCGCTCGTGGAAGTCAATATGCTTGGCACGATGTTGAAATATACCTTGTGCCTATGATTGATTTTCCAATGCAGATAGAAATCAAGGTCTCCCTGCCACGAAAAAAAGGGAGCTGCCTCTTTCTCCTTACCTTCGGTCATAGCGTTCTGAAAATCCGTTATGATTACTCCCATCGAGGCATAGCGGTCATTCTGCCTTATGAGACGGGCTTGCACATTGAACAGCAACGATGATTTATAAGCGTATGAGTATTGCAGGGAGGCTCGGTGTGTCACCATCCGGTTAGGTGTCTTAATGCCCTCTTCTTTACGAACAATAGTTCCTGTTCCGGGGATATTTATTGTCTCGATGTTGTTGCGGTAACAGTCCATGTGCCACATCGGGTTGGAATGGTAGTCCGCGCTCCACTCACTTCTGCCCGTGTTATATTTCAATGCGGCAGTATAGTCGCCCCATCCTCTGTTGGGTGATTGAAGCAAATTGAGGAGAACGCCATATCCATCATTCCTCCTTCTGACAGCAATGTCCAAAACGCCGTCAACATCTCCATACCGTGTGCCGGGATTGGAGATATACTCCACCTTTGAAATATCTTTCGATGAGATTGACATCAGCTCTGTTTCTGATGCAGGTCTCCCGTTAATCCTTATGGATAGCTTGCCTCCACCAGAAAGGGAGACGCTGCCGTTGGCCGGATTGACAATCAATTCCGGTATCTGCAATCCAGCCAGGAGTTGTGATGACGTCGCCATTGCGTCTTTCAGTTCCTTGGAAGGGTAATATATTGATCGATTCCCTAATTGGAGAGTGTTCGGAGCCTCGACAACAACCTCCTGCAATGTTGCGGACATAGACAGCGAATCACCCTCGGCCTCCTGTGCGGACGCGGAGAAACAACCTGCGTTTAGCAGCATTGGCATTAGGGCTTTTATTACCGATAGTTTACTGGCTTTTATCAACATTTTTAGATGGGGTTGAGGAATAGTGTAGCCTCAAACACTTCGCAAAGGTAATTATATTTATTTTATAAACCAAACTAAAATATAAAGATATTTAGCGTCGTTTTTAGTCTTGTGGTCAACTGGTAAGATTTAAAACCCTATTTATCAACTGATTGATAACTATTCACCGAAAGGGAAAAGGAACCACGAAGAACACTAAAAACACGAAAGCGAAGTGTATTGGGAGAAAAATCGGCTCGTAAACTCGCCAAAAACACCAACCCATCCGGATGGCTTTAGTGTTCTTGGGAGCATGCGACCTCTTTTCCAAAAAAAGATTAGTGTTCTTCGTGTTTTTAGTGGTTAAAAGAATATGCGCTGAGTGGTTACCCTTAAGACGATTTTAAGATAAAATATGTTAAATTTGAAGAAAAATTTTCCAAAACTATGTTTTATAACAGAAAAAACCTTACCTTTGCAACGTGTTTTTCATGGTATTAGATTTAAGGTTAAGAAGATTAATTGTCGGGAGACAATTAATTTTTTTTGCACCTTAGACGAAAAAAGCCATTCGCCTTATTGCGCGAATCAAAAAAACTCCCTACCTTTGCACACGCAAACGCCCCAAGCCCCAGCGGTGAAAAACGTCTCAACACCAGCTAAAGCTCACCTCGCCCTGCGAAAGCGCCACAGCGAATCGCAGTAATAAAAGCGAAAGCGCAGTAAAAAAAGCTAAAACGCCACAGCGAAAGCGAAAGCAACCACCACTAGGGAGCCAAGGTAGCGAACGACCACAAGGAAAGATGCCGGAGCGGTCGATCGGGACGGTCTCGAAAACCGTTGTACCCTTACGGGTACCCAGGGTTCGAATCCCTGTCTTTCCGCTGATTCAAATTGCAACCCCTTGTAAATCATCGATTTGCGAGGGGTTTTCTTCTGCCCACATACAAAATTCCATACAACTTTCGTCCTCAATATCAATCACATACACCCGCCTTATCATAGCGTCTCACTGCGCCCCACCAATCGCCAACAACTGCCAGTAAACTTGGATGAAATCAAAAAGCCCCTCATAGAACTTTGGTAACCATCCGAAATATGACGTCTTGTGCGTAACTAAAAAAATCCCTAGCCCTC
>CAZLSW010000048.1:0-24566 GCA_964562375.1 uncultured Muribaculaceae bacterium | reverse complement strand
TTGATTTTCAATGAACTAAACGCAATTTTTACAAAATTTAAGAGACACTAATGAAAGCATTACATCTTTAAAGGAGGAAATGGATAAAGGATTAAAGGTCAGGAGGCGCCATTAACCATTAACCATTATGAGGTGATTCTGGTCCAGAGGGCTTCAGCGGTGATTTCGCCGGAGTCGCGCCACACCTCCTTGCCGTCCTTGTAGAGGATGAACGTGGGGATGCTCTCGACGCGCTCTTGGTCGGCCAAGGCCTCCTGCTTGTCTATGTCAAATTGGTAAATATCCACCTTGCCTTTAACCTGCTCTTTTACTTGCTCCACCACAGGCATCATGCGCTGGCAGTGGGGACACCAGCTTGCGTAAAATTCCACCAATACTCGCGGAGCTGAAGTTATCACATCTTTGTAGTCCATAATAATTGCGTTTTAGGGTTTCTAATTAAAACGCTGCGGACTGGGAAATGGTTACCACTTGTGGATACAAAAATCGTTAATTGGATTTGCGGCGACGGGTGAGAGGGTCGGGCGTGGCCATTAGTTCGGCCATTCCCTCGGGGTAGTTGAACACGTCCATCGGATCCTTGGGTCGCAAGGTCTCGTACCATTTGAACTGCGGCAGGTAGTATAGCGAGCGTTTGGCAAGATAGAGTGGGGTGGTGGTGCCGGAGGTCTCGGGCCATAGCTTCATGCGGTCGATTTTACGATCAACGAAGTCGGCTGCGAGGAACGAGCTCTCCACGTTCACTATTTTGTTATATGTGGAGTCGTTTTCTTGAGGGAGGAAGATGGCTTGGACGTTGCCCGACACGTCGAGGTGCTTGATATTCTGGTTCTCGAAGTAGGCTTTCATCTCCTTGCCGCTCAATTGGTTGTAGAAAGGATCCTCGATCATCTCAATCATGAAACCAAACTCAGGCAGATGCGCCCAATCGACAGTGGAATCGTTGAGGTGGACGATGATACGGTTGCCGAAGATCTGTCGGTCGCCGCTCCACACAACCGGGTGGATGTCCATGTATATCAGCGAGTCGTTGCCCACGGCCGTCAGCGAGTCGCACAGGCCTTGCAAGTCCACTCGGTAGAATCTCACTCGGGGATTGGCAATAAGGAGGTTAATGGTGTCGTTTTCGGCCACAAGTGACTCTCCGATCTCGTGGGTAATTTCGGGGAGAGCAAGCTCGGGGCCGATCGCAGGGGGAGCCACGGAATCGATAGCCATCGCAATGGAATCAACCGTGAAGGCAATGGAATCAACCGGGGTTGTTAAGGAATCGGAAATCTCGACAATTTCGGGAATTTCGGGAATTTCGGGAATCCCGAGAGAATCGGCAATCATTTCATGATGGCTGTCCAAGGGCCGTTCCCCTAAGCCAATCGCGGACGCCTGTACACTATCCCGGGAAGCCCCCGTTTCGGGGGTTTGGGGGCCTGCTGTTTGGGGGCCTGCTGTTTGGGGGCCTGCTGTTTGGGAGGCGACTTTTGGGGCTTCGACGACTTTTGGCTGGATGCGGCGGAAAGCACGCAGGGTGTCGGCGTGGATGAAGAGAGTGTCCTTTTGGGAGTATTCTTTGGCTAAGGCTCGGCCAGTGACGAAAGCGCTGTCGGTCAATTCGTTGTAGAAGCCGTAGTCGCCCATCAAGGTCATTTTCTTCACCGAGTCGACTAAAATCATGTTGCCGAAAGCCTCTCCGTAGCCTTTCTTGCGGTCGTAGAAGAGTGTGTCGCCAGTGAGGGTGCGGTCGGTGCGGGTCACCACCAGGGAGCGTTCGTAAAGGTCGGCGATGTCAGTTAGGGTATTGTAGGTGCCGTTGGATGTGAAGATAGTGCCTTCGGCGTTGACTATTTCAGATGGGCACACCAATTCGGCGATATGGGTGTCGGTGTTGTAAAGCAAAGTGTCGGTGAAGATGTCGAGGGTGTCCTTTTCGTTCCGGGAGTTGAGGTGAACGTGCCCGTAGAAGTTGGCGTCCTTGGAGGATGGTGAGTACTCTCCCTCGATGGATTCGAGCCGGTTCTCCTTGTCGGTGAGCACTCCTCCCACCTTATAGTATCCGAGGTTGATACCGAGGTCGTAGTTGAAGACGTCGGTTTGGAGCATCACGTCGCGGTTGATCAGGCGCACCTTTTTGCCGGGGTCGGCGAATAGCTCGGCGAGCTCCAATTGGCCGTCGTAATTGAGCATATCGGCATAGACGAAGAGGGTGTCGCCCTGCTCCATCCTCACGTTGCCGAAGGCCTCGAGCGACTCGGTGGAGTCGTAGAAGTGGGCGCTGTCACAGTACATGAACATGTCGCCTTTGCGAAACTCCACGTTGCCCACAACCAATTGGTAACCGGTGTTCTCCACGGCACGTAGCTCGTCGGCTCGCTCGAGGAACACCTTTCCTTGCTGGTAGCGATTGGCTGTGGGAATGGTGGGGCGAATCGGGTCGTTGTCGGGCTTGTTGGATTGCGGAGCGCCGAGCATCGACATAGCCAAAAGGGCAACGGCCGTGATTGCCGCTCCCCTTCCGGTAGTGTTGCCTCGACGATAGCTCATCGCAAGTGGTTATTTCTTCATCCAGTTGTGCTCGAAGTCGCAGTCGCGCCAGCCGTCCTCGATACGGATGTAGGTCTCGTTGATTTTCTTCTCGAGCCACTCCTTGAGGATTTCGTATTTCTGGGCGTTCTCGTACATGCCTTTGATCATCTGATAGTCGTCGGCAAGGTTGGCTTGATGAGGCTCGATGCGGTTGGAAAGCTTTACGATTGCCACCTTCTCGCGGTAGGTGTTGGGGTCGGTCATGATGAACGCGCGGGAAACGTCGCCCACTTGCAGGGTGTCGACCACCTTGGCGATCTCTTGGGGCAGCTGGGACATCTCGAATCGTGATGTGCCGGTGCGTTGGTTCACCATCTGGCCGCGGGAGTTGCGCGTGTCCTTGTCTTGCGACAGGTAGGGAGCGGCTTCCTCAAAAGTGAAAGCCTTGTTGACCACGATATCGTTTTGCAGTGTGTCAAGGCGATTGATGGCTTCAATCAGGTCCTCCTCTTTGACTTTGGGCTTGAGCAGGATATGGCGCGTGTTGATGCGGTCGCCGCGCTTCTCGATAAGCTGGATGATGTGGAAACCGTATTGAGTTTCGACGATACGGGATACCTTGGACGCGTCGGGGAGGTTGAAAGCCACGGCGGCGTATTCAGGCACCAGCTGGGATTTGGACATGAAACCGAGCTCGCCTCCACGGGAGCTGCTGGGGTCCTCCGACCATCGAATAGCGTTCCACGAGAATGTCTCCTTGCCAGAGTTGACATTCTCCGAGATCTCGCGTAATTTGGCTTTCACGTAGTCAATCTCCTCGGGGCGGATTTTGGGGTTGATGGAGATTATTTGCACCTCCACTTGCATGGGCACGTAGGGGATAGAGTCCTTGGGAAGGGCGTCGAAATAGCGGCGCACGTCGCTGGGTGTGGTCTTGATATCCTTGGTGAGGTTGCGTTGCACCTCCTCGATGCGGAGCTGTGTGGTAAGTTGTTCGCGCATCTTCTCGCGCATCTCGGGGATGGTGGCGCCGAAGTAGGTTTCCACTTTCTCTCGGGAGCCGATGGAGGCGATGTAGTAGTTGATTTGCGACTCCACTTGAGCGCTGATACGGGATTCGGGCACCTCCACAGTGTCCAAGTCGGCCTGATGGAGGAACAACTTTTCGATGGCCAGACGCTCAGGGATGACGCAGTAGGGATCGCCGTTGAGCTTGGTTTGCGACCGTTGCAAGTCCTGGTAGGCGCTTTCGATATCTGATTTATAGATAAGCTGGTCGCCCACCTCCCATGCCACTTCTTCGGCGATGTTGTTGCGGGTTTGGGCGAAAGCTATGGCCGCGAGGGCCCCTAATATCAATGTAATCTTCTTCACGTGACGTTGACTTGGTTTTCGACCGACAAAGTTAAGCATTTTTCGGTGAAACACAACCGATTTCGCCGTGAGAATCGACCGAAATTTGGCGAGTTGGAATTTTTAGGTTAATTTTGCACTCTGTTATGCCCCTGGTGCAAAACATTCATCGCGTTTCGGGCGTATATATAATAATGTGTATCATACCAAATCAACCACGATAAAATGAACGTAACACTTGAGAAACTCGACGACGTTACCGCAATCCTCAACGTCAACATCGAAGAGAGCGACTACAAAGACAAAGTGAACAGCGACCTCAAGGAGATTGGCCGCACCCACAAAATCCCTGGCTTCCGTCCCGGCCACGTGCCCGTCGACCAGCTCCGCCGCCGTTTCGGGCGCCAGGTAAAGAGCGAGGTGCTCAACCATGATGCAGCCGAGGCCGCTTTCAAATACATCGAGGACAACAAGCTCGAGATCCTCGGCCAGCCCCTGCCCGTGGAGGTGAAAGAGATCAAAATGGACGACAAGGACTACACTTTCCAATTCGAGATCGGCTTGCTTCCCAACATCAACATCACCCTCGATAAGAGCGAGCATCTTCCTTTCTATACCATCAAGGTTTCTGACGACATGCTCAAGGAGCAGGATACCCAGCTGCGCGAGCGTTTCGGTGCTCAGGTGCCCGGGGAGGAAGTTGACGCAAAGGCTCTCGTCAAGGGCGCAATTATGGAGCTCAACGAGGACGGCACCGTTAAGGAAGGCGATGATGCTATCCAGGTGGTAGACGGCATCGTAGGCCCCATGTACTTCAAGAGCAAGGAGCAGGCCGACCTGTTCATGGGCAAAAAGCTAGGTGATAAAGTGGTGTTCAACCCCTGGAAAACCTGCGACGGTCACATCCCAGAGCTGGCCTCCATGCTTCACGTAGACAAGGACCGCGTCACCGACCTTCACAACGATTTCCAGATGGTAATATCGGAGATTATCGTCCTCAAATTGGCCGAGCACGGTCAGGAATTTTACGACGAAGTGTTCGGCAAGGACAAGGTTACGGACGAGAAGGCCTACAACGAGGCCCTCAAGCAGATGATCGCCCAGAGCCTGGCTCCCAACAGCGAGACTCTCTTCCGCCTCGACGCTCAGAACTACTTCACCAAGCAGGCTGGCGACTTCGAGATTCCCAAGGGTTTCCTCAAGAAACTCATGCTCGCCCGCAATCCCGAGCTGACGGCCGAGAAACTCGATGCCGAGTTTGACTCGATGATTCCCGCTCTGCGCTGGCAGATGATCCGCGACCACATCGCCCGCACCCACGACATGCAGATTACCGAGGCCGACCTTCTGGCTATCGGCAAGCAGATCGCCGCACAGCAGTTCGCACAGTACGGCATGACCAATGTCGATGAGGACACGATCACCAACTTCGCCAAGAACATCGTCGCCGACAAGAACTACCGTCAACGTCTGATTGAGCAGGTGAGCGACCAGAAGCTCTTCAACATCATCAAGGCATCCGTCACCCTCGATCTCAAGGAGGTGTCGCTCGACGACTTCAAGAAGCTCGTTGAGGAGGCCGCCCCCGGCAAGGAGGCGTAAAACGGCTTCCTTTCTTGTGTCGTAATAACGTTATAACGTTATAACGTAATAACGAGAGCGCAAGAGGCAGAAAATTCCTAAAATAAATAAAAAGCGTCCCTTTCGAGGGGACGCTTTTTTATTTGTGGTGAAAAATCGTCGAAAAAATTTGTTGGAGAGTAAAAAATGTTATATCTTTGAATGTTAATACTAAGGAAAAAAGGATTATGAACATTCAAAACGACTTCCGCCGCTTCGCCACAGGCCACCTCGGCATGAATGGCTTAGCCCTCGACCAATACTCCAAAGCGGCCTCCGCGGCCATCACCTCCAGCTACATCTCGCCCACGATTATCGAGGAGCGCCAGCTGAACGTAGCCCAGATGGACGTGTTCTCGCGTCTGATGATGGACCGCATCATTTTCCTGGGTACCGACGTTAACGACTACACCGCCAACGTTATCCAAGCCCAGCTGCTTTACCTCGACTCGGCCGAGCCCGGCAAGGACGTGTCGATCTACATCAACTCCCCTGGCGGCTCGGTTTACGCCGGCCTTGGCATCTACGACACCATGCAGTACATCTCGAGCGATGTAGCCACCATCTGCACCGGTATGGCGGCCTCCATGGCGGCTGTGCTGCTCGTTTCCGGCACCAAGGGCAAGCGATTCGCTCTCAAGCACTCTCGCGTGATGATTCACCAGCCCATGGGTGGAGCGCAAGGTCAAGCCTCGGACATCGAGATTACCGCCCGCGAGATCCTCAAGCTCAAAAAAGAATTGTACCAGATTATCGCCGACCATTCGGGCATGAGCCTCGAAAGAGTGGAGCGCGACTCCGACCGCGACTACTGGATGACCGCCGAGGAGGCCAAGGAATACGGCATGATCGACGACGTCCTCTCCAAGGCGAAGCATTAGGCCCCCAAACAGCAGGCCCCCAAACAGCAGGCCCCCAAACCCCCGAAGCGGGGGCTCCCCCACGGGATCGATTTCTTTCGATTTCACTCGATTTCACTCGATTTTAGTCGAAGTCAATAGATACCCTTAATCGATTTTAGTCGAAGTCAATAGATACCCTTAATCGATTTTAGTCGATACCCGCGCGAGGCCTCTTAAATGGATAAAGCGACAAAATTCATAATAAACCAGTCAACCCCCATGGCTAAGAAATCAACCCACAAGCCCACTTGCTCGTTCTGCGGCCGACCCGCCGACATGTCGCAAGGCATGATCCCTTCGGCCCTGGGCGACGGTACCTACATCTGCGTGGAGTGTATACAGTCGATCAACGAGATGCTCGGCGAGCTTCCCGGCCATTCCCACGGCAAGGGAAGCAAGGAAGCGTTCGCAATGGAAAAGATTCCCACTCCCAAGGAGATCAACGATTTCCTCGACCAATACGTGGTGGGGCAGGACGCCGCCAAGAAGTATCTTTCCGTGGCTGTCTACAACCACTATAAACGTCTGCAACAACACATGGAGGATGATGTCGACATCGAGAAGAGCAACATCATCATGGTAGGTCCCACGGGCACAGGCAAAACCCTCCTTGCCAAGACAATCGCCCGCCTCCTGAAGGTGCCCTTCGCCATAGTCGACGCTACTGTCCTTACCGAGGCCGGTTATGTGGGCGAGGATATCGAGAGCCTATTGACTCGGCTGCTCCAAGCCTCGGATTACGACGTGGAGGCCGCGCAGCGCGGTATCGTCTTCATCGACGAGATTGACAAAATCGCCCGCAAAGGCGACAACCCGTCGATCACCCGCGACGTCTCGGGCGAGGGCGTGCAGCAAGGCCTGTTGAAGCTGCTTGAGGGCTCAATCGTGAGCGTGCCTCCCCAGGGCGGCCGCAAGCATCCCGAGCAAAAGCTCATCGAGGTGGACACCAAGAACATCCTCTTTATCTGCGGTGGCGCATTTGACGGCATCGAGCGCAAAATAGCCCATCGATTGAACACTCATGTCGTAGGCTACTCCACCGACCCCGCACGCCAAAAGATACAGCGCGACAACTACCTCCAATACGTTGCTCCACAGGACTTGAAATCGTTCGGCCTTATCCCCGAAATCATCGGTCGCTTGCCTATCCTGTGCCATCTCGATCCCCTCGACCGCGATGCCCTGCGCGCCATCCTCACCGAGCCCAAGAACGCCATAACCCGACAATACAAGAAACTCTTCGAGATGGACGGCGTGAAGCTCACGTTCGCCGACGACGCCCTCGACCTCATCGTCGACAAGGCTATCGAATACAAGCTCGGTGCCCGTGGCCTGCGCTCCATTGTCGAGTCGATTATGATCGACCTGATGTACGAGGCTCCCTCGATGGACATCAAGGAGTTCACCGTCACCGCCGACTATGCACAGAAGCAGCTCCAGAAAGCCCACTTCGAAGACAACCAAATCAAATAACCCATTATTTCAACCATACAAATAAGTAGAGCATACCTCATCTCTCCAACCTTATAGACACTATTTTACCCATGATTGACCAGCAAGCGCTTACCGACGCATTGAAACTCCACTTTGGATTCGAGAAATTCAAAGGTAACCAAGAAGCCATCATCACCTCCCTGCTGGAAGGCGACGACGTGTTCGTCCTCATGCCCACGGGCGGAGGCAAATCACTCTGTTACCAGCTACCATCGCTTTTGATGGAGGGAACAGCTATCGTCATCTCCCCGCTAATCGCCCTGATGAAGAATCAGGTCGACGCCATGCGCAACTTCTCGGAGGCCGACGACATCGCCCATTTCCTCAATTCGTCGCTCAACCGCGCCGCTATCGATCAGGTAAAAGCCGATATCACCTCCGGCAAGACCAAGCTGCTCTATGTGGCTCCCGAGTCGTTGACCAAGGAGGAGAACATTGAATTCCTCAGGACTATCCCCATCTCCTTCTACGCCGTTGACGAGGCCCACTGTATCTCGGAATGGGGACACGACTTCCGCCCCGAGTATCGCCGCATCCGCCCCATTATCAACGAGATAGGTAAGCGACCCGTGATTGCCTTGACGGCAACGGCCACTCCCAAGGTGCAGCACGACATCCAAAAGAACCTGGGCATGACCCACGCCAAGGTGTACAAGTCGTCGTTCAACCGCCCCAACCTCTACTACGAGGTGCGTCCCAAGACGGCCAACATCGACAAGGAGATTATCCGCTTCATCCTCAACAACGAGGGTAAATCGGGCATCATCTACTGCCTGAGCCGCAAAAAAGTGGAGGAGTTGGCACAGCTGTTGCAGGTCAACAACATCAAGGCTTTGCCCTACCACGCCGGCATGGACGCGGCCACACGCTCCAAGAACCAGGACGCGTTCCTGATGGAGGAGGTCGACATCATCGTGGCCACCATCGCTTTCGGTATGGGTATCGACAAACCCGACGTGCGCTACGTGATCCATTACGACATGCCCAAATCGCTCGAGGGATATTACCAAGAGACGGGGCGCGCCGGGCGTGACGGAGGCGAAGGCCAATGCCTCACCTTCTATGCCGCCAAGGACCTCCAGAAGATGGAGAAATTCATGCAGGGCAAGCCCATCGCCGAGCAGGAGATTGGCAAGCAACTACTGATTGAAACGGCCAGCTACGCCGAAAGCGCCGTGTGCCGCCGAAAATCGCTCCTCCACTACTTCGGTGAGGAGTATCCTGAGGACAATTGTGGCAACTGCGACAACTGTCTGCACCCCAAGAAACGCGTCGAGGCCAAGGACGACCTCTGCGCAGCCATCGAGACCATCATCGCCCTGAAAGAGAAGTTCAAGGCCGACTATATCGTCGACGTGATGCTCGGCAAGGCTACTCCCACGGTCAAAAGTTACCTGCACACCGAGCTTGACTGCTTCGGTTGCTGCTCCGACGCTTCTGACCGCTACCTTGGCGCCGTCTTGCGCCAAGCCATCATCGCCGGCTACCTGGCCCGCGAAATCGAGAACTATGGCATCATCTCAGTCACCCCGCGTGGCCGAGAATTCCTCAACAATCCCCAATCATTCACCATCGTGGAAGATAATGAGTTTAATGACGACTACGAGGAGGCCCCCGGTAAGGGTGGAGCTACCTCGGCAGTCGACCCCGAGCTTTTCGCAATCCTTAAGGACTTGCGCAAAAAGATAGCCAAGAAGCTGTCTCTGCCTCCTTATATTGTGTTCCAGGATCCCTCGTTGGAGGCCATGGCTACCACCTATCCCATTACCCTTGAAGAACTTAAAAACATCACCGGCGTGGGCGACGGCAAGGTGAAACGCTACGGCGAGGAGTTTATCAAGGTGATCAAGCAACATGTCGAGGAGAACGAGATTGAGCGTCCCGAAGACCTGCGCTTGCGCTCCGTCGCCAACAAAAACGACCTCAAATTCTCTATCATACAAGCAATCGACCGCCGTATCGCTCTCGACGAGCTCGCCGCGTCGAAAGGCCTCGATTTCTCGGAGTTGCTCGACAAGGTGGAGGCTATTGTCTATTCTGGCACCAAGATCAACATCTCCTACTTCATTAACGAGGTGGTCGACGAGGATCTCCAGCACGACATCTTCGAGTACTTCCGCGAGGCCGAAACCGACGACCTGCAGACCGCTATCCGAGAGCTCGGTGACGACTACACCGAGGAAGAGATACGCCTCGTACGCATCAAATTCCTCAGCGACCTTGGCAATTAATACCCGCGATAGCACCCCAGCCGTTTCGGGAGCCAAAGAAACCCTCCTGTTCACTGGCGCCTCGGGATTTCTGGGCCGCAATACCCTGCCTCTACTCCAAGAGAGATACGCCATTACCACCCTGGGACGCTCCCACACCAATGAAATCGCTGTGGATCTGTCCAAGGAGCAACCACGGTTGACCAGCCGCTTCGACTTGGTAATGCACGCGGCCGGCAAGGCCCACGACATCCCTTACACCCCCGGTCAAGCCAACCAATTCTTTGACGTCAACGTTCAGGGCACAATCAACCTTTGCCAAGCATTGGAGAGGGTAGGTGTGCCTCGGGCATTGGTGTATATCAGTTCGGTGGCCGTCTATGGGGGCGATGAGGGTGAGGACATCACCGAGGACGCGCCATTGGCCGGGACCATTCCCTATGCTAAAAGCAAGATCCAAGCCGAGCAATTCTTAATCACTTGGTGTAAACAACATAATGTAGCCTTGGGGATATTGCGACCAGCCCTGATTGTGGGAAGTAATCCGCGAGGCAACCTACGAGCCATGATCCGGGGAATCCGCACGGGACGCTATGTCCATATCGCGGGAGGACATGCCCGCAAAAGCGCGTTGATGGCTACCGATATTGCCCGTTTATTCCCTCTGGTGGTGGATAATCCCGGTATATATAATATATGTGATGACACCTACCCGTCGTTCGCCGAGCTAGGTGCAATAATAGCAAGGGAATTAGGTCGTCCCGAGCCCCGTTCTATTCCCTATTGGCTAGCATGCTGCTTAGCCAAAATCGGGGATTTGATGGGTCCCAAAGCCCCACTAAACACACGGAAATTGCGCACCATGACGCGTACGCTCACTTTCTCCAACGCCCACGCGCGCACCACTCTCCATTGGACTCCTACCGCGGTCCTGCATTCCAGAATCACTTCTTGAAACACTCGGCGATAGCTGCCGCCACTCGTTGCCCGTCGATGGCCGCCGAGACGATTCCCCCCGCGTAGCCAGCTCCCTCGCCACAGGGATACAATCCGGGGTGTTGGGGATGGGCAAGAGTCTCTGGGTCGCGGGTGATGCGCACGGGTGATGACGTGCGTGTCTCGCAACCGATCAGCGTGGCCTCGGGCGACAAGAACCCCTTGTACTTTTTCCCGAAATCGCGGAAACCTTGCTGCAGGCGTGTGGCAATCTCCTTGGGTAGCAATTGGTCGATACGCGCCGGATGGATGCCTGGAGCGTAAGATGTCGAGGGTAGGGCGGTGGAGGCTCGGGAATTGACGAAATCAGTCATTCGCTGCGCCGGAGCGTTTTGGCTTTTGTCCGACTCCTCGTAGAATGCCCGCTCGATACGCTCCTGCATCTGCAACATGCGCAATGGATCATCGCCGGGAACATCCTCGGGAAGCACCTCCACAACCATGCCCGAATTAGCCCAGCGAGTACCTCGATTGGAAGGCGACATGCCGTTGACAGCTTGCTGGTAAGGCCCGGAAGCCGAGGGGATGATAAACCCGCCGGGGCACATACAGAAGGAGTAGACGCCACGGCCGTCCACGCGCGTCAGCATGGAGTATTCGGCTGGTGGAAGGTATTTCCCCCGACCGTTGGGGTTGTGATAGATGATGCGGTCCACTAGCTGCTGGGGATGCTCGAGTCTTACGCCAACGGCCAGCCCTTTGGCCTCCAGGGGGATGCGTTGAGCATCCAATTGTCGGTACATATCGCGAGCCGAGTGGCCGGTGGCCAGGATTACAGGACCTGAATACTCGAGCCCGTCGGCGGTTTCCACTCCCTTCACCTCGCCCTTGTCGTCGAGTATCAGCGAAGTTACCCGGGAGCCGAAATGCACTTCTCCGCCGTGGTTGAGGATGGTGTGGCGAATGTTGGAGATCACTTGTGGCAGGCGGTCGGTGCCGATATGGGGATGAGCGTCAACGAGGATGTCGGCCGAAGCCCCGTGGAGGTGCAAGATGTTGAGGATCTCCTCCACCGAGCCGCGTTTCTTGGAACGGGTGTAGAGCTTTCCGTCGGAAAAGGCACCCGCTCCACCCTCGCCGAAGCAATAGTTGGAATCCGGGTCGATGTCGCCCTCGCGGTTGATCATCGCCAGGTCCTTGCGACGCTCGTCAACAGCCTTGCCTCGCTCCAGCACAATCGGTTTCAAGCCCAATTCAATCAGTTTAAGAGCCGCGAACAACCCGGCGGGACCAGCGCCCACCACAATCACTTGGGGCGCATGGTGCACGTCCTTATAGTCGGGTAGGGGAGCCGGTGGGATCGCTTCCCGTTGGTCGATGTGCACATCGACCGTAAGGTTGACCATCACCTGCCGCTGACGCGCGTCGATGGAGCGTCGGCGTATCTCCACATGGGCGATGCGGTTGACATCGATACCCAGATGGGTGGACAGAAATGCCTTGAGTAGCAACTCATTGTACGCCACCTCGGGCTTTACCCTCACTTGCTCGGATCTCAACATATATAGTTTTTAGTTTTTAGGTTTTAGTTTTTAGTTTTTAGTTTTCAGTATTCAGAGGATTCCTACTCTTGCCTCTTGCCTTTTGCCTCTTGCCTTTTGCCTCTTGCCTCTTGCCTTTGTCGTTAGACCAGTCCCACGATCTCATTGATGTCGCTCACGCCATGACGCTGGCAGTAATCCTGGATGCCGTCAATCACCTTCATTGTCACCGACGGGTCGATGAAATTGGCCGTGCCGATCTGGATAGCCCTAGCCCCGGCGAGCATAAACTCGATAGCGTCGGTAGCCGTGGTGATGCCTCCCAAGCCGATCACGGGAATCTTCACGGCATGAGCCACTTGCCACACCATGCGCAGCGCCACGGGCTTCACGGCCGGCCCCGACAAGCCACCGGTGATGGTGGACAGGCACGGACGCTGGCGCTCAGCGTCGATGGCCATACCCAAAAGGGTGTTGATTAGAGACACCGAATCGGCTCCCTCGGCCTCAGCCGCAAGGGCTATTGAGGCGATGTCGGTGACGTTGGGCGACAGCTTGATGATCATCGTGCGGGGGAAAGCCTCACGGCACGCGCGGGTTACCTCAGCGGCACCCTGGCAGGTTGTGCCGAAAGCCATCCCACCTTGTTTAACGTTGGGGCAAGAGATGTTGATCTCCACAGCCGCAACCTTGTCAAGAGGAGCGAGCCGCTCACACACCTCCACATAGTCGCTGAGCTTGGCTCCCGACACATTGACCACCATCTTGGAGTCAATCTCCTTGATTTCCGGATATATATGCTCGATGAAATAGTTGACACCCTTGTTTTGCAGTCCCACGGCGTTGAGCATTCCCGAGGGTGTTTCGGCCATGCGGGGGTAGGGGTTGCCTTCGCGGGCGTTGAGGGTGGTACCCTTTACGATGTATCCGCCAAGGCGGTTGAGGTCGATCAAGTCGTCGAATTCCAATCCGTAACCGAATGTGCCCGAGGCGGTCATCACCGGATTCTTGAGGCGCATTTGGCCTATCTTTACTTCTAACTTTGCCATACCTTAATCTTGCCACAAAAGCTGGTTAATGTTGAAAACCGGGCCCTCGGTGCATACGCACACGTTGCCCTTGATTGTAGGCTCCACGCAGCACAAGCAAGCGCCCAAGCCGCACGCCATCATGTTCTCAAGCGACACTTGGCACTCAGTGCCGGTCTTAGCCGCCAGTCGCGCCACAGCCTTCATCATCGGCATCGGGCCGCAGCAATAAATCACTGGCCACTGTTGCTGCCATGCCGGATTGGCCGTAATCAACCCCTTGTGGCCCAGAGTGCCGTCCTCGGTTGACACATAAACCTTGCCGATGGCCTCAAATTCTTCTAAACGCAGGACGTCGTCCTTCGACCGTGCTCCCAAGAGGAACGTTGGCTCGGCACCTGCCTCCTTCAGCCGCTTGCCCAGATAGAGTAGGGGGGCTACCCCCACGCCACCACCCGCCAGCAAAGCCTTGCCGGGACGGATGTCAAAGCCGTGCCCGAGGGGGCCAAGGATGTTGAGAATCCTGCCCGCGGGAAGGTCACAGAGCTTGTCGGTGCCCTCGCCAGCGCGGCGTATCAACAGCGACAGTGTAGAGGCGTCGACATCATGCACCGAAATCGGGCGGCGCAACAACGTGTGGGGTGCGTCGGGAACGGCCACCTCCACGAACTGCCCCGGCTCCATCTGCGGCATCTCTGAGCCGTCGGCCGTGGCCAGCACCATCAGCGAATACGCTCGATGAATCGGCTCGTTGGCCACTATCTTGTAATCCTTCAAATATTTTTTGGTCATATAATCTTATTGGAAATTTCGTGATTTGTTATCTACCCTTAAATGTGAGAATCTTTTACCTTGGGAGAGCAACTTGGTAAGCTGTCGTTCATAGGGAAGTGGGTTGGTCGATGGTGTCGTTGAGCAAGCTTCGCAACGCCTCAGCATCCTTGGGATGGCCGCTCTGTTCCAGGAGTCGGGCACGGTCAGTAAGGGTAGGGTGCTTTAACTCAGGTCGGGGGATCTCCTCTATGGCTATCAGAAGCATGTCGTTGGCGATCAAGGCACTGTCGGGTTGGCTCAATTGCTCGAATGCCTCTTGCAACGCCTTCAGACACTCCACGCGACGGTCCATGTCTCGGGTAACCTTCAGCAATCGCTTGGCATCGGGCAACATCCTTTCGGTGTCCTTGCATTGCGAGGCGATTCTCAACCGCATCTCTACCAACTCGGGCAACATCATCGGGGGGAAATCGGGCAGCGTTTCAAGGGAATCCAACTGCCCCATGGCCTTTGTTGATTGTCCCAACTGGTGCATACGCACGGCCTCAAGCATACGGCAATGCATCGCTTTCAACGGCTCTTTTTCCGCGAAATGCTTGGCTGCCTCGCCCAAGGTGGAATCACTAGCCAATGACTCCCCATGGCGGTAATGGTCAACGGTCTGCTGATAGGCCGACTCGGCTTCGCGGCCATAGTCCTTGCGACAACCGCTCAAGCCGGTCATCGCCACGGCCAAGCAAGCTATTATGATTATTAATCTTCCCTTCCTCATATCACCCGCGAAGATACACAAAAATCCCCTCCCGCGCAACGCCTCCTAATGCCCTATGGGGATTATGGGGCTTATAGGGCTTATGGGGCTTATGGGACTTATAGGGCTTATGGGGCTTTATGGGGCTTATGGGGCTTATGGGGCCAATGGGCGGCTGAGATTTTAAAATTTATGATCGCTTGGCCACTCGGCCGTGAATTTTCCATTCTCGCTACGCTTAATTGGCCACCGGCGATTCTACGCTGTGGGAGCGAACGACTGGAAAGAGTTGTCGTTGTAGAATACCACGATTGAAGTGATCTTCTTGGAGGAGTCGGGGCTGATGGAGATAGTGCCCTGGGTTTCACTCGCCGCAGCGCTATTGGTCCCATTGGCAATTGCGTTTGCCGGGGCGGCGGCGCCCATGGCTCCAAGCTGGGATAGGGGGTGGGAGTTTGTGGCGGCGCCTCCACTTTGCGAGTTGGGGGAGACGGGTTGGTCGGAAGCGAAATCGGTGGGGTCGGAGTCGAAAAGGGAATTTCCAAAGTCAATCATCCCACGCGACCCTGTTCCCGGGGAGACTGAGGTTGTGTCGGAAGAGGAGGAGCCAAGCTCACGGAAATCGCCACTGGGGCGAGTGGGGGTGGAGGC
Source organism: uncultured Muribaculaceae bacterium (assembly GCA_964562375.1). Classification (GTDB taxonomy): domain Bacteria; phylum Bacteroidota; class Bacteroidia; order Bacteroidales; family Muribaculaceae; genus JAJPXC01. Next base: position 8,786 of record CAZLSW010000048.1, on the reverse strand, counting down.
GGTGTCGCCCGACGCACCTCCCTGAGTTGCGACCGAGCCCGAGGGACCGGCGCCAGTGACAGGTTGCCCCTCGCCGAACATCAGCCACAGGATTGACAGCTGAGGATAGGCATCGTGTATCTTGGCAAAAATCTCGTCGCTCACTTTTTTGTTCCTTCCCGTGAGCAACTGCGAGAGCGTGGGACGGGGTATCCGGCAAGCGTCGGCAAACTGGGAGCTCGTGAGCCCCTGCTGATCGAGAAAAAATTTGAGCCGATTTACGATATCCATGGCGATTGACGATTGCAATTATTGAGTGTGCAAATGTAATCATAAAAATTCAAATCTCCAAATTTGCGAAAATAAACGAGTTGAGAAAAGCGAATTTGCGAATTAAAACTCATAAATCATGGTGTTGCAATTGCAAATGCAAACATTGAAGTGATATTGTAGAAAAATGATGTAATCTACTGATATGTAAACACATTGGTGAACAACAACCTTCTTTGGAAGTCTAAATTGGGTTCTCTAGAGAGAAAAGTAGAATATTTACTAAAAGAAATTTTTGTATTCTATCTGATTTGTAGAAGAATACAATGGATGCAAAAGAAAGTGAATCGCTGAAATTTGGTTTCGGAAACTAATGTTTAAACGCAAGTTTGCTAATCCACTCACATCGATTTTTTCAAAATAAGTGAATTCAGAAAATTGATTTTGAAAATCGGAATTTGATTTTAAAACCAATTATCAAATGCAAATATCAAATTTTGGAGTTCGATAATTTGTATTTGTTATTTTAAGGAGCGCGTTTACCAACTTGCCACGGCCCAAAATTCCGTTTTGTGAAATTTGCGAGCCTTTTATCGGTCGTTTGAAAATATAACAACCTCAGAGCCTTATTAGGTCATCTAATTTCACTTATTTAACACATAACCCCCTATATTTTACATTATTACGAAAACATTAGCTCATTTTCTCCCCCTTCTTGGCTTTGGCTCCAGAAAAATTCAGAAAATCCTCCCTCCTACCCCCTTTATTTATCCCTTGCTTTCCCCACGTTATGGCTAACACTTATTACACAATATATCTGCACACGGTCTTCGCCGTGAAGTACAGGGAAGCTCTGATCCCAGTGGGACTTCAAGTCGCCGACCACATCCACTTTTTGTGGAGTATGAGCTTGAAACCCAAAGCCGTTTTTGACGAGTATGACCGTTTGTTGAGGTTAAATCGGGTGGTGAATCTTCAATATAAATTCATGCCGCTTATTTGAGGCTGTGGAAGGCTTCGGCAAGCCGAGGCTCCCCGCCTACTACATCCTATACCCAGCCCGGACGGGTCGGCAAGCCGACCGCGCCCGGACTGCGCTACTTGCGCGGGGTCGGCAAGCCGACCACCCTCTCAGTGTATATCCCATAAAACACAGGTTAAAATATGCGGTGAATAATTGCGTGGTTTCTTGGATAACTTGCGAATAACTTGAATATCTAATAAAAATCCCGCTCAGCATTATCTTCTGAGCGGGATTAAAGTCACATGTTTTTTCAGGATCCTCTGTTGTTTTCCCTGGCCCTTTGTTATTTCCCGGCTCCAAGTGAAGGGAGTTTCCACCCTCCCTCCATCAAAACGGCTATTATACTTAACCACTAACAACTAACCACTAACAATCCAAGTTTCGCAAGTAATCCGAGAAACCACTAATTTTCACGAATTTCCACTAATTCAGCGATTAATCTTTATCCTCATTCAAGAATTAAGCTTTGCTTCGCAAAGAATTAACACGAATTTCCATAACGCAACGCTATCTGCATTAGTGTTAATTAAAGAGCGTTAGCTCTCTAAAATTTATTAGGAACCTTGTTAATTTGTTAGTGTTCATTAGTGTTAATTCGTGGTTTCATAACTTGAGAAAGTTGAGCTAACAACTAACAACTATTACTTAGTAGATGATTTTGACGGCGGTAGTGCCTTGCCGCTTGATCAGCAACATGCCCTTTTGAGGCTCCAGGACGCGCATTCCCTGCAAGTTGTAATACTCGACAGGCTCGTCGCTGTCAACCGCGACAGGGCGCGCGCCAGAGGGGTCGAATCCCAATTTGTTGTCGATCCACGTGATGCGCTTGCGCATAAACGATTTCACGTCGTTCACCGCGGCCTGGTAGGTGGAGTAGGTTTTGGGATTGAGGTGCACGTAACGGTTGAGGATGGGCCAGCGCTTGAAATTAAGGGACTGGGAGGCGTTAATCTCGTCAACAAGGGAGTCGATGTATTCGTCGAGATAATCGGCGTCAAGGCCGCTAAAACGCATCTGCGACCATATCGAGTAGATCTCCTCGGCGCTCGCGGGGTCGGATTCCAGCACTTTCGAGGCGAATGTCTTCATCGAGCCGGCTGAGGATGCTGATTTGTATATCCAGTTGGAGCGGTTGTTGACTGGATAGATGCGGCTATCGTTGTCCATGGCCAGGTCGAAATCCCACACGGGTCCCACGCGTAGCAGGTCGTCGCCGCGGCGCTTGGTCATATAGGTGCTCCAGTAAGTGTCGGGGTTGCCGCATACCTCGCCAATCAGGAAATGGCGGATAAACGACGGCATGTCGAGAATCTCGCGGTAGGAGCCGGAGCCTGCCCATTTGGAGTTGTACACGCGATGGTCCATGTCGTTGAAATAGTCCTCGATATACGTGCGTTGCTCGCTGGTGATGGCGTCGTCCTCGGGGCTTTTGATCGTGACGGGAATATAGCTGTAGGAGTTGAACCACGACACCTCCTGGTCGGCGTAGGCGTCCACCTCGATGAAGTATCCACCCGTGAGGGCCTCGCCTGAGATATCCTCGGGTGTCATCTCGTCGATCTCGATACGTCCGGGGTTGACTTCCACTTGGTCGCAAAGTTGATAGGTGCCTTTGTACTCGCCGTTGAGCACCACGTCCACCAGTCGGCAATAAGGGGTGTATTCCATTCCTGCGATTCGGCTCACCTCAAAGGCTATGCAGTTGCGTATCAACGTCTTGTCGCCGTAATTGTTGATCAATGTCCACTTCTTGCACTTGGCAGGGGTGTCGGGCAGGATATGTTGCTTTTTCTCAAACTTTATGCGGTAGGGCTTCTTGTCAAATTGCAGCGAGGCGTTCCCGCGCAGGCGGGTAGTGGCGTCGGCCTCCAGGATGTAACCGCCGTCGTCGTCGCTAAGCACGGTCACAAGCGAGGTGATGTTGTGCTCTTTGTCGTAGGGTTCCTCGGCGTCAACCGTGTGGATAATTACCGTGGGGAGATTGGTGATACGCCCTATGTGGGAGTCGTCGCCGTCGCTGCGATAGCCGTAGAATTCCACCTCGGCCACGTTACAGCGGGCGTCACTGGGACCTACGTACCTCACATAACGGAATCCGCGCGAGCAATCCACCTCGCCATAGCCATACGTGCCGATTGAGCACGCTTGGGTGATCATATATAGAGGCACGGCGTCGAGGAAATCCTCGCGGTTGGCGCCCTCGAACATTCCCAGCACCAGTCGGTTGGGCCCCAAGCTGTCGTTTCGGGGCGACCATCCCACCTTGGTGATGACGTATTTGTCGCCAAGGTCGAGGCCTGTGTAGGTATACGAGCGGGCGTAGGAGGCGAAGCAGGTCGACAGGTCGCCGTCGTGGGCCATGGCGGCAGTGTTGACGGTGTAGCTCAGCGTGTTGGTGGAATAGTCGACGCTCTGGGCCGTGCCCACGACCGTGCCGGTGAGCTTCACCCCCTCTTGGGCGAAGGCCACAGCCGCGCAGGCTATTATCAGATTCAAGAATAGCGGGAAACGTTTCATGATGTGGTTATTAGTGCGATGAATTTTGGTTATTTACTTATTGCCCACAAAATTACGCGTTTTTCCCGAATCCTCAAGGTTATATCTGTCAAAAAATTCAATCTTGAGTTATTGGTTATCCCAAAGGAAGATGGTAAATTTGCATCATCACATTAAAGCCATGGAACAAAATATCCCTCCTAGACACCCCGATACACCTTGTAGCGCCGAAAATTCTATCTCACTGCGCAACATCCGCTCCTTAAGCGGGCTTCGCTTCTTTATCCCCGATTATCAACGCGGCTATCGATGGACCGCAATGCAGGGCTTGCAGATGCTCGACGATTTCCGTGATTTCATCGCGTCGATCAAGAGAAACAACGACGGCACCTTCTACTGCTTGCAACCTGTTGTGGTAAAGCCATGCTCGTGGACCGATAGCGATGGCACCGTGATCGATGGGTACGAGGTAATCGACGGCCAACAACGATTGACCACACTGGTGTTGCTGCTCAAGGCGTTGTTTGACGTGGACGCTCGCAACGACAGGGGAGAATTCCAAATGCTGGAGATTCATTACCAGACGCGCTCCGGCTCACGAGAGTTTCTCGACCGAATCACCGAAGCTGAATATTGCGACTCTCATGCCCTTGAGTGCATTGATTTTTACCATTTGCGGTTGGTCTATCGGGCGTTACGAGAAGCGCTCAGCAATCGCGATTCAAGTGATAAAGGCAAATATGACGACCGGTTGCTCACCGAATTTATTCTCGGCTCCAGCATTGATTCAGATGAGGAAGATGACGACGAGGTAGAAAAGAGAGGTGTCGATATGGCCAATAATGTAAGGGTGATATGGTATGAGATAGGCCAGGCTGAGCGAGCCACCAGCGAGGGCATTTTCACACGCTTGAACATCGGAAAAATTCCCCTGACCAACGCCGAGTTGATTAAGGCCATGTTTCTCAAGGACTCCAATTTTGGCGAAGTTAACCCTAATGCCCGCGATGATTTGCGACATGCCCAAGAATTGGGCATTAACCTTCGGCAAAATCAAATCGCCCTGGAGTGGAACCAAATCGAGCACCGACTGCAAGACGACGCCTTCTGGTACTTCCTCGGGGGCAACGACTGGCCAAAAGAATACGACACGCGTATCGAGATGATTTTCGACTTGATGGAAGGATGGAACCAGGAAGTGGAAGCTTACCACACGTTCAACGGCTTCCAGCGGCGGTTGACCCAGGCGGCCAAGAACAAGAAAGGGAAGAAGTCGGTTAAACAACGTCCAGCTGAGAGCGTTTGGAAAGAAGTCAAGGATTATTTCCGTGAACTTGAATATTGGTATCACGACCGCATCCTCTTCCACCTCATAGGTTACCTGATCGCTTGCGGCAAGACCATCCCCTTCATCAAATCCTTGGCCGTCGAGACCGTTAGCCTTGAAGATGGCAATACCCACGAGCGACGTCTCAACAAGGATGAGTTTCTTGAGGCTATCAAGGGGCAGGTAAAGGAACTGATGAAAGGGGTGCAGCTATCCCAACTCTCATATCCCCACATGGATATCCAGCGGGTGCTTCTGTTGTTTAATGTCCTCTCGGTTATTGAAAGCGAGCGGTCGGATATCAAATTCCCCTTCGACCGTTACAAGCAAGAAGGCTGGGACCGGGAGCACATCGCCTCACAAACCGACAAGGATCGTCAGGAAGTGCCTCGCGACGCAGCTTCCCGTGAGGCCTGGATCAACGATATGCTCTATTACTTTACTGGAGCCCGCGCCAAAGATTGCCGCAACGAAAAAGGGAACCCTGAAACCAACGAAGTCGTCAAAAACCAATACATCCTTGACAAGGCTCAAGAGTATCACCAGCGACAATTCAACGATGTGCAGGCTATGGAGGATTCTCCCGAGAAGGAGGCTCGTTCCCGGCAACTGGAGCTTATCCACACGATTATCGAGGCCAAGCGGCTGTCGATGATCGATCCCAAGCAACGCGACCGTGAGCAGTATGATCAACTCCTCGCCCAGGCGTTCCATGATATGCGTGTGTATTTCGAGGACGACCGCCTTGACGACAAGGACGGCCTTGGCAACATGGCCCTTCTCAACGACTGGATCAACCGTTCCTATGGCAACGCTTTTTTTGCGATCAAGCGCATGTATATTCAGGACTATGACGCTGCGGGTGTCTTTATCCCTCTGGCCACCAAAAACTTGTTCATGAAATATTATAGCAAGCGTGTCGACGGCATGCTTACCTGGACCAACGATGACTCCCGCGACTATCTGGCTGCCATTCAAGCCAAACTCACCCCTTATCTTCCCCCTCAACAGTAACCTGCTATGGCCGAAAACCAATTTAATAACAAACGATACTCTTTCTTCCAGTTATTCACAACCGGTACCAAAGACCATCCCGGCGATTACCAGTTGGTAATTCCCATTATCCAGCGCGATTATGCGCAAGGGCGCGGAAACGATAAAGCCCGAGAGGTAAGGGCCGACTTTCTCCAACAACTCCTTGAGTATATGACGATACCATCAGGCAGTCGCGACTTGGACTTCGTTTACGGGGTGTCGGAGCCTGCCAAGGACCCTTCGGTACGTCGCGAATTTGTACCCCTCGACGGACAGCAACGCCTTACGACTCTATTCTTGATTCATTGGTATCTGGCCCAAAAGATCCTCAATAGCGAGCCTTCAAATCGTTTTCTCTCCGCCATGAGGGACGCGTCAAGCGACAATTTAACGCTCTCAATGTTCACCTACCGCACGCGTCGCAGCGCCGCTGAGTTCTGCGACTGCTTGCTCAACCCTCAAGTGGATTATTCTTCCCTCCTGAAAGGAGAATATAAACCCCAACGATTGTCCCAGGCTATCACCAATTCCCATTGGTTCTATCCCGATTGGCAGCAGGATCCCACAGTGGCCTCAATGCTCACCATGCTGGATGCCATCGACGAGAAATTCCATGACCAGAATCATGGATCAATCTTGGAACGCCTGATAAGCGACGTGGACCCCTCAGTAACCTTTATATTCATGGATCTCGATGAGTTCAAGCTTACCGACGACCTTTACATCAAAATGAACTCCCGAGGTAAACCCCTCACGTCATTCGAGAATTTCAAGGCCAAATTTGAACAATACATCGCGCAATGTCAAAAAGTCGGCGACCAGGCTCTTGTGGAGCTAAACCACGAGATCGCTTCTCACAACGACCCCATTATCACCGACGTCAAGAGCAACTTCGCGTTCAAAATCGACACTCGTTGGGCCGACCTCTTCTGGCAATACTCCAAGGATGAGATTAAAAAGGCCGAAGAACGAGCCTCAATCGAGCCGGCAAATGGCAACGCCCTCAACTCCCTTCTCTCAACCACCCTCGACGTGAAATTGAACAACTTCATCAAGATGTGCCTCACCAACCAATTCGCCATCGACCACCGTGAGGATAAAGGTCGCACCAAGATTCCCGATATCTTGGACGATCCGTCCAAGGAACTCTCTTTCACTCGCCTCGAGGACAACAAAGCCATCAGTGCCCAAGGTGTGGTTAATCTTACGCGAATGTTTGACCTTTATTCCGAGCGCCCTATCAGTGTACTCCCTAAATGGACATCAAGGTATTATAACGAGCAAGGCGTTTTTGAAGCCATGATGCGAGGTGACAAAAAATTTGGCTATGTCTCACGATTCCGTATGTACGCCATCTCACGGTTCCGCTTGGAATTTGGCGACAACGCCAAGCCCTTGGTGGAATGGATGCGTTTTGTCTACAACGTCACCCATGCCGACAACACTATCGAGGATATCACGGGTATCAACTACATCCGCGCTGTCAAGAACCTTGACCTTGTGGTCGACCTGTTGTCAAAGCGTAACGACCCGTCCATCGTCAATCTGCTGGCTTCGGCCGATTGTCCCAAGGAAATCGAGTTCTTCCCCACTTTCCAAGTCACCGAGGAGATTATCAAGAGTCATTTGCGCTTGAAGGGAGCCAAGTGGAGCACGTTGATCGACAGGCTTGAGCGACATCCCTATTTCACGGGTCAAATCGGCGGTTTGCTCGACCTGGCCGGTATCACGGCCTACTTCCAAGGCCGCGGCGATACTAATTGGACCTTCCAGGAGGACCTTGACTACTGGCTATCCCTTCGACGTATCGGTAAAATCGCATCTCGGCTGTTTAAAGGTGGATACGACGACCGCCAATTGGCCTCCGAAGCTTTGCTAGAACGTGCCATGATGGCCCTTCACCCCTCTTATGACAGGGTACTGCCATTGCGTCCCAATCTCTTGAACTCGGTGAGAAAACGCGCGGGTAGCAACAATATCCTTCGTGACATGAGTTGGAAGGGGAGCCTGCGACAGTTTGGCGAGCGTCCCAAGGCCTTGGAGATGGTAAAAGACCTATTCACCAAAATAGACCAACACAAAGTTGAAGCATCCCTTCAGGGGATTATCGACGAGCATAAATATGGTCCGCAATGGGTGAGGGATATGGTCACTTATCCGTATCTTATGGGTAAATGCCCCAATGGTTTTATCTACCATCTTGAAGATGGCCATCGCATCCTCAAGTCGCATATCAATCTACATCAAGAGGATCATGAAGTCTATTCGCTCGTGCTGTGGTGGGAATATATTCATCCACTACTCTCCGATGAGTCGTGGTACAAAAATTCCAACGCCAGCGACGAGGTGCCGCATGCCTGTTTATGCGCTAAAGTAGGGGATGCGGAGATCAAGATAAAGGTGAAATCGCGTGTCAACCCCGACGACGGAGATCTGCTCAGCCACTACCTTGAGGTTAAGGTTCCCGAAGACCCCAAAATCTCCGTTTTCTTTGCCAATGAGGGTTTCTACCGTCGCCAGCCGTGCGATAGTTGGTTGTGTTCACAGGAGCATTACATGACCTATCTCCGGGAGACCTCCCCTCAAGAGCAACGCGATGCTATTTACCCCAGTTCGGGATAAAAAAGTGGCATAATTATTTGATAATGTGGGGAT
>CAZLSW010000047.1:0-25405 GCA_964562375.1 uncultured Muribaculaceae bacterium | reverse complement strand
AGCATCAGCCTTCCAAGCTGAGGGTCGCGAGTTTGAGCCTCGTCTTCCGCTCCACTAAAAATCGCCAATGTAGCTCAGGGGTAGAGCACTTCCTTGGTAAGGAAGAGGTCGCGGGTTCAAATCCCGCCATCGGCTCCAACCAATCACCGGTAACTTGATAGCCCCGATAGTGCCTTGTTGCTATCGTGGCGTCTTGTTGAAGAAGAAGTTAATCATTTAATCACAAGAATAAAATAGCAAAGTTATGGCTAAAGAGAAATTCGAAAGAACCAAACCGCATGTAAACATCGGTACCATCGGTCACGTTGACCACGGCAAGACCACCCTTACCGCCGCCATCACCACCGTGCTTGCAAAGCAGGGTCTCTCCGAGGTGAAGTCGTTCGACCAGATCGACAACGCCCCCGAGGAGAAGGAGCGCGGTATCACCATCAACACCGCCCACGTAGAGTACGAGACCAAGAACCGTCACTACGCGCACGTTGACTGCCCGGGCCACGCCGACTACGTGAAGAACATGGTAACTGGTGCAGCCCAGATGGACGGCGCTATCATCGTGGTAGCAGCAACCGACGGCGCCATGCCCCAGACCCGTGAGCACATCCTGCTCGCCCGTCAGGTGAACGTTCCCCGCATCGTCGTTTTCCTCAACAAGTGCGACATGGTCGACGACGAGGAGATGCTCGAGCTCGTTGAGATGGACATGCGCGATCTTCTCTCGCAATACGAATACGACGGCGACAACACCCCCGTTATCCGCGGATCCGCCCTGGGCGCCCTCAACGGCGAGCCCGAGTGGGAGGCCAAGGTGATGGAGCTCATGGACGCTGTTGACACCTGGATCCCCCTGCCCCCTCGCGACATCGACAAGCCCTTCTTGATGCCTGTTGAGGACGTGTTCTCGATCACCGGTCGTGGTACCGTAGCCACCGGCCGTATCGAAACCGGTATCGTGAAGGTAGGCGACGAGGTACAGATCATGGGCCTGGGCGCCGACATGAAGTCGACCGTAACCGGCGTGGAGATGTTCCGCAAACTCCTCGACCAGGGCGAGGCTGGCGACAACGTAGGTCTGCTGCTCCGCGGTATCGACAAGAAGGACGTGAAGCGTGGTATGGTAATCTGCCACCCGGGCGTGGTTAAGCCCCACGACGAGTTCAAGGCTTCCGTCTACATCCTCAAGAAAGAGGAGGGCGGCCGTCACACTCCGTTCCACAACAAGTACCGTCCCCAGTTCTACATCCGCACCCTTGACGTGACCGGCGAGATCACCCTTCCCGAGGGCGTTGAGATGGTAATGCCTGGCGACCACGTAGAGATCAAGGTGAAGCTCATCAACCCCGTTGCATGCGACAAGGGCCTCCGCTTCGCCATCCGTGAGGGCGGCCGCACCGTAGGTTCGGGCCAGATCACCGAGATCATCGAGTAATACCCTCCACGAGGAAACCAACCTATAAAAAGCGAGCCTTCCGGAAGGCTCAACCCCCGGAAGCTCGCTTTTTCACACACGGGAATAGCTCAGTTGGTAGAGCACTGGTCTCCAAAACCAGGTGTCGGGAGTTCGAGCCTCTCTTCCCGTGCCAAAACAAGAGAAATGAAAAAACTGAAACTACTTACGAATATAGAGGAGTCTTATACCGAGCTGCGGTACAAGACTTCTTGGCCTACAAAGAAACAAGTGATAAAGAGCGCTATCATCGTCATGGTTGCTTCCGTGATTATCGCCTTGATAATCTTCCTCATGGACGTGATAGTGGACAACTTCATGCACTTTATCTACAGCTTGGGCAACTAAACCTTTAAAAGTGGACGGAAGATGGCAGAACTGAAAAGAGCGTGGTACGTACTTCGCGCCATTTCTGGGAAAGAGGCTAAAGTCAAGGAGGTGCTCGACGCGGCAATCCGCAACACCGACCTTGGCAAAAGCGTGTTCCAAGTGCTGATCCCCACTGAGAAGGTGCTCACCGTGCGCAACGGCAAGAAAGTGGTCAAGGAGAAAAATCTCTACTCGGGCTACGTTTTTGTCGAGGCGATTCTCCATGGCGAGACGATGCATGAGCTGCGCAACACCACCAACGTCATCGACTTCCTAGGCGCCAAGGGCAAGGATCCCGAGCCCCTGCGCGAGGCCGAGGTGATGAGGATGATGGGGCGCGCCGACGAGCTTGTCGATCTTACGGACGAAGGCGTCAACGATTACATGGTGGGCGAAACCGTGAAGGTCAACTACGGGCCTTTCAACGGCTTCACCGGCGTGATCGAGGAGGTCAACCCCGAGAAGAAGAAGCTCAAGGTGATGGTCAAGATCTTCGGGCGCAAAACGCCCCTTGAGCTCGAGAACTCGCAAGTTGAGCGCGAATAACATTCGCCCCAGCCCGGCCACAAGGCCGCGGAGGTGTTACGCTCCGCATCGGCCGAGAGGAAGGGAAAGGGTGTAATGTGTTCGAGCGTGAGATAACCAAACTAAATTAACTTTTGAGAAATGGCAAAAGAAATTGCTGGACAGATCAAATTGCAGATTAAAGGCGGAGCCGCAAACCCTTCGCCGCCAGTAGGACCGGCCCTCGGTTCTAAGGGTATCAACATCATGGAGTTTTGCAAGCAATTCAACGCCCGCACCCAGGACAAAGCAGGTAAGATCCTCCCCGTGGTGATCACCTACTACACCGACAAGAGCTTTGACTTCGTGGTCAAGACTCCCCCGGTGCCCGTCCAATTGAAGGAAGCAACCAAGATCAAGAGCGGCTCGGCGCAGCCCAACCGCACGAAGGTTGCCGAGGTCACCTGGGAGCAGGTGAAGACCATCGCCGAGGACAAAATGCCCGACTTGAACTGCTTCACTGTAGAGTCGGCCATGAAGATGGTAGCCGGCACCGCTCGCTCAATGGGTATCACCGTAAAAGGGGCTTTCCCCGGAAACAACTAATAAACTTCAATTGACATGAGTAAACTTACGAAAAACCAGAAGATTGCTTTAGAGAAGATTGAAGCCGGGAAGAGCTACACCCTCGCCGAGGCAGTGGAGAAAGTAAAGGAGATCACCTACACCAAGTTTGACGCTTCGTTGGACATCGACGTTCGTCTGGGTGTAGACCCCCGCAAGGCCAACCAGATGGTGCGCGGCGTTGTGACCCTCCCCCACGGCACAGGCAAGACCGTGCGCGTTCTCGTGCTTTGCAACCCCGACGCCGAGGCAGCCGCCAAGGCCGCCGGAGCCGACTATGTGGGCCTTGACGAGTACATCGAGAAGATCAAAGGCGGCTGGACCGACGTTGACGTCATCATCACCCAGCCCGCGATCATGGGCAAAATCGGCGCACTGGGCCGTATCCTCGGTCCCCGCGGCTTGATGCCTAACCCCAAGAGCGGCACCGTGACCCAGGACGTGGCCAAGGCCGTCGAGGAGGTTAAGAAAGGCAAGATCGACTTCAAGGTCGACAAGAACGGTATCGTCCACACCTCGATCGGCAAGGTGAGCTTCACCCCGGCCCAGATGGTGGACAACGCCAAGGAGTTCATCAACACCTTGATCAAGCTCAAGCCCGCCGCTGCCAAAGGCACCTACATCAAGAGTATTTATCTTTCGAGCACTATGAGTCCCGGCGTTAAAGTCGACTCAAAGTCGGTAGACGCTTAACCCCTAAAACCCGTAGACAATGAAAAAGGAAGATAAAGCTATAATTATCGACAAGATCGCTGATACCCTCAAAGAGTACAGCTGCTTCTACCTCACCGAGACTGCCGGCTTGGACGCCGAGAAGACCTCAGCGCTTCGTCGCGCATGCTTCAAGGCCGACATCAAGCTGATGGTGGTGAAGAACACCCTTCTCCACAAGGCTCTCGAGAAAATGGAAGGTGACTTCGAAGAGCTCTATCCCGTGCTCAAGCAGTCAACCTCGATCATGTGCTGCAACACTGGCAACGCCCCCGCGAAGCTCATCAAGGACTTCGTGAAGAAAGGTGACACCCTCCCCCGCCTGAAAGCGGCTTACGTGGAGGAGACCATCTACGTGGGCGAGGACCAGCTCGAGACGCTCGCCAACATCAAGAGCAAGAACGAGCTCATCGCCGATGTTGTGGCCCTGCTGCAGTCGCCGGCCAAGAACGTAATCTCTGGCCTCCAGAGCGGTGCCACGAAGCTTCACGGCATCCTCGAAACCCTCTCCAAAAAAGAAGACTAAATTCACCATCATCCCAAAGTAAAAATTAACAAATAAAAATCATACAAAAATGGCAGATTTGAAAGCTTTTGCAGAACAACTCGTAAACCTCACCGTAAAGGAAGTAAACGAACTTGCTCAGATCCTCAAGGACGAGTATGGCATCGAGCCCGCCGCCGCAGCAGTAGCCGTAGCAGCTGGTCCCGCCGCCGGCGCACCCGCAGCCGAGGAGAAGACCTCCTTCGACGTAGTGCTTAAGGCTCCCGGCGCAAGCAAGCTCGCCGTGGTTAAGCTCGTGAAGGAGCTCACCGGCCTTGGCCTGAAAGAGGCTAAGGAGCTGGTTGACGGTGCTCCTAACACCATCAAGGAAGGCCTTGCCAAGGCTGACGCTGAGGGCCTGAAGAAGCAACTCGAAGAGGCCGGCGCTGAAGTCGAGCTTAAATAAAAACGCCTGTAAATCAGGTTGCTAGGTTGAGAATCCCCTGTAGTGGGGATTCTTAACCTTATTGTGCTTAAAAACATATCGAGTTGTATCGGTCGCTTATTAGATCCCGCTTATTTTACGCACAACTTAATGTTTTGACGCGCATTTCCAGTTGTTTTACATTTCATTTCGAGTTCCTCTAACGTTAAATTTTAGATGTCAGTTACACAAGAAAAACCCCGCATTAACTTTGCCTCGGTAAAGAACCCGCTTCCTTACCCCGACTTCCTGGAGGTACAGCTCAAGTCGTTCCGCGACTTCCTGCAGCTCGACACGCCCCCGGAAAAAAGAAACAACGAAGGACTCTATAAGGTATTCGCCGAGAACTTCCCCATCGCCGACACGCGCAACAACTTCGTTCTCGAGTTTTTGGACTACTACATCGATCCCCCGCGCTACACCATCGAGGAGTGCCTCGAGCGCGGCCTTACCTATAGCGTGCCTTTGAAAGCCAAGCTCAAGCTTTACTGCACTGACCCTGACCACGAGGACTTTGCCACCGTAATCCAGGACGTATATCTCGGCCAGATTCCCTACATGACCGAGAAAGGGACGTTCGTGATCAACGGCGCCGAGCGCGTTGTCGTTTCCCAGCTCCACCGCTCACCAGGCGTGTTCTTCGGACAGAGCACCCACGCCAACGGCACAAAGCTCTATTCGGCCCGTATCATCCCGTTCCGCGGCTCCTGGATAGAGTTTGCCACTGACATCAACAACGTGATGTACGCCTACATCGACCGCAAGAAGAAGTTGCCCGTAACCACCCTTCTGCGCGCGATTGGCCTCGAAAGCGACAAGGATATCATCGAGATTTTCGGCCTGGCCGAGGAAATCAAGGTCAACAAGGCCAACCTCAAGAAAGCCGTTGGCCGCAAATTGGCCGCCCGCGTGCTGCGCACGTGGATGGAGGACTTTGTCGACGAGGACACCGGCGAGGTTGTGTCGATCGAGCGTAATGACGTGGTGATCGACCGCGAGACCGTGCTTGAGGAGGAACACATTCAGGATATTCTCGACTCGGGTGTGGCCACCATCCTTCTGCACAAGGAGGACGCCACCACCAGCGACTATTCCATCATCTTCAACACCCTGCAAAAAGACACCTCCAACTCCGAAAAGGAGGCCATCCAATATATCTACCGGCAGCTGCGCAACGCCGAGCCGCCAGACGACGCTTCAGCCCGCGAGGTGATCACCAACCTCTTCTTCTCGGAGAAGCGCTACGACCTGGGCGAGGTGGGCCGCTACCGTATCAACAAAAAGCTCGGCCTGGGCACCTCGATGGACGTCAAGGTCCTCACCAAGGAGGATATCATCGCCATCATCAAGTACCTCATCGAGCTGATCAACTCCAAGACCGACGTCGACGATATCGACCACTTGTCCAACCGCCGCGTGCGCACCGTCGGCGAGCAGCTCTACAACCAGTTCGGTGTAGGCCTCGCACGCATGTCGCGCACCATCCGTGAGCGCATGAACGTGCGCGACAACGAGGTGTTCACCCCCATCGACCTGATCAACGCCAAGACCATATCGTCGGTGATCAACACCTTCTTCGGCACCAACGCCCTGTCGCAGTTCATGGACCAGACCAACCCTCTGGCCGAGATGACCCACAAGCGTCGTATGTCGGCCCTCGGCCCTGGCGGCCTGAGCCGCGAGCGCGCCGGCTTCGAGGTGCGTGACGTGCACTACACCCACTACGGACGTCTCTGCCCGATCGAGACCCCTGAGGGCCCCAACATCGGCCTGATCTCCTCGCTTTGCGTCTACGCCAAGATCAACGACCTGGGCTTCATCGAGACCCCCTACCGAAAGGTGGAGAACTCCAAGGTGAACCTCAACAACGACGAGGTAATCTACCTGGCCGCTGAGATCGAGGAGGGCAAGGTAATCGCCCAGGGAAACGCTCCGCTTAACGACGACGGCACTTTCATCCGCGACAAGGTGAAAGCACGCTTGGACGCCGACTTCCCCATCGTGCCCCCATCGCAAGTGGAGCTGATGGACGTGTCGCCCACCCAGATCGCGTCGATCGCCGCATCGTTGATCCCGTTCTTGGAGCACGACGACGCCAACCGCGCCCTGATGGGATCGAACATGATGCGCCAGGCAGTGCCCCTGATGCGTTCCGAGAGCCCCATCGTGGGTACCGGTCTCGAGGGTCAGCTGATCCGCGACTCCCGCACCCAGATTACCGCCGAGGGCCCAGGCGTGATTGAATATGTTGATTCCACCGTGATACGCATCCGCTACGACCGCACCCCCGACGAGGAGTTTGTGGCCTTTGAGGACGCAGTCAAGGAATACCATATCCCCAAGTTCCGCAAGACCAACCAGTCGACCACCATCGACCTGCGCCCCATCTGCGAGAAGGGCCAGCGCGTAAAGGGCGGCGAGATTCTCACCGAGGGCTACTCCACCGAGAACGGCGAGCTTGCCCTTGGCCGCAATCTCAAGGTGGCGTTCATGCCCTGGAAAGGTTACAACTATGAGGACGCTATCGTGCTCAATGAGCGCGTCGTGCGCGAGGACATATTGACCTCGGTACACGTCGACGAGTACGCTCTGGAGGTGCGCGAGACCAAACGCGGCATGGAGGAGCTTACATCGGATATCCCCAACGTGAGCGAGGACGCCACCAAGGACCTCGACGATCGCGGCATCATCCGCATCGGCGCTCACGTCGTTCCTGGCGACATCATGATCGGCAAGATCACGCCTAAGGGCGAGAGCGACCCCACCCCCGAGGAGAAGCTGCTCCGCGCCATCTTCGGCGACAAGGCCGGCGACGTTAAGGACGCCTCGCTCAAGGCTTCCCCATCGTTGAAGGGCGTGGTGATCGGCACCAACCTCTTTTCCAAGGCCGCCAAGAAGAAAAAGACGCGCTCGACCTCGGCCCAGCTCCCCAAGCTCGACGAGGAATACGAGGAGAAACTCTCGGCACTCAAGGACATCCTGGTGGAGAAACTCATGACCCTCACCGCCGACCGCAAGAGCGAAGGCGTAAAGGACTTCCTCGGCTCGGACATCATCCCCAAGGGCGCCAAATTCTCGGCCGCCGTGCTCAAGGACATCGATTACGATACCTTGAACCTGAGCAAGTGGACCGACGATGAACACACCAACCAGCTCATCCGCGCCACCATCGTCAACTACCTGCGCAAGTCGAAGGAGATCGACGCCGAGCTGCGTCGCAAGAAATTCGACATCTCCATCGGCGACGAGCTTCCCTCGGGCATCATGCAGATGGCCAAGGTGTACATCGCCAAGAAGCGCAAAATCTCCGTTGGTGACAAGATGGCCGGCCGTCACGGTAACAAGGGTATCGTGTCGCGCATCGTGCGCCAGGAGGATATGCCGTTCTTGGCCGACGGTACTCCCGTCGACATCGTGTTGAACCCTCTGGGCGTGCCTTCCCGAATGAACCTGGGACAGATTTTCGAGACCGTGCTCGGATGGGCCGGCCGCGAGCTGGGCGAGAAATTCGCCACCCCCATCTTCGACGGCGCCACCCTCGACGACCTCAACGAGTGGACCGACAAGGCCGGCTTGCCCCGCTACGGCAAGACCTACCTCTACGACGGTGGCACCGGCGAGCGCTTCGACCAGCCCGCTACCGTGGGCGTGATTTACATGCTTAAGCTGGGTCACATGGTTGAGGACAAGATGCACGCGCGCTCCATCGGCCCGTACTCCTTGATCACCCAGCAACCCCTGGGCGGTAAGGCACAGTTCGGCGGCCAGCGCTTCGGTGAGATGGAGGTGTGGGCGCTCGAGGCATTCGGCGCCAGCCACATCCTGCAGGAGATCTTGACCATCAAGAGTGACGACGTCACCGGCCGCAGCAAGGCCTACGAGGCTATCGTCAAGGGCGACCCCATGCCCCCGGCCGGTATCCCCGAGTCGCTGAACGTGCTGCTCCACGAGTTGCGCGGCCTCGGCCTCAGCATCAACCTCGAGCAGTAACGCCTGAGCAATTTACCCATTTATAATCGACTAAAACGCGAATACTACATATATGGCTTTTAGAAAAGACCCCAAAATAAAGACCGGTTTCTCCAAAATCTCCATCGGCCTCGCTTCGCCGGAGGAGATCCTCGAGAAATCGAGCGGTGAAGTGCTCAAACCCGAGACCATCAACTACCGCACCTACAAGCCCGAGCGCGACGGCCTCTTTTGCGAGCGCATCTTTGGCCCGGTGAAGGACTACGAGTGCCACTGCGGTAAATACAAGCGCATCCGTTACAAAGGTATCGTGTGCGACCGCTGCGGCGTTGAGGTCACCGAGAAGAAGGTGCGTCGCGAGCGCATGGGACACATCAAGCTCGTTGTGCCCGTGGCTCACATCTGGTACTTCCGCTCCCTGCCCAATAAAATCGGATACCTGCTGGGTCTCCCCTCCAAAAAGCTCGACGCCGTAATCTATTATGAGCGTTACGTGGTGATCAACCCGGGCCCCTTCGCCCCCAAGAAGGACGAGGACGGCAAGGAAATCATCGAGGAGGGCGTTACCCTGCGTAAATACGACCTCCTGAGCGAGGAGGAATACTTCGACTTCCTCGACAAGCTTCCCCAGGGCAACGCCCAATTGGAGGACGGCGACCCCAACAAGTTCGTCGCCAAGATGGGCGCCGAGGCTATCTACGACCTGCTCCACGAGCTCGACCTCGACGAATTGAGCTACTCCCTGCGCGATCAGGCCTCCAAGGACGGCTCGCAACAGCGCAAGACCGAGGCCTTGAAGCGCCTGCAGGTGGTAGAGTCGTTCCGCGCCTCGCGCAACCGCAACAAGCCCGAGTGGATGATCCTCCAGGCTGTGCCGGTGATTCCGCCCGACCTGCGTCCCCTCGTGCCCCTGGATGGCGGCCGTTTCGCCACCTCCGACCTCAACGACCTCTACCGTCGCGTGATTATCCGCAACAACCGTCTGAAACGCCTGATCGAGATCAAGGCCCCCGAGGTGATTCTGCGCAACGAGAAGCGCATGCTTCAGGAGGCTGTCGACTCGCTGTTGGACAACTCCCGCAAGTCGTCGGCAGTGAAATCCGACGCCAACCGCCCCCTCAAGTCGCTCTCCGACTCGCTCAAGGGCAAGCAGGGCCGTTTCCGTCAAAACTTGCTGGGTAAACGTGTCGACTACTCGGCACGCTCGGTAATCGTCGTCGGCCCCGAGCTGAAGATGCACGAGTGCGGTATTCCCAAGAATATGGCCGCCGAGCTCTACAAGCCGTTCATCATCCGCAAGCTCATCGAGCGCGGCATCGTCAAGACCGTCAAGTCGGCCAAGAAGATTGTCGACCGCAAGGAGCCTGTCGTTTGGGACATCCTCGAATACGTGATGAAAGGCCACCCCGTGTTGTTGAACCGCGCCCCGACACTTCACCGTCTCGGTATCCAGGCTTTCCAGCCCAAGATGATCGAGGGCAAGGCAATCCAGCTTCACCCGCTGGCATGTACCGCGTTCAACGCCGACTTCGACGGCGACCAGATGGCTGTGCACTTGCCCCTTGGCAACGAGGCGATCCTCGAGGCCCAGATGCTCATGCTCGGCGCCCACAATATCCTCAACCCCGCCAACGGCGCGCCTATCACCGTGCCCTCCCAGGACATGGTGCTCGGCCTCTACTATATCACCAAGCTGCGCCCCGGCGACAAGGGCGAGGGCCTGAAGTTCTACGGGCCCGAGGAGGCTGAAATCGCCTACAACGAAGGCCGCGTGACCTTGCACGCTCCCGTTTCCATTGTCGTTGACGATGTCGACGAGAACGGCAACCACTACCAGCACCTCGTTGAGAACACCTCCGTGGGCCGCGTGCTCGTCAACCAGTACGTACCAAAAGAGATCGGCTACGTCAACCAGCTACTCTCCAAGAAGTCGCTCCGCGACATCATCGGCAAGGTGATCAAAACCTGCGGTATTCCCCGCTCGGCCCAATTCCTCGACGACATCAAGAACCTTGGATACTACATGGCATTCAAGGGCGGCCTTTCCTTCAACCTGGGCGACGTAATCATCCCCGAGGAGAAGAAGACCATCGTCGACGAGGGCTATAAGCAGGTGGAAGAGGTGTTGAACAACTACGAAATGGGCTTCATCACCAACAACGAGCGATACAACCAGATTATCGATATTTGGACGCACGTCAACTCCACCCTCACCAACACCCTGATGAAGCAAATCTCGGAGGACCAGAAGGGCTTCAACCCTGTATACATGATGCTCGACTCGGGCGCCCGTGGTTCAAAGGACCAGATTCGCCAGCTCTCCGGCATGCGTGGCCTTATGGCCAAGCCCCAGAAGGCAGGCGCCGAGGGCGGCCAGATCATCGAGAACCCGATTTTGGCCAACTTCAAGGAGGGCTTGAGCGTGCTGGAGTACTTCATCTCCACCCACGGTGCCCGTAAGGGTCTGGCCGACACCGCGTTGAAGACCGCCGACGCCGGTTATCTTACCCGTCGTCTGGTCGACGTGGCCCACGACGTGATTATCCACGAAGAGGACTGCGGAACGCTGCGCGGCCTCGTTTGCACCGAGATCAAGAACAACGACGAGGTGGTAGCCTCCCTGGGCGAGCGCATCCTGGGCCGCGTGTCGGTACACGACGTGATCGATCCCCAGACGGGCGAGGTGATCGTCGCCGCCGGCGAGGAGATCAATGAAGCCGCCGCCGAGCGCATCAACGCGTCGCCCATCGAGTCGGTTGAAATCCGCTCGGTATTGACCTGCGAGTCCAAGAAAGGCGTCTGCGCCAAGTGCTACGGCCGCAACCTGGCCAACAACCGCATGGTGCAGAAAGGCGAGGCTGTGGGCGTTATCGCCGCCCAATCGATCGGCGAGCCCGGTACACAGCTTACCCTGCGTACATTCCACGTCGGTGGTGTGGCATCCAACATCGCCGCCGTCTCCAATATCACCTCCCGCTACGAGGGCAACCTCGAGATCGAGGAGCTCCGCACCGTTACCAGCGACGAGGTCGACGCCAAGGGCAACAAGGTCGACGTGGTGATCAGCCGTCTGGCCGAGATGCGTATTCTCGACAAGGAAACCGGCATGATTCTCACCACCGCCAACATCCCCTACGGCGCCAAGCTCTACTTCCACAACGGCGACTCAGTGTCGAAGGGCGATGTCATCTGCGAATGGGACCCCTTCAACGCCGTTATCGTCAGCGAGGCTGGCGGCCGCGTGGAATTCGAAAACCTCGTCGAGAACGTCACCTACCGCGTCGAGGTAGACGAGCAGACCGGCATGCGCGAGAAGATCATCATCGAGTCGAAGGACCGCACCAAGGTGCCCGAGGCTAAGATCGTCGACAAGGCCGGCCAAGTGCTCCGCACCTACTCCCTGCCTGTGGGAGCCCACCTTATCAAGGAGGAGGGCGAAGAGGTGAAGCCCGGCGAAATCTTCGTCAAGATCACCCGCGCGACGGGTAACGCCGGTGACATCACCGGTGGTCTGCCCCGTGTCACCGAGCTCTTCGAGGCCCGCAACCCGTCCAACCCGGCCGTGGTTTCGGAAATCGACGGCGAGGTACACTTCGGCAAGGTAAAGCGCGGCAACCGCGAGATCTCAGTCACCTCCCGTCTCGGCGAGGAGAAGAAATACCTCGTGCCACTGTCCAAGCAGATCCTCGTGCAGGAGAACGACTACGTGCGCGCCGGCACTCCGCTGTCCGACGGAGCCATCACTCCCGCCGACATCCTCAACATCATGGGCCCGACTGCCGTACAGGACTACATCGTCAACGAGGTGCAGGACGTGTACCGCATGCAGGGCGTGAAGATCAACGACAAGCACTTCGAGGTGATCGTGCGCCAGATGATGCGCAAGGTCAAGATCCTCGATCCGGGCGACACCTGCTTCCTCGAGGAGCAAGTGGTCGACAAGCGCGACTTCATGGAAGAGAACGACCGCATCTGGGGCAAGAAAGTGGTAACCGACGCCGGCGACTCGGAGAACGTCAAGCCCGGCCAGATTATCACCGCACGCCGCCTGCGCGACGAGAACTCAGCCCTGAAGCGCCGCGACCAGAAGCCCATCGAGGTGCGTGACGCCGTGCCCGCGACCTCTGAGCAGATCCTTCAGGGTATCACCCGCGCCGCTCTGCAAACCTCCAGCTTCATGTCGGCGGCCTCCTTCCAGGAGACCACCAAGGTGCTCAACGAGGCTGCCATCTCAGGCAAGGTTGACACCCTCGAGGGCATGAAGGAGAACGTGATCTGCGGCCACCTGATTCCCGCCGGCACCGGCCTGCGCGAGTACGACCGCCTCGTGGTAGCCGGAAAGGACGACATCGACGCCCTCTTCCGCAACGACGAGCCCATCGACGTCGAGGTAATCAACGACTAATTCATCCCCACCCAATACCTAAAGGGGCGCGACCACCAGGCCGCGCCCCTTTTCTCTATCTCCCCGGCGATTATTTCACAAGATTTTTTCTCGAATACACGAGTGAACGAATGCACGAATGCACGACAGGCTGTCGCGGGGGCTGTCGTGCACTCGTTCACTCGTGCATTCGTGCATTCGAAGAATCGATTATTCGTGTAAGCGGGAAAAATCGAGCAAAAATCCAAGAAATTTCTAGAAATTCCAGAAATTCCTTTCCCCATCCAAAGAAATCCCTTATCTTTGAAGCAAATCTTATAAAGCAGCTAATCCCATGAACGTGAAATTTAAATCGATAAAAGGCTATTATTACCTTGACGCTTGGGTAATGGCCAATATCATCCAGCAATCCACAATCCATTTCTGCACCACGAGGTTAACCCCCGAAATCGATCCTTGCCATCGAATGTACGACCAGATGACGATGGCCGCGCGCTCGGCTGTCGCGAATATCGCCGAGGGCTCCTCCCGTCGACAGACGTCCAAAGAAACCGAGATGAAGCTTACCGATGTGGCTCGCGCCAGCCTCTCGGAGCTACTGGCCGATTTCTTCAGTTTTTCCCTCGCCAACAATATTCAACCTTGGCCAAAAGAATCCCCGGAGGCTAAAAAACTGGCGTCGATCTCTCTTGAAAGGGCTCAATACGGGGCTGATATTGAAGTAGACGCTTGGCTCCATGTGAAAAAACAATTCAAACGATTTGAAGCCGCCTTGTGCAACCCGCACCTGGACGTGGCCGTTAACGCTAACATGGCTCTCATCAACCGATGCATCTCCATGCTCCAAAAGATGATGTCGAAGCAACTGGAAGATTTCACGCAAAAGGGAGGCTTCACTGAGAACCTTTCCGCCACTCGAATCGAGCATTTGACGGAGAATGCGGTTGACGGTCCAAAATGCCCCAAATGCGGCCGACCAATGATTATCCGCAACGCTAAGCGAGGGGCTCGAGCTGGAAAGCCTTTTTGGAGCTGTACAGGATATCCTGAATGCAATGGCTCGATGAATATCAATTAAAGAGGATTATCGAATACACGAGTAAACGAATGCACGAATGCACGACAGGCTACCGCAGGTGGAGGCTGCTGCGGGAGAGGCTGCGGGGGAGGCTGCGGGTGGATGCCGTCGCGGGGGAGGCGTGTCGTGCATTCGTGTAATCGTGTAATCGTGTAATCGTGTAATCGAGAATAGGAGGAGTAGGGGAATTGGAGGGGGTTTTTTTGGTGAAAAGTGAAAAAATCGCAAAAAATATTTGGTGGTTGAAAAAAAAGCCTTACCTTTGTGGCGTTTTTGAAGCAAAAGAAATATTGTTTTATTTTTAATTAAAAAGAAAATGAAAAAGTTAGTTTTGTTACTCGCTGTTGTTTTTAGCGTATCTTTGTTCTCCTGCGGTAGCTCCGATAAGGCTGCCGAGGCTACCGACACCGCCGCTGTTGAGGAGGTTGCTGTAGTTGAGGAGGAGGTTGCTACCCCCGATAGCGCAGCTGCTGACACCGCAGTTGTTGTTGAGGAGGCTCCCGCTGTTGCTGAGTAATCAGTGGCATTAGGCACAACACCTACTAAAAACGAGATAAAGCTGTCCGCCCCATCGGCGGCCAGCTTTTTTCATTAAATGGGAAAAACGGTAGACGAGTTGAAAGCATCGGAGCTGTCTCGCCGGCACGGCGGGACTTCCTGCCTGACATGGGTGGCGGTGATGTGGGCGTTGCTGGCGGCCGGGATGGTGGCCTGGCAGCTGCAGTGCGTTCCCTGCTTGGATGATCGCACTTATTGCAATATCCCGGAGTCGACCGATGGTTTCTGGTGGATCCAAGGGCCAAAGATAGAGACGCTTGGCGACGCGATGACGGCTATCGGCAAGCATCATCTTTACACTCCGGCGCGCCTTGGCAACCACTTGCAAACGTTGTCCAATCTCGTTCCGGCTTGGCTGACGCGCACGCTGCTGGGATTGTGCTTGGCATGCGTGTTTATGCTGGCAGCTTGGGCTGCCGCGGGGCGCCGAGCATGGCAGGCTCCTGGATTCGTTGCGGTGCTGTGGCTTACGTTGTGGGTAACGTTGCCGCTACAGGACGGCATGGCGGCGAGCGATTACGCATTCAATTATTTCGTGCCCGGGGCACTGGCATTGGTGATGGTGCTGTTATGGCGGCGAGAGCCACTGGGAGGCCATTGGGCATGGTTGCCTTGGGTGGTTGCGGCACTTACGGGAAGCGGCCACGAGGCGATGTCGCTTCCTCTGGCGGGTGGGTTGTTTTTCACGCCGCAATTTTGGGGCAAGCGTCGCTGGTGGTATCGCGGGCAGTGGTTGCTGTTGCTGGCGATGGCTTTCGCGTTCCTGTTCTCGCCTGGCATGACAACCCGTATCGGCTATACGCCATTAGGCACCGACAGCCTCACGCAATATGTCGTGGTCAATATTGCGCTTGAGAGCTATGGCCTGTATATGGGCATATTCGCGTTGTTGCTTGTGGCGTGGCGACGCGGGTGGAGGCATGTGGGGGCCTGGGGACGGCGCAACGTGGTGTGGATGGTGGCTACGGTGCTGGCACTGGCCTTGACGGTGTGGGTGGGAGGCCGCGGCCGCGTGATGTGGTATTGCACGTTATTTGGCGCAGTGCTGTTGTTCAGCACGTTATGGGAGGTATTTCCGTGGTGGAGGACGCGAAAATTGGCCCTGGCCGTGGTGGCTATGGTAGCGTTGATGTCATCGATAGTGTCGGTAGCGGCGGTGCAGGCGCGCTACTCGGCGGAGACTTTGAAACTGGGCCGATTGGCCCACGCGGCCCCGACGAATGTGGTGTATCACGACTTGATACCGCTTTACGAAATTCCCTGGTACGCCTTGAGCATCCCTCACTCGTCCACGTCCTCCTACGATCTCGACTTTCTTGGCTATGAGGCCGGTACTGGCAAGGTGAGAGTACTCCCCCAGTGCATGGAGTGCGGTGAATGGAATCCAGCCCCCGGCACTGCCGATGTGATGGTGTCCAACCGTTACCTAATTCGTAGCGAACGCTTGCCGGAAAGCCACTTGGTGGTTACATTCGGCCCCGATGATTCGTCGACCAATCCCATCTATCGCCTAATCAACTATCTCTCAGGGCGTAACGAGTATTACAAGCTTGACGCGCCGATGAGGGAAGAGGCGGTGGCTGTGGGCAGTGACACCGTGTGGCTATATTGGCTTCCGGGAGCGCGCCGTCTTGATCACAATCGTAAAATAACAGCTGTTGACCTGCCATGAATCAAGTAGCACCACAAACGCAAAGCAATGCGAGCGCCGCCTGGGGTAGCACTCGGTATGTTGAAATCATGTGGGTATTGCTAATCGTCGGCTTAGTGGCTTGGCGACTGGCGTGCGTACCCAGCTTAGACGACCGCACCTACCAATTTATCCCCGAATCCCCACTTGGATTTTGGACGTGTCAAGGCCCACGAATAGAGACACTTGGCGATGCGTTCCAAGCGATCGCCAACCATCATCTTTACACACCGGCACGCCTTGGCAACCACTTGCTGACGCTTTCCAACCTATTGCCCGGATGGCTCACACGCACACTTTTGGGCCTTGCGCTGGCGTGCGTGTTTATGCTGGGGGCATGCTGCGCCGGAGGGCGGGCGGTGTGGCGTGCGCCTGGATTTGTAGCGGTGCTGTGGCTCACCCTGTGGATTGTTCTGCCGTTGAACGACAGCATGGCCGCGAGCGCTTACGGTTTCAACTATTTTGTGCCCTCGGCGCTCGCCTTGACGATGGTGCTGCTATGGCAACATGAGCCTTTGCGGGGCCGCTGGGCTTGGGTGCCGTGGGTGGTGGCGTTACTCGCGGGCTGCAGCCACGAGGGCGTGGCATTACCGCTGTCGGCAGGATTGCTTCTCTCCCGCCAATTTTGGGGGCCACGCCCCTGGATTTACCGTGGGCAGTGGCTACTGCTGACGGCGATGGCCTTGGCGTTCCTCTTCTCTCCCGGCACGATGTACCGCATTGACCAAAGTTACGAGGTGGAGCACGGCGACGTGCGTTACCTGATTGTCCATATCTCGCTCGAGAGTTACGGGTTATATCTTACATTGTTGGCCATGTTAATGGTGGCGTGGAAGAGGGGATGGCAACACGTTTGGCCCTGGATACGGGAGAATATGGTGTGCATTGTGGTCATGGCCCTTTCGCTGGCCCTGGCCTACTGGATATGGGGGCGAGGACGGGTGTTGTGGTTTTCCACGCTGTTCGGCACGATGCCTTTCTTCCGCACGTTGTGGTGCCTTTTCCCGTGGTGGCGCAAGCGGCATTTGGCTTTGGCCATTGTGACATTCGCGGCGTTGGCCGTGTCGGTGGCCTCGGTGGCAATGGTGCAACACCGTTACTCCCAGGAGACACTCATTGTGCGCGACTTAGCCATGCACTCGCCCAACAATATCGTGTACCACGACATGATCCCGCTTCAGGAAATACCCTGGTGGACCCTGGATATCCCTATGTCGTCGTGCTCCTCGTTCGACCTCGATTTTATAGGTGACGAAGCCCATTCCGGGAACGTCAGAGCTCTGCCCACATGCATGAAGAAGGGTGGCTGGGAACCCTTAGCGGGCACA
Organism: uncultured Muribaculaceae bacterium; assembly: GCA_964562375.1. Lineage (GTDB taxonomy): Bacteria > Bacteroidota > Bacteroidia > Bacteroidales > Muribaculaceae > JAJPXC01. The sequence continues at coordinate 7,775 of CAZLSW010000047.1, read as the reverse complement.
GCCGACGTGATGCTTGTCAATCGTTATTGCGTGAGCCGAAAACGTCTCCCTTATGGACATCTGATTCTCACCTACGCGGCCGACTCCTGGAACACCAACCCCTTGTATCGAGTGATGAACTATTTCAGCGGTCGCGCGGGCATCACGCGCTCGCCTCACCCCGTCATCGAGGAATGTCTCCCCAATATGGGCGACACGCTTTGGATCTACCACTTTCCCCTACTCCGCCGCCTCGACCATAATCGTAAAATAATAGCTGTTGACCTGCCATGAAGGAAGTGACACAAAAAAGATTGACGTGGGCCATCGTGGCCATGCTAGGCGCGGCGTTGATGGCGTGGCGACTGGTGTGCGCGCCCTGGAGCGACGATTATTGGTATTTTTTGATGTTCGTCGACCATTCCCCCGTGGAGACGTGGAGCGATGTGTTCAACACCTTTTACGACCATTATCTATATTGCAATTGCCGATTGTCGCATCTGCTGGTGTACACGCTCGACCTGCTGCCGTGGTGGTTGACGCAAGTGGTATGCGCGGCTTTGGCCATCACTCAATGGCAATTGCTGGTGTGGGTAATCGGTGGCCGTAAGGGGCTGAGCAACTTGCTGTTGCAATCCAGCGTATATCTTGTGCAATGGTTCTGGATACCTTGGGGCGACAACATGCAGGCGGTTGACTTCCTGATCAACTATGTGCCCCCAACGATACTGATGTTGCTGTATATCCGATGGTACTTTTACCGAATCGCCACCCTCAGCAAGGGACAACTGTGGGGATTGGCGCTCACGGGCTTTGTCGCCGGTTGGTGGCATGAGGGATTCGCCTCTATATTGCTGGTGATTAGCGTGATACCGTTGATTTCCAAGAGCAATCGTAAACGCCGATTGACAGTAATAGTGTCGCTGCTGGCTGGGTTTCTACTCAACATGGGACCCGGCACAATGTTGCGCATCGACACCCAAGAGCCGGGAGCCGGGTTACTGGCGGCGTGGCGTCATTGCATCACGCGTATCATTTACGGGTCGTGGCCGATGCTTGCGGTGGCGGGAACCGCTCTGGCATTTCGCGTAGCCAAGGGTTGGGCTTGGACGCGCGGCGAGCTTGCGCGACTGTGGCCGTGGCTGGCTGGAGCAACAATGAGTTGGCTGACGGGGGTTGCTATGGTGGAATTTGAGCGCGTTACCTGGACAATGTACGTGCTTACCCTGGTGGTCATCGCGGCTATGCTCTTTAGGGGCGTGACGCTTCGACGCAAATGGGCATGGGCGGCATGGACGACCGCAATGTGCTTGCTTTCTGCGGCTTTTATGGCCGGACTTATCGACCTACAGTGGAAATACACCGTTGAGCAGCGCAAAATGTTGGCTCCCGTGGCCGCCGGGGAGAAACTGGCGTTCGTGGCCGAGCGCCCATTGGAGGACATGGCCCCTTGGTGGACGGCCTGGATACCTCACCGCTACAACAACGAGCTGTTCCTGACCAACGTACAACATCAAGTGACGAGCTATCTGCGCCCCGACCTCGGGGAAACCGTTATTCTAACAATTCCCAAGTGCCTGGATGGCGTGCCCTTTGACGAGTGGCCTAAAATCCCGGGGGACAACAATTTACGCGGGATATGGCCATTGCTGGTGTCGCGCGAGTGGCAGCCCTACGACTGGACGTTAACTTTCGGCGACCCAACGCCCGGATGGTCGCCCGTGCGCGAGTTGATTTATCGCATTCATCCGGTGGACCGCATCGAGCATTGGCAATACGCCGTGTGGCGATGCGTGCTGCCTGATGGCACCGACGCCTACCTTTACAACTACAACACCCCGTGGCTCAACCTGCAGGTAAAATACCGCAGCGTCACCCGAATCGACCGCAGCCGCTAGCTACTTCCAAGAATTTTTTGTAATTTTGTGAGTTAAACATCACAAGAAACCATGAGCGACGATCTTTTCGACCCCACAACCCCCGAGGCTATCGACGCCGATTACGGCGACGACGCCATAAAAACCCTCGAATGGAAGGAACATATCCGCCTGCGCCCGGGCATGTACATAGGCAAGTTGGGCGACGGCTCCAACGCCGACGATGGCATCTATGTGCTTCTGAAAGAGGTGCTTGACAACGCTATCGACGAGTATATGATGGGCTTCGGCAAGCGCATCACCGTGGATATCGCCGAGGGTAGCGTCACCGTGCGCGACTTCGGCCGCGGCGTGCCTCTGGGCAAGGTGGTCGACGTGGCCTCCAAGATGAACACCGGCGGCAAGTACGATTCCAAGGCGTTCAAGAAGTCGGTGGGCTTGAACGGCGTGGGCATCAAGGCCGTCAACGCCCTGTCGACATCGTTTGAGATCATGAGCGTGCGCGACGGGCAGATGAAACGCGCCCGATTCTCGGCCGGCGAGCTACTCGAGGAGAGCGAAATCGAGCCCACGGAGGAACCCAACGGCACGCTCGTGCGCTTTACCCCTGACGCCACCATCTTCCGCGACTACCAATATCACGACGAGTGGATCGTGCCCCTGATCAAGAACTACACATTCTTGAACACGGGCCTACAGATGGTGTTCAACGGCAAAAATTATCGCTCGCGCAACGGCCTTCTCGACCTTTTGGGCGAAAACCTCACCAAGGATCCGCTCTACCCCATCATTCACCTCAAGGGTGACGACATTGAGGTGGCTATCACCCATGCCAACCAATACGGCGAGGAGTACTACTCCTTCGTCAATGGCCAGCACACTACCCAGGGAGGCACCCACTTGGCCGCCTTCAAGGAGTCGGTGTCGCGCACAATCAAGGAGCATTTCCAGAAGAGTTTCGACTATTCCGACATACGCAACGGCATGGTCGCCGCTGTGGCAATCAAGGTGGAGGAACCGGTGTTTGAATCCCAAACCAAGACCAAGCTCGGCTCCCGCGACATGGGTCCCGAGGGCCCAACGGTGGCCAAATTCGTGGGCGATTTCATCAAGAAGGAGCTCGACAACTTCCTCCACAAGAATCCCGAGACAGCTGAAGAGATTCTCAAAAAAGTGCAATTGAGCGAGCGCGAGCGCAAAGCGATGGCCGCGGCCACCAAGGCCACCCGTGAGCGCGCCAAGAAAATCAACGTGCACAACCGCAAGTTGCTCGACTGCTCGATCCACCTCAACGATACCCGCGGCGACGAGATGAAAAAACAAGCGTCGTCGATTTTCATCACCGAGGGCGACTCGGCATCCGGCTCGATCACCAAGATACGCAACGTGGAGACCCAAGCCGTGTTCTCCCTGCGCGGCAAGCCCCTCAACACCTACGGCGAGGGACAAGTGGTGATCGCCAAAAACGAGGAATTCTCGCTGCTGCAGGCCGCGCTCAACTTGGAGGACGGCATCGACGGCCTTCGCTACAACAACGTGATTATCGCCACCGATGCCGATGTCGACGGTATGCACATCCGCCTGCTGCTCTTGACGTTCTTCCTGCAATTCTATCCCGACTTGATCAAGAAGGGCCACGTGTACGTGCTGCAGACACCGCTGTTCCGCGTGCGCGACAAGCGCACGTCCAAACGTCGCGGCGGCGGTTCGGCGAAAAACGTCGACTCGGAGATTTACTATTGCTATACCGACGAGGAGCGCCTAGCCGCCATCGAGCGTCTGGGCCAAAACGCCGAGATCACCCGATTCAAGGGCCTGGGCGAGATCTCCCCCGAGGAATTCCGCGAGTTCATCGGCCCCAACATGCGCGCCGACCGCGTAAACCTGCGCAAGGAGGACGCCGTAGCCCAGTTGCTCGAGTTCTACATGGGCAAAAACACCCCCGAGCGCCAGAATTTCATCATCGATAACCTCGTAGTGGAAGATGACTCCCAAATCTCATAGGCAGGAAGTCGGGTCGTGTCGACCCGACAGCAAACCAAGACGCGTAGCGATGTTCGCGGGGTCGTTCAACCCGTTCACGATAGGCCACGCGTCGATCGTCGAGCGCGCGCTGCCGATGTTCGACAAAATCATCATCGCTCTCGGCGAAAATATCGACAAGCCAGGAGCCTCAGGCACCTTGGCCAGCATCCAAGCCCTCTACGCCGACGAGCCCCGCGTGGAGGTGATCACCTACTCGGGCCTGACTGTCGACGCCGCCCGCGAGCACGGTTGTCAATTCCTGCTGCGCGGTGTGCGCTCGGTAAAGGATTTCGAGGCCGAGATGACCCTCGCCGACATCAACCGCCGCCTCGCCGGCATCGAAACCATCCTCCTCCCCACATTACCCGAATTATCTTACGTATCGTCGTCGATGGTGCGCGAGCTCGACCACCACGGTCACGACATCTCAACCTATATTCCTACCAAAAAATGAAACGTATCTTCTTGCCCATCATAGCGTTGGCCTCACTCGCCATCGCCTCCTACGCGGCTATGCCCCAATCGTCATTGCAACGCGAGTTTACCTCGGCCGACAAACTGCGCTACGCTTTCGCCATCATCGAAAGCTTCTACGTCGACTCGGTGCCCTCGGGCGAACTCGTCGAGGACGGTATCAAGGCCATGCTCAAGGACTTGGACCCACATTCCTCCTACTCCGACGCCTCGGAGACCAAGGAGATGACCGAAAAATTGGACGGAGGTTTCTCGGGTATCGGCATACAGTTTAATATGCTGCAGGACACGCTGTTCGTGATCCAAACCACCGCTGGCGGCCCCTCCGAGGCCGTGGGCATCTTGGCCGGTGACAAGATCATCGCCGCCAACGACACCGCCATCGCGGGCGTGAAGATGAAAAACAGCGAGGTGATCAAGCGTCTGCGCGGCCCCAAGGGCACGACGGTCGACCTGAAAGTGCTGCGCCGCGGCGTGGCCGAGCCTATCCACTTCCGCGTCACCCGCGACGACATCCCCATCTACTCGATTGACGCCGCCTACATGGCCGCCCCGGGCATCGGCTACATCCGCGTGGCCCGCTTCGGTGAAAACACCTACGACGAGTTTGCCAAGGCCCTCGACGACCTCAAGAAGAAGGGGGCTGTCGACCTTATAATCGACCTTCAAGACAACGGCGGCGGCTACATGGGCCCGGCCCCCAAGATAGCCGAGCGCTTCCTGGAACTTGGCGACCCGATTGTCTCCACCAAGGGACGCGTGACCGCCCCCACGAGCTTCAACGCCGAGCGCACGGGCGACTGGCGCGACGGCCGCGTGGTGGTGCTTGTCAACCAATACTCAGCTTCGGCGGCCGAGATTCTCTCGGGTGCTCTGCAGGACAACGACCGTGCCGTGATCGTGGGCCGACGCACGTTCGGCAAAGGCCTTGTGCAGCGTCCCATGCCGTTCCCCGACGGCTCGATGATCCGCCTCACCACCTCGCGCTACTACACCCCCTCGGGCCGCTGTATCCAAAAACCTTACACCAAGGGCGACGACGAGGCCTACAATCACGATATGCGCGACCGATTTGACTCGGGCGAACTGATGCACCTCGACTCGATACGCCTCGACTCCACCGAAGTGTACCAAACGCTGCGCCTACATCGGCCCGTCTACGGCGGGGGCGGTATCATGCCCGACCGTTTCGTGCCACTCGACACCGCTTTCTACACCCCCTACTACCGCGACCTCGTGGCCAAGGGCGTCATCAACCAGTACTGCATCAAATACGTCGACGACAACCGCAAGGCGCTCAAAAAACAGTACCCCACCGTCGAGAAATTCATCGACAACTTCGAGGTTACACCCGAGCTGATGCAAGGCCTCATCGCCAAAGCGTCGAGCGACGTGGAGTATAACGACGAGCAGTATCAGACGTCGCGCCCCACGCTTGAGGCCATCGTCAAGGCAATGATCGGCCGCGACCTCTTCGACACCCCAGCCTACTTCCAAATCTATAACCCTCAAAATCCCATCTTCGTCGAAGGCCTCCGCCTGCTCCAATCCCCCGCCGAATACGACGCCCTCCTGCCCCGCCGCTAATATGACGCTATACATCGAAGCTGAATTTGTTCGACCCCTCATCAAATCGCTAATCGCGCTTTTGCTGGTCTCGGGGTATCTATTCTTGTTGTTGCTTTACAATAAGAACAAGCGAAAACTTGCCGAGACTAAGGCACAATTGGCTGAAATCGAAAATGCTAGGCTCTCGGTTGAAGCCGAGAATCTCGCCTTGGAGAAGGAGAAATTCATGCTTCTAGTCGACAATTTGCTAAAGGAGCGCCATGAGTTACGACAAATCATCGAGCAAGACGCCGACAACACGATGCTTGAGCCCTTGAAGAAGCGCTCGCAGATGCTGGACAAGTTCTTTGTGAGTGAGTTGTCGGAGAATCCCCAACTGAGTCGCGACTACGCCAAATGGGTGAACGAGTTGATCACCAATCGCCAAGAGTTGTTCAAGGAGATGCGGGTTACATTCAAGGCTAATCATCCCACCTCCTATGCATTCCTTTCCTCCAAGGGCCTAACCGACACTGAAATGACCTACATCTGCCTATATGCCCTGGGACTACGCGCCAATGAGGTAGGCATCGTAATGTCAACCAGTCGCCACTATAACGTGAACACCGAAATCCGCCAAAAACTCGGCCTCACTCCCAACGGACCCAACCTAACCACCTACGTCAAATCCCTCCTCAAAGATTTAGGGTAATATTTGTAGGGAAGGTTTTTCGATGGCCGTCCAAGGGCAGCGGCCGCTCCCTGGGAGGGCTGACGCGTGGGGGTGCCGCATGATGGCCGTCCAAGGCCGGAACACCTATGGCAGGTGAGGATGTTGTAGGGGTGTGTTTTTAAACTTTTTGGGTCGGATGTTAAACTTTTGTGGTTTTGCAATTTTTAAAGGACTGATTATTAGATGGTTAAAAATCGGAAACTTAAACTTTTTTTGGCGACGTTAAACTTTGTTGTAGTAACTTTGCGGAAGAAAAACGACAAAAGCTATGAAAGTAAACGACATTTTTGAAATGAGAGAAGAGAAAAAGAACAGGATTGAGGTGCTGGCGCTGACGTTGGTTGGTCTGGCTCTACCATTAGGCAACATATGGGGGCCGTGGCTAGTGAATTTCCGCAACGAGGAGATCCTCGCTTTCCGTAAGAAGGTGACAGTGTGGCAGTCGGTGGTGACCGCCCTGCTGGTCATTGTCGCGCTGGGACTATCTTTGTATGCCATGAGCGGCGACGAAATCAACGTTGGCTTCCTGACTGCTGGAGTGAGTGTATTGATCGCATGGCTTGCCTGGATAATACTATCGTTTGTTATCGGATCGGTCTATATCGCTTGGAAGAAATAGCGAGAGGGCCGCTTCTCGCGTGCCAGTTGCCCCACCGCTGAAGGTAATTTGCAAGCCGACTACCATGACGCGAAGCTTCTGCGGAGGTCTGCGCTCGTCTGCGTATTTGTGAATTTTTCACGCAGACTTTTGCAGACGTAACTATTCACCGAAAGGAAAAAGGAACCACGAAGAACACTAAAAACACGAAAGCGAAGTGTATTGGGAGAAAAATCGGCTCGTAAACTCGCCAAAAACACCAACCCATCCGGATGGCTTTAGTGTTTTTGGGAGCATGCGACCTCTTTTCCAAAAAAGATTAGTGTTCTTCGTGTTTTTAGTGGTTAAAAGAATATGCGGTGAGAGTTACTCGCAGACTTTCGCAGACAGTCTTCATGCGAATGCCTTGAAGGTGTTAGCGCCGTAGGCGCTATTCCTCGTCTGGCGATGGCCGTCCAAGGCCGCCCCACTTAAGGCAGATGCGGTGTAACCATCCGAAACAGGCCGGATTGCAAGCGACGGGGATTCGGCCTAACTTCGC
>CAZLSW010000046.1:0-26603 GCA_964562375.1 uncultured Muribaculaceae bacterium | reverse complement strand
TTAAACATTTTGAGGCTCAGGCCTCGTGGACTTTAAAAATTTACCGAAGTATTGTTACCTAATGATGGCGACCGCCACGCTGGCCATGGGTGCCACGGCTGCTACCTTGACGCCCGAGGCTGCGCTCCAGCGCGCCTTAGGGAGCCAGCCAAGGATGCGCTTTTCCAACGACTCGCGGATGGAGCTTCGGCTCACGCGCCACAACCAGCTGGGGCAGCCCGCGCTGTACGTCTTCGCGCCGGCCAACGACCAGGGATTCGTCGTAGCCAACGCCAACGATCAGGGTGAGGCCCTGTTAGGCTGGTCGCACCACCCGTTCGCCCGCATAGGCATCCCTGACGGGCTGGCGTGGTGGCTCGACGCCCGTAGCCAGGCCCGGGTGACCCATCGCGTGGAGGCCGCCCTGGCCGACATCGCGCCGCTCTGCTCCACGAAGTGGAACCAGGACGAGCCCTACAACGACTGGTGCCCCGACATGGAGGGAGGCCGCGCCGTCACCGGTTGCGCGGCTACCGCAATGGCGCAGGTGATGAAGGTCTATCAGTGGCCCGAGCGCGGCCAAGGCTCCTACAGCCACTGCTGGCAGTACGACGGCAAGGAGTACACCACGACGGTCGACTTCGCGGAGGCCGTGTACGACTGGGCTAACATGCTCGACGACTACGCCACCGTCAACTACTCGCAGGCGGAGGCCGACGACGTGGCGCAGCTCATCTATCACGTAGGCGTCGCCGGACAGATGATCTACTCGCCGCAGGAGAGCGGCACGTCGGCGCCGGCCATCGCCATGGGCCTCATCAACTTCTTCGACTACGACGCGTCGATGACGCTCGAGTCGCGCGACTGGTATAGCGAAGATGACTGGAACGCGTTGGTTTACGGCGAGTTGGCGCAGGGCTACCCGATGATGTACTGCGGACAGAGCGACGACGGGGGCCACGCCTTCGTTTGCGACGGCTACCAGGATGGCTACTTCCACATCAACTGGGGATGGGGCGGCCAGGCCGACGGCTACTTCCTGCTCAACGACCTCGACCCGATCTCGCAAGGCATCGGCGGCTCGTCGGGAGGTTATGCCTTCAACGACTTCCAGAACATCATCTACGGCATGCGTCCCAACTTCGGCACGGCCGTCCCGAAGGCCGTGATCAGCCTCGACGGCGACCTCTGCACCGACCACGACAGCTACCAGGTGGCCGAGGACGTTGTCGTGACGCTCAACGGCGAGCTTTACAACTACACCCTGGGCGACCTGGCGACAACGCTCGCCCTGCGCTTCGAGGAGGAGGACGGCACGGTGCTTGACATCGAGGAGGTCGAGGAGCTCGCGATGGCTGCCGGCGACGGCCTGGAGAAACTGGAGCTGTACGCCGACGGCTTCCCCGAGGGCGATTACTACATCACCTATTGCTTCCTCGACGGCGAGGAGTGGGTGGACGTGCGCCACAACGCCGACGCCAACTACCGCCTCCACATCATCAACGACGGGGAGACCCTCACCGTGGAGAACCCCCAAAGGAAACCTACTGTACGCGCTGAGTTCATGGGTTACCTCCCCGATGACGGCAAGCAGAACTGGATCTGGACGCAGGGCGCGACCTACGAGGTGATGTGCGCCGTTGACAGCGACCAACCCTGGGAGGGCGACGTGCTGCTGATGATCCTCGACGACAACTTAGAGCCGCTCATCCAGAGCGCTCCGCTGCCCATCACCATTGAGGACCCCGACGCTAAAGCCATCGACACGTGGACCATCACCGTCGATGTGGATCCCGACTACTACTTCATGTTCATGGTTAACGAGGAGAATCCCGAGGCTGAGGGTTACGACCCCAATCTCCCCTACGAAATGCTCGGCTTCACCATCGTTCAGGTGGAGAAAGATAGCAGCGTGAACGGTATCGCCACGGACAAAGCCAACCTTCCGGTACAGATCTACAACCTGCAGGGCGTTCTGGTAGGCTCCTTCTCCGGCAGCGACTATGTTGACCTCCAGAGCTACCCCGCCGGAGTCTACATCATAAAGGCCGGACCCAAGGTCACCCGTATCCTCAAGAGGTAACTCTAAACTCTAAACTTTAAACTCTAAACTCTAATGAACAGATTATGGCCCTTAGCGGCGGCCTTGCTGCTGGCCGGCTGCACGAAGGATGGCGACACGGTGTACGTCGACGACTCGCTCATCGACGACAACCGCGACGCCGTGGTCTTCGTGTACGGCGACGATCAGCTTGGCGATCTCACCTACTACGATGAGATTTACCGGGGTGTGGCCGCCTCCGCTAAGGGCCATAATCTGTATCTCTCCCTCGAATATCTCTCAGATAGCGACTCCCTCTCCCTCGCCGACCAGCTGGACACGTTCCTCTGGGAGCAGAACCTGTCGTTCGATGACTCGCGCACGCTGATCGTGTGGTGCAACGGCAGCTACGAGACCCTCTTCCGCGAGCGCCGGGAGGCACTGACGCAGAACCCGAATGTCACCCACCTTTTAGTGGAGAGCCGCGACACCTCGCTCCCCGTCAACACCCTCTATTTCACCCTTTACGGCACATGCTATCAGGCCGGACTATTGGTGGCCAACCAAATGCCGGAGGTGGAGAGCGTGGCCCTGCTGAGCGCCAACCCCGTCGATGCGCCCTTGGCGGAGATGCGCGCGGGCTTCCAGCGGGGGCTCTACGACGCCAATCGCCAGATTCAGGCCGACGAGCTGTACATGGCCCCGACTGGCGGCTACAACATGGCCGACTCGGCATATCGGATGGCCTATCAGCTCGACCAGCGCTACCAGATGGTGGTACCCCTTGGCGGCTATACCGCACAAGGGCTATTACGATATAACCGCGAGTATGCCGGGTCGTTCTACACGGTGGGCATCGACGCGGACATGCGCCATTATTCATCGCGGGTGCCCTTCTCAATGACGAAACACTTAGCTTCCGCCCTGGAGCAATGGATCGGCCGCTGGACCGACGGCCAGGCGCAGGAGCAACATATAATTTACGGCCTGGAGTCGGGATTCTGCGGGATCACCGTCTCCACCGACTACCAGTCACGGCTCTCCGAGGCTGTGGAGCAGTCCACCCAAGCCGCGATCAGGGAGGAAAAAGAATATCTAAATAGTTTGTAATTAGCAGTTTGTGGTTAGTATGAAAGTCTTGCGGTTGTTGCCATTCTTTCTCTGCGCCATCATCAGTGGTGCGCTTAGCGCATGCAACGACGGCGACACCGTGGAGGTGCACTATTCGAGCATTAAAACCGACACCTGCCGCGTGGCGATGGTGCTACCGCTGAGCGAGGACGCGAGCTACCGCGAGCGCTTCGAGCAGACGGCCCAATGGGCGCAGTCGCTGTTAAACGATGGACAGCGCACACTGGCGGCAGTGATGGGCGACAGCGTGGCTGTGGCGTTGGAGTTCGAGTGGTACGACGAGGACTCGGAGGACTTAGGCTCGCTGGCCTCGCGGCTGGCGGCACGGGAGGATCTGCTGTGTGTGATCGGGCCCACACGGAGCACCAGCGTGGAGCTGATGGCCACACCGTTCGCCCGCTTCGACAAGCCGCTGATTTCCCCCAGTGCCTCCAGTGAGGATATCATCCGCCGCTATTCGGTGAGCGCCGTGGGGTTGGGGCAGAAGAAGCCGTTCCTCTGGACGCTGTGCGAGACCGACGTCAGCCAGTGCGAGGCCCTGCTGTCGAAGGCGTGGGGCTCCGGAGCGCGGCGCCTCAGTCTGTTGGTGCCGAGCGACGTCTACGGCAAGACCTTCTCCGACTGGATCCCGTTTGTGGCTACCGAGATGGGCCTGACCCTCACGACCGTCGAGGAATACAGCGGGGCAACGGACTTGTCGGCTCATGCCCAAGCCGCACTCACTAGCGGCGCCGATTGCGCCATCTGCGTGACGCAGACCCTCGACGAGACCAAAGCCGTCTTGACAGCTCGCAAGTCGTTGGGAGACAAGGCCCCGCGGCTACTCTTCAGCGACGCCGCCCTCACGGCCTCCCTGCTCACTCTCGGCGACCTGGCGGAGGGGATTGAGGGCGTGGCGCAGTACGCCGAGCCCACAACCGGCTTCCAGATCGCCTATGAGGAACATTTCGGGCGTCCACTCTCCGGGGTGGAGGCGCAGATTTACGACGCAGTGCTCCTCGCCGGCTTCGCTGGCATCGTCCGGCAAACTACCGGCGAGACTGACGTCAACGAGATCATCCGCCGCATCACTTCCGAAGGCACCGAGGAGACCTTCGTGTGGAGCGAAGGGGCGATGCTCCTGGAGATGAACGAGCTGCAGCACGGACGGTATAATAAGATGGTGGGGGCCAGCGGAGTGCTACGCTTCGACAGCGAAGCTTATACAAGCCTCATTAGCAGCGCCTATGTGCATTGGATGGTCTATGACGGCTCGTTGGTGCAGGTCGACTATATGAGCACCGACGGGGGCAACCGCACCGAGGCCACCCTCGCCTCCTGGAACTGGCAGGCACGCCAGCATATCACCATCCCCGACCAAGGGACCAGCGTTGAATATGGGCCGCTGCAGTCGCAGTGGGCCGTGCTGATCCAAGGCTCCAACGAGTGGAAGAATTACCGTCATCAGGCGGACGTGCTCAACATGTACCAGCTGCTGAAGCGGAACGGCTTCCCCGACGACCATATCATCCTGATCATCGCCGACGACCTGGCGCAAAACGCCCGCAACCCCAATCCGGGTGTGGTGCGAGCCAGCCTCGACGGGCCGAACCTCTACGCCGGTGCCGAGATTGACTATATTTCTACCGATCTCTCAGCCGACGACCTCAGCGACATCCTCCTGGGGCAGCCCAGCGACCGTCTACCCGTGACGCTTCCCAGCGACCGGAACGCCAACGTGCTCCTCTTCTGGAGCGGCCACGGCATCCGCGACAACGCCTTCAACTGGCTCAGCGACAGCTATTTCACGGCGCGGCAGCTCCGCGCGGTGCTCCAGACGATGTCCTCCGAGGGTCGCTACCGGAAGATGCTGATGCTTTTCGAGCCGTGCTTCTCGCAGAACATGCTCCTACAGGCTGACGGGATACCCGGGGTACTCTGCCTGAGCAGCGCCTCCAGCGCCGAGCAGTCGTTCGCCGACTGCTATTCCCTGGAACTTGGCACCTACCTCAGCGACCGATTCTCCAACAATCTCGTGAGTTACCTCTCGGCGAAGCCCGATGACTCATATAAGAACCTATACACCTACCTGGTGAAGCACACCCTCGGCTCGCACGTGCAGGTGTCCTCCGGCACCCTTTTCGACAATCTGTGCATCGCCACTCCCGAAGAATTCATCAGATACAACTTTAAATAATCCCTACTACTTATGAAGATAAAAGCAATTCTGTTAACAGCATTAGTAAGCGTTGCCCTCGCCGCCTGTTCCGACGACGACCCCAAAGGTTCGGGCGACAACGACGACAACGAGGAAACCACGTTTGACCCTAAAGCCGACGCGGCCGACGCGGGCGACTACGACGCCGGCACGCCCTACAGCGTTGACAACGTTCAAGTGACCGAGGGGACATCTGAGGATATCGACCTCAAGGAATTATACGCCCGCATCATCGAGGAGACAGGCGGCGGAAACGACGAAAACGCGTCGCTGTGGGCCGACTGGGCCGACCAGCAGCTCGCCCAGCTCCCGGCACTCACCCAGGAGGCTGCCGACGAGCTTGGAGCAAACACCACCGAGGAGATTCTGCTTGGCATTAAGTCAACCCGTTACACCTACACATCGGTCGATGCCGCCGGGCAACGCGTGTGGCTCTCAGGCGTCATCGTCTATCCACGCATCTGGCTGGGAGCCCTTGAGATCTTCTCGAAACCCGAAAGTGTGATCATCGGTTGCCACGTGACAATCTGCTCCGACAAGGAGGCACCCTCCAACTTCCCGGCCTGGCTCGCCGACGGCATCTCGGGAGTGAAGGCCATGGCCACCGACGTGGGCATGCTCGCTCTCCACGCCCACAGCTCCTCCACCCATTCGCTTGTGATTATTCCCGACTATGAGGGTTATGGTGAGACAGTTGACCGCGCTCATCCCTATCTCTACCAGAGCGTGACGGCGCGTCAGGTGCTCGATGGAGTGTCTGCCGGACTGGCTCTCTGCAAGACTATCACTGGTAACGACTGCTCGAAACTCAACAGCGTATCCGTTGGCTACTCCCAGGGCGGCTCCGTGTCGATGGCCGTGCACAAGTACATCGAGACCCACGGCTTGGCCGACACCTACCACTACCTCGGCTCAGTGTGCGGCGACGGTCCCTACGACCCGTTGACCCACATGATGAAGTATGTGGAGGAGAACAAGGTGAACATGCCCTGCGTCCTCCCGCTTATTATCAAGGGTATGGTCGACGCCAACCCATATATCAAGGGTAAATACACAGCCGACTCATTCATGAGCACCGATTTGGTGGCCTCCGGGGCCTTGGATGACATTGCATCCAAGGCATACACCACCGACGACATCAACGACCGTGTGAAGGCCTACTCCAAGGCCAACGGCAACTGCCTTACCAACAGCGATGGCGTGTGCACCTTCGAGCAGATGGTCACCCCCGGGCTCTACAAGTACTTCACCGGGCAGTCGATGACGCGCTCCGAGGCAAAGCCCTACGTAGCCCTGGCCAAGGCTCTCGAGCTCAACAACCTCACCAGGGATTGGACACCGACGCTGCCAATGATCTGTTTCCACAGCGTGGGCGACGAGGTGGTGCCCTTCTGCAACTACGAGTCGGCCAAGGCCGCTTTCGGTGGCACTGGCTATTTCAAGGGCGTGCGCTACACTGGCAAGACTCAAAGCCACGTCGGCACCGGCACCACCTATTACCTCCTCTACGAGGGTGGCTTGGTTAGCGCCGTGCTCAACGGTACGTGGAAAAACTGGCCTGTCGAATCCAATCAGGGAGGAATATAGGGGATTTTAAAGTTTAAAGTTTAAAGTTTAAAGTTTAAAGTTTAAAGTTCCAAGTTTCAAGTTTAAAGGTTTAAAGGTTTAAAGGTTTAAAGTTTAAAGTGCACAATTTTTTAGCTGAGACCATTTAAGAATATGAAGAAGAAAATTCATAACATTATAAGTGTAACGCTTTTGGGATTGTTGTGCCCGGGAGTAGCGTACGCCGAGGATTGGGGTGGCGACTACCTGCGGCGCCCTTACGTACAGAACGTGCTCGGGGCTGATCCCGCCACGCTTACCCCGGGAGATCCGGTGCTCGGCACCGCCCCGGTGATTCTGGAGACCAACGACAACGTGATTATGTGGGGCAAGCACCGTGAATCCTCCGGCAAACCCGATTTAAGCCTCGAGTATAACGTGGACAGCAACTACCTCATCCCCTCCGACCCGGGCACAGCCGATCCTGCGGAGGACTGGTCGACCGTAGGCTCTGTCTACCACTACACCTACCCGATTAAGTACTCGGGCAAAGACGCCGTGCTATCGGTGCGTTTCCTGCGCAAGGTGGAGGCTGACGAGCCTACCAACATCCCGTTCCAAAGCGTTTACAATGTCGTTTTCGACGTGTTTGTGTGTCGCAACAACACCGACCGTGCAGCAAAGAGCGAACCCGACTTCACTTGGCGCGTCGACTGGGACAACGACTTTGTAAATACTGAAAGCACGGATTGCGTTGACCATCCCCTGATGTTATGCCCCATCGAGAGCAAGTATTTCATGTGCGGGTATCTAACGGGAGGAATTGGGTACTACAGTACCGGTGATAACACCAGCACCTCAGCACGTCGCCGCAACGACATCTTTGCCACCACCTTCGACCTTGTGACCTTCGACACTAACACTGCCGACGGTACCGAAGAGGTGTTCCTATTCGCCGACGAGTACGTGTGGGTGTTCAACCTCGTTGATAAGAAGGTGGAATGTAACCATCTTAAGACCTGCGGCACTCACTTCGCCGGCGAGGAGACCTTCCCCGACACTTATAAGAGTGAGTACACTGAGCATTGCGGAGTGTCATCTGACGTCGACTATATAAAAAGTGGTGCCTTCAGCGTGGAACCTATCACTTGGGGTGCCACTAAGTTTAGCCGCCCGAGATGCGACGACGAGGATGTGGAGGACGTACCCGACGCCGACCTTAAAGGCATCTTCGCAATAGCCCACGCTGCCGGAGACAAGTACTTCGGAATATGGATACCCCAAGGGGATACCTCCCGGATCACTTTCCGTTTCCTCGGCCACAAATCCTACCAATATAGTTATCGGGAACAAAGTAGTTACACTCCTCCTTGCTACACCACCATCGACCTTGTGGCCCATGAGGTGACTCCCTACAACACCGTGTATTGCAAGTCGTTTGACTCTTCAACTTCCACGCCATCCAATTACTTGCAGGACACCAACGAGAAGGGACATGAGCCCGATGACCCTGTGCTGCTTTTCGCTTGGACCGACTACCAGTACTCGTCCCTTAAATCGGATGCGACCCCAAATATCAACACTTCACTACTCCTGCTTCCTACCGACACCGAAACCATCTCCACGTCAGCCACTGAATACAGCCGAAACTTCTCCCGCTTCCTCAACGGAGGCGACTTCTGGACGGAATACTTCTCCAAGACAAGCAGTAACAATCTTACCGATTTCACGGCTGCCTCCACGCAGACGGTACTCACGCACCCCGAGATCGGTGCCTTCCATCCCTCCACCGACGTGCCCAGTTCCATGATCTTCTTCAATCGCCACTTCTTCACCTACTCGGAGAAGACCGCCGGTTCTTCAGCCACTATCCTCCAGTACTACTATGAGCTGTCTGACAAAGATGGGGATCCGTTTGGCGACGACCTGTTCCGCGTTTCGGGTAACCCTGTGGTCAACGACCTCCCGGAAACCGGTAACCAAAAGCTGTGGTTCTTGGCTTGGATAGAGGATTCTTCCAACCAACGCGGCTACGATTGGCAGCTCTTCAACGTAAGCTGCAAGTGGGCTACCACTGGCGACACCAAGGAGATTGACGGCATCACGGGCCACGCGTTGCGTCTCCAGCCGGTGATCGCCTGGGGAGGTTCGGCAGGCGTCGGCAACCTTTCCGGAGCGGCCGCTGGTATCGCCCCCTACCCCGCGCCTTATCCTATATTGAAGTACAAGTACTCCTACGCCAACGCCACCAACCCCACGATAATATGGAGCGTGGCTGCGCCCCCGTTCGACCAAAAAGACGGAAACTACTGGCGGCAGCGCGCTTGGTCGGGCTCCGACTACAAGGGCAACGAGATCGTTTGGTCGGCTCCCGCTTGGCTATTGGAAGCTTCTTCCGATTTGAAGAAGAGCTACGGGTCGCTGATCCAGAGCAAAATCTCGCTTACCCCCTCCACGGTCAGCAACAAGAAGGTGGGTTTCAGCTACTTCGGTCCCGACTACTTTACCGACAATACGCCTTATAAGGACAGCTATATTGGCGACACGTTCGCTAAGCACGACAACGACGCCCAAGTGACGTTCGCCTACCTGCCTGTCGACTCCCACGTCTACTCGATTGTCAAGAGCGACGGCACCGAATTGGGCGACGTGACCATCTCCCAGCTCAGCCAAACAGCCACCTACAACGCTGAGACCGAGGAGACCACCTACACCGACGAGACCTACCACTACAAGCAGATGGAGCTTTCCGAGTACGAGGCTCTTACGGGCGGTATGACCAACGTGGCCAAGTTCACGGGCATCTATAGCTCCACCGAGGGCAATCCCTCGAGCTACGTGGCCGTTCCCCGCAGCTATGTGATCGAGCAGGACGAGAACAAGGACAATTACACAAAGGCAACCGATAGGGCCGACGCCGTTAGCAATGTCCACAAGTACTTCACCAGCGACGCCTCCAATTTCATAATCGGCCAACACACCTTGTGGGACGAAGTTTACGACGACACTGAGTTTACCACCTATCCCCCATCCTACAGCCAAACCCCTGGCGATGGCAAGAGCTACGCGAGCGAGTTGCATGCTACCGCCGATGGCGTGAGCTGGACCGCTACGGGCAGCGACGGCTCTTCTCTTACTTGGGGCGACGCCACCTCCACCGTCGATTGGGCTTACAACACCTACATCATGATGCACAGCAACCTCAAATACAATGATAAGGTGAAATACTCCCGCCTCTACATGCGCCCCGTGTGGTATCTCAGCCAGAACAACGGCCAGCAGTGGAACACCACCAACTGGATGGTGCTGCAAGAGGATGAAAGCTTGGTGTGCAACCTCTCCTTGTTGGACAACACTGGCGCCAAGGAAGACGGCAAGTGGGTATATGGCCACCATCTTTGCATCCAATACGCCAAGAGCGACGGCGTAGAGATCACCAACGATTCGGGGCTGTATCGCCGCCTTGATGGTGACCAAGAGTGGACCAAAGTGCAAGGTGGAGTGACCGGCAACCTGCCAAGCACCTACCACCATTTGGAATTTACCGATGCCGAGCGAGATGCCTACATGGCCAAATACCCCTCACTTTACGCTTATTATAAGGTTATTGGCACTTACACTACCACCAACACCTCAAGCGTAAGGATGATGACTACCGACTCATCAACCGAAATACCCTTTGAGAGCAACGAAGTAGCAGTGTTCCTCTTCTCTTACACTACCACTGGCGTTGACCTCGTTGACGCGAACGGCCGAGCAGTCACCGGCCCGATCTACGACCTCCTCGGGCGACGTGTGGAGGGCACACCGGCCCCCGGCCTCTACATAACCGCCGACGGCCGCAAGATCCGCCTTTAACTACAACTACCAACTAATTTCAATCCTAATCACAGTACTCTATGTTTGAATCTTTGCTCAACCAAAGGCATCGCATAACGCTGGCAGTAGCCGTGGGAGCCACAATGGCTCTCACGGCCACCGCCGCCGATGTGTCGCCCGAGGCGGTGACCTTCTGGGGCCAGGTGATCCACGCCGACTCCTGGAGCGACTCCTCCAAAGCCTACGGGATGCAGTATTTCGAGAGCGGTGCCGACGTGATCGATGTCTACACCCTGGAGCAAGCCGGCCTCGGCTCCGTTGACATGAGCGCCGGCGGCGCCTGGACCGACTCCCGTCTCTACTTCATCTATTATTACAACACCGGCTGGGGCTTCACCTCCACCTACCTATACACCTACGACATCACCACCGAGCCGTGGACGCAGCTGTCGGTGGTGCCTCTCTACGACACCGACCTGTTCTCCCCCGGCGGCACCGGCTACGACCCGGAGAGCGGCCGCATCTACGGCTTCTTCTACAATTCCGACGGCTCGGGGCAGGAGTTCGGGGCCGTTGACTACACGCTGGTGAAGCGCAACACCATCGCCGCCGCCAGCCACTCCTACATTGCCTTCGCCATCTCCCCGGCGGGAAAGGCCTACGCCATCGATGCCGAGGGAGACCTCTACACCATCGACAAAGCCACGGGCGCGCAGACCCTTGTCGGCAACACCGGAGTCGCTGTGGGCCAATACGTTCAGTCGATGGCTTTCGACCCCAAAACCGGCATACTCTGGTGGGCAGCCGCCCTGAATCGCTCCGGGGAGTTCGCCACGGCGCTTTACACCGTGGATACCGCCACCGGCGCTGCCACTTGGCAGGGTGACTTCTCCTACAATACGCAGATCGCCCTGCTCCGCGTGGCCATCCCCGAGGCTGAGGACCAGGCCCCGGCGGCCGCCAAGAACTTCGCCGTGGAGTTTCCTGCCGGCTCCTACGAAGGCACGGCCACCTTCGACGTCCCCTCCTTGACCTATGGCGGGGAGGCCCTCACCGGCACCGTCAACTGGACTATCACCGTTGGCGAGGAGACCGTCGCCACCGGCATCGCCTACCCCGGGGAAAGCGTGTCGGCACCGCTGGCCATGACCGCCTCCGGCACCTACACCTTCACGCTGACCCTCAGCAACGCTTACGGCAATTCCCCCAAGACCGAGGTGGAGGCCTACGCAGGCTATCCAAAGCCCAACGCCGTGAGCGCCGTCAATGTCACCCTCTCTCGCCTCTCCGGGAAGGTGACCCTCACGTGGACACCCTCTTACACACTCCAGAACTCCACCATTATCCCCTCGGAGGAGGATTTCACCTTCAACGTGACGCGCTACCCCGACCGCGTGCGCTACACCGCACTCACCGAGTCGCAACTGGTGGAGAAGCTTTCGACCACCCTCTTGAAGACCTTCTACTATGAGGTGACGCAGCAGTACGGCGACGCCGAGAGCGATGCGGTGGCCTCCAGTGTCTTCACCATCGGCTCCAAACTGGAGCTGCCCTGGCATGAGGATTTCGGCTTCGACGGTTGCCTCAACTCATGGACCATCATCGACGCCAACAACGACGGCTACACGTGGAAATACGACTCCGGCGAGGTGCAGTGCCCCACCTACGGGAGCGGCGCCAGCGACGACTGGCTCCTCTCGGGGCAGATGGATCTCGAGGAGGGACGACAGTACACGTTCACCATGACCGCCTACAACGCCACCAACTACTTCCCGGAGACCCTCGAGGTGCTGGCCGGCACCACCTCCACCCCCGGCGACTGGACCTTCACAGTGATCCCCGCCACCGAGCTGAGCCACGAGGATGGCGACTATGAGACCCTCACGGCCACCTTCACCGCCCCCACCAGCGACAGCTACCGCATCGGTATCCACTGCATCACCCCTGATGACCATGTGGTCGTATATCTCGGCAGTGTGCAGATGGTGGCCGGGGCCACCGCCGACTCCCCGGCGGCTTCCACCAATCTTGTGGGCACTCCCGGCGAGAAGGGCGCGCTGACGGCCACCGTCGAGTTCGACGCACCCACGCTCACCTTCGGCGGCGACGAGCTAAGTTCGCTGAACAAGGTGGAGGTGTACCGCGACGACCAGCTTGTGGAAACCATCCAGAGCGTGACCCCCGGCCAGCACTGCGTGGTTGAGGATGCCGGGATGGCTCAGGGTCTCCACAAATATATTATATACGCGTGCAACGACCGTGGGAACGGCGACGCCGCCACCATCGACGTCTATACCGGCATCGACATCCCCAAATGGCCGAGCGATTACGCCTACCGGCGCGCCTTGGTCGATAACTTCGACGGCACCGTCACCCTGATCTGGCCTCTGGCCTCCGAGGGCGTGAACGGCGGCTACATCGACCAGTCGGCCCTCACCCATACGCTCTACAACGTGGGCCGCTACACCTACGAGCCGTGGCTCACCGACCTCAGGTCGAACGAGACCACCATCACCCTCGACGACTACTCACAGCCCAACCAGCAGTTCATCTACTGGGGAATCTCGCAGACCTCGACCGGTGGCACCTCCGATATCGTCTCCTCGGCCCCCTACCTAATGGGCCAGGCCTACCAGCTCCCCATCACCGAGTCGTTCCCCGGGGCGGCTCTGGGCGACCTCTACTGGTGGACCTTCTCCGACGGCAACAAGGGTGGCTTTGTGAGCGACGGCGTGGACGATGACGGGGCCTTCCGCTTCTCCACCACCGTGGCCGGCGGCAACGCCATGCTCCTCTCTGGGAAGATCGACCTCTCGACCGCCAAGCGACCCTACCTGGTATTCAATTACAAGGGCTCCTCGGTGAATAAGCTCAATGCAGTGGTCAACCCCGACTTCCGACAGTACACCGACGTCCCCGGCACTGAGGTGACCCCCACCTCCGAGTGGCAGACGGCCGCTATCGACCTCACCCCCTACGCCGATTCCCACTACTCTCTGGTGGGCGTGCGCAACACTTCCGGCGATGACCTCTCCGCGACCACACTCGTCGACTATATCCGTGTCTACGACATGCACGACTGCAACCTCGCCGTGGCGTCTGTCTCGGCTCCCCAGAGCATCCACGCCGGGGAGGCGGTGAGCGTGACCGTCACGGTCGAAAACCAGGGCTTGGAGGATATCAGCGGGGCCGTGCTCAACATCTACGCCGGTAGCCGACTGGCCGCTGAGCAGACTTTCGACCTCGCATCCCTCGCTCGCAAGGATATGAGCGTGCCGACGCTGATTTCCGGCATCGACAGCGACTGCACAGAGTTGATGGCCGAGGTGGTTTACGCCGACGATGAGATCGCCGACGACAACCAGGCCTCCACGGCCATCGCCGTCGTTCCCTCCTCGCTGACGGGCACTACGCTCTACGGCGAGTATGACGGCGAGAAGACCGTTACTCTCAGTTGGAACGCCCCCGCCGGCGGCTCCCCCGCCAAGGTAGTGGAGAGCTTCGAGAGCTATGAGCCCTGGGTGATCGACTCCTTCGCCCCATGGACCACCGTCGACGGCGACCAGGCTGCCACCTACTTTATCTACGACGATAACGGCAACTCTGTGATCCCCAACGGCAACTATCCGATGGCTTTCCAACTCTGGGCCCCTTACGAGCTTGAGGACACCGAGGACCTTGGTCTTGACGAGTCAGTACTCCCCTACGCGGGCGAGAAGTGTCTGATCTCTTTCAACCCGGAGTACGACGCCGAGAACTACGTGGCGATCGCCGCCGACGACTGGCTGATCTCCCCCGAGCTTAACGGCGCGGCGCAAACCATCAGCTTCTACGCCAAGAGCTTTACCACCCAGTGGGGCAACGAGACCTTCGAGGTGCTTGCCTCCTCCACCGACAACGCCGTGGAGTCCTTCGAGATCGTAGTACCCGAGCGGCCGACCACCGGCTCGTGGGCTGAGTACACCGCCACCCTCCCCGAGGGGACGCGTTACTTCGCCATCCACGTAACGACGGTCAACAACTTCGCATTCATGCTCGACCATATCACCTACTACGCGGGCGTTTCGGAGCTCACCGGCTATCGCCTGTGGCGTGACGGCCAATTGCTCAGCGAGCTGTCGGCGACGGCCGCCTCCTACACCGACCAGCTCACCGAAAAGGGGGTGTACACCTACCAGCTCACCGTAGTTTATCCTGACGGGGAGTCGATGCCGCTGAACACGGTAGTGATCGACACCGAAGCGGGGAGCGTGAGGACGCTGGGCGCTGACGTCACTCCAGCGGATTACACAATCTACACCCTCGACGGACGCTGCCTAGGCTACCGCCTCCCAGCGATGCCTGAGCTGGCCCCCGGCTTCTACATCGTCAACAACCGTAAGGTTGCAATCCGATAAATCCATCATGTTTACACATATTTATTACCAATCAATTTTATTAATCAATTCAACTTTCTCAAGTGTTGAAACCATGAATTAACACTAATGAACACCAACAAATTAACAGGGTTTCTAATAAATTTTAGAGAGCTAACGCTCTTTAATTAACACTAATGCAGATAGCGTTGCGTTATGGAAATTCGTGTTAATTCTTTGCGAAGCAAAGCTTAATTCTTGAATGAGGATAAAGATTAATCGCTGAATTAGTGGAAATTCGTGAAAATTAGTGGTTTCTTGGATTACTTGCGAAACTTGAATCAATCAATTATCACATTATGAAAAAGTTACTTTTCGCCTTGGGCGTGGCGGTGGCCGCATTGGCCTCCCCCCTCGCTCAGGCCAAAACCCTGGCCGGAATCAGCTCCCGCTGGTTCGACTTCGCCAACTACGCCGGTTATAGGGCCACCTCTGGCGTGACCGTTGGCTCTGGTTCCATCTCCTACTACTCAGAGACTTACGACTCCCGCTATGCTCTCTACACCAGCAGTTCCCAGACCGCCGGTTCGGAGGTGTACCTGGTGGTGAACGACTTCACCTTTGAGGGCGACATCTCCTGGCAGGTCTACCTCAACTCCTCCTCCAGCTACGCCGCTATCTATAAGGCCTCTAAGGATGGTGAATCATGGGTGATTGATGACGAACCCCTCGCCTATGAGGACTACTCGACGGTCGGCAAAACCTACGAAATGGTAGAAGCCACAGGATTCACCCTCGCCGAGCCTACCTATCTGGCTTTCTTAGTCAGCTACGCCAAGGTATGCAACTTGACCTACACACCCACAGAGCCCACCGAGTCGGTGACCATCTCTTCCGTCACCCTCAACCAAAGCCGGATATTCTTCGACGAGAATGGCGACGGAACGGTCTCCTTCAAAATGACAGTCAAGAACGGTGGTGACTACAACTACGACGCCAACGAAATCAACTTCCTACTCCACGACAAGACTGCGAATGTGGATCTTGGCGAGTACACCCTGGACGTCGCACTCGATGCTGGCAGCACCTATACTGTCTCGGACGCCTCCGTCACCTTCAACAAGAGCCTGATTCCCGAGGGTGTCTCGGTGGCCGACGGCTTGCAGCACGTGATGACGCTCACGGAGCAGATGACCAGTAACCCTTATAGTAGTGACATCTACACCAACTTCTACGACTATCCCTTCTCGGTACTTGTGCAGGCCTATGGCGGCGTCTCGGCCAACTATGCCCAGTCGCCCGTCGATTTCGGCACTGTGAAGGCCGGCGGCTCCGTCTCCAAGCAGGTGAAGATCACAAACAACTGTACCCAGCAGATCACGGTCAACGGCATTTCCGTTGTCGGTGATCCTAATGAGGCTCACCCCAATGTCTCCATCGACTGCGATGTGCCCTTCACCCTCAACAACCAGACCTCTAACTCCGACTACTACAAGATCTTCAACTTCGTGTTCTCGGCCCCGGAGGTTGGCGGTAACGCCGATGGCGAGTTCCAGCTCAACTTCGAGGGTCAGGAGCCGATGGTGATCAGCTATGGTGCCGACGTGCCCGATCCCTCCCGCTTCTTCGAGGACTTTGAGAGCTACTCGACCGGGAGCCGTCCCGACGGCGCCTGGATCTACAGCGACAACAACTGGTCGGTAACCACCGACAGCTACTACGGCTCGAAGGTGCTCAACCACAGCTCCTCCACCGCCTCCAGCTACTTCATCACCCCGAAGATCAAGGCTCAGGGCGCTGACGCTGAGAACGACGAGTACGACAACATCTCGTTCCGCTGCGCCACCAAGAGCCAGTACAGCGCTCACGGCCTGCAGATCAGCTATTCCTACGACCGCGAGAACTGGGAGCTCCTCTGCGCCTACACCTCCAGCAGCTCCTACTACATCCCCTCGTTCATCGAGAGCGCTTATGTGGTAGCGAATCTCACCAGCCAGCCCGCGACCTATACCGTGGAGATCCCCGACGGCGAGTACTGGCTGAAGTTTGAGGGTCAGTACGTGACTATCGACGACCTGCAGATGCCCGGCACGGTCGAGGTAGAGAACGACCTGATCATCTCCGCCACCGAGTGGCCCAAGAAGGCCACGGTGAACCACAAGTTCGAGCCGTCGATGACCGTGCGCAACATCGGCGCCGCTCAGCCCGCCAGCGACTACGCGGTATCCCTGGTGGTTAACGGCGAGGTAGTAGCCGAGGCCGCTAGCGTGGATATGGACGCCGCTTCCTACTACGATTACAGCTTCTCCTACACCCCGCACGAGGCCGGCGAGATCGAGGCTTACATGCAGTGGGTGAAGGATGGCGTGGTCACGCTGAAGAGCGAGTGCCAGGTTTACGAGGTGGCTGCCGAGTCGGCCAACGGCTCGATCGTCGTGGGCGAGGGTTCCGCCGTGAAGTCCAACTCCTACTCCACCAGCAACGCCGCTCCTATCGACACCTACCACGCTTATTCACACTCGCAGATCGTGCTCCCGGCCTCCCACCTGGCAGCCTACGGGGTGAGCGGCGGTCTCAAGATCACCGGTATTGGTTTCCAGGGCTATAACTACAACAGCGGCTACGGCTGCTACGCCTATGAGGGTAAGTGCGACGTGAAGGTGCAGCAGGTTGAGAACCAGCCGGTATTCGACTCCTCCATCTGCTCTTACTCGAGCTTCACCAATCTCCCCATGGACTTCTCCGAGGTTGAGGTGATCGCCGACGACGCCGACATCGACATCCCGCTCTCCACCCAGCAGGAGATCAACGAGATCATCAGCATCGACTTCTCCAATCCCCTCGTTTATGAGGAGGGGATGGACCTGGCCTTCGACCTGGAGATGGGCACCGATGCCTGGTGGGCCTCCGACGGCAACACCTACCTCTCGGCCACCAGCTCCGTGTACTTTGTGGAGGACTCCTCCGTCAGCAACCGCGCGGCCGTAGGCTTTACCGACGGCCAGTACACGAAGTACACGGCTCTTTGCCGCGCCGTCCCCGTCACCACGTTCTACTACGCGCTCGACATCTATCAGGTATACGGCACGGTGACCAACGCCGACGGCGACCCGATCGCCGGGGCCGAGATCTCGGTGGTGAGCGACGATGTGCTCTATACGGGCGTCACCAACGAGGATGGCCAATACGCTATCGACATCTACCAGTCGGGGCTCGACTACACCGTCAGCGCCCAGGCCGAGGGCTACAAGACCTACACCCACTCTTCGCCGGTGAACGTCGGCGAGGGCGACCAGCAGGTTGACATGTTGATGGAGAGCGAGTCCGACGCCATCCAAGCCATCTCGATTGACCAGCTCCGCGAGCAGGGCACGACGGTTTACGACCTGCAAGGGCGCCGCGTGACACGCCCCGCCACGGGTCTCTACATCGTCAACGGCCGCAAGACCCTGATAAAATAGAGAACAGTGAATAGTGAATATCAGGGTTGTTGTCGACCCTGTTATTCACTATTCGTTATTCACTATGTATTAACCAAGATGGATTGAATTCTGGGGGATGGGCTCCGTCGCAGAGCCCATCCCCCGCTATTTTTAGGGCTGAGTGTTCCGTCACTTCTCGCGAATGCACAAGAAGATGAAGAATAGGAGGCCAAGGGCCAAGAATCGTCCTCGTCACGGTCACGCCAGGGGAGTTGGCCGTCCCCACCGCCTCCTACACCTCCGCTGCGCCCTCGAATTCGAATTGCTATTTGAACCTTAAAGAATTGTTGTGTTGAAGGAAAGCTGTAATGTTTCGACACTGCAAAGTTCGGCACTCCCTCCGCAACCTATCCGCGTAGGATGAAATTGTTGTAAAAAAGTTTATCGGAGTAGGGAAATCGCTTGTTGATAGCGGTCGATTGTGGTGGCTTTACGGATGGCCCGTCAACGTACCCCTGCATCGGAGCGAAGTGAATTGTCATGGCTGCATGTCTTATGCACTATGCACTATGCATTATGCATTGGAAAAGCCCACTTTCGCGCCGCGGGAGGAGCCCATGCGCTCTTCCTCACATAGTCGCGCAATTTAGCCGCGGCCCCCTTAATCCATTGTATCGCTGTCTTTTCCATATCAGTCAAAATAGCGTGAACCCACCACAATTTCAGGTTCACGCCGTAAAATTACCACCCCGCCTATGTAAATTCTTTGCAGAGGTAAAATTTTCTCCACTGTCCCGACGACTTCCTCGAATAGAATTCGTTGGCCGCGCGGCAGTTCAACCCTCCCAATAATCAGAACAGCAAAAACCTTCAAGTTATTGGTCCTGATATTCGGGATTTTAGTTACCTTTGCAATCTAAAGTGGTCGAAATTGACCACTATTAACTGCAATGGCAAAAATTTCTGCGCTCAACTCCTCGGTCACAATCATAAAAGTCAATGAGGCCGACTACATTCCCTGACTGACATCGCCAAGTACAAAAGTGATGAGCCAAACGCTGTAATCGCCAACTGGCTGAGAAACAGGAACACCATCGAGTTCCTGGGAATTTGGGAAAGTCTCTATAACCCCAATTTTAACCCCCTCGAATTCGAGGGGTTTAGAAAAGAGGCCGGGCTTAACGCATTTACTCTTTCCCCGACCAAGTGGATAGAGCGCACAAACGCAATCGGCCTGATAACCAAGGTAGGACGCTATGGCGGCACCTACGCTCACAAAGACATCGCTTTCAAGTTCGCAAGCTGGATTTCCGTAGAGTTTGAGCTTTACATCGTCAAGGAATTTCAACGTTTGAAGGAGCAGGAGCAAGCCCTGCTCGGCTGGTCGGCAAAGCGCGAGCTGTCGAAAATCAACTACCGCATACACACCGATGCCATCAAAGAGCACCTGTTACCTCCCACCATTACCGCCCAGCAAGCCTCAATCGTCTACGCCAACGAGGCCGACGTGCTCAATGTGGCCATGTTCGGCAAGACCGCCAAGCAGTGGCGCGAAGAAAACTCCGACAAGAAGGGCAACATTCGCGAGTACGCCACCATCAACGAACTCATCTGCCTCTCCAACATGGAGAGCCTCAACGCCGTGTTCATCGACCAAGGCTTGCCGCAACACGAGCGACTTGTCAAGCTCAACGAGATAGCCATCAACCAAATGCGCATACTCGAACAGGACAGTGACCGCAAACTGCTGAAATAACCGGGGGGGGATGGGAAGCTGTGAGTTTAATTCGCCACCGTCCCGACGACTTCCCCGAGTGGCACTCGTCGGCCACCCCCCGGCTGTTCAGCCCTCCCAAGTTCGAGAACAAAAAATCCGCCTCCGGCTATTGGTTTTAGTAAAAATTGGAGGTCACAAATTGTGACCTCCAATTTTTAACTCTCGGTGTTAAAGCCGATTTTGCGCCTTGGAGGAAGGGCCTTATCCTTAACTTGCAGCTCGGCTATGGCCTCATTTATAAGTTCGAGCTGCATCCGGGTGTCTTCGTTGATGTCGTTATAATCCTCAAAGACTTCCTCAATGTACTCTTTTAATTGCTGTACTTCCTTTTCGAGATGGGCGACTGGATTATTCTGTGCCTGATAAACCATCTGCCGCATGGCGACAAAGGCTCGCACAATGG
Source organism: uncultured Muribaculaceae bacterium (assembly GCA_964562375.1). Lineage (GTDB taxonomy): Bacteria > Bacteroidota > Bacteroidia > Bacteroidales > Muribaculaceae > JAJPXC01. The sequence continues at coordinate 5,934 of CAZLSW010000046.1, read as the reverse complement.
CAATGTTGATCTGAATGGCAGTAGGAGATTTAAGCACACTGCTGAGCATAGCCACTCCTTGTTCGGTGAAAGCGAAAGGTCTATATCGGTTGCCTCCACGCTCGTTGTTTGAGGTCACAAATTGTGACCTCAAACTTACAAACTCCTCATTGTCAAGCTGAAACATAAAGTCGTTGGGAAAACGCTCTATGTTACGTTTCACCGCCTGATTGAGAACCTTGGTCTCTACCCCGTACATTGCTGCCAAATCGCGGTCAAGCAGGACACGCTGACCGCGAATTTCAAGTATCTTATTTTGGATGAGGACGATATCTTGTTCCATCGAAAGTCTTTTAGAGTATCCGCTCCAAAGTTACAAAAAATTTAGCACTCTTATCTCACCATCCAAAATATTTTATTAAATTTGCAGCGTGTTGGGCGAAAGCCTGACACGCTGACATATTGAAAACAAGAGACGTTATGTCCTCAGCTTGTAAGTGAAAAGCGTCGGAAACTTACTCACTATACGCAGGAAAGGCCGTAACAGTCTCCACGTCCATATGGCGTGGAGCCGTTATTCCCACATCTTCGTATATAGGTAATCCGACCACCTTCACTTAAAGGCGTGGCATAGCAGCCCACGCCTCTTTTTGTTTACGACAAAGTTGCGTAAAATTAATTACTATGACTCTTGATAAAGCCTTAGAAATTATAAATGCAAATCAGCATCTTCTCGGTAAGAAGATCAAGGGGGCAACCCTTGATTTGTTAATCCCTATTCCTGTTGACGATTATGAGGCTGACAATTATATACGTGAATTCTTACAATCAATGAGTTTGCAAAGAGCATTAACTATCCCTCACGCAGATGACTATAAGATAATAGGAATTTTTGATAAGCACCGAGTCAAGACTGATGGTGTATTGATAAGGATGGATTTTAGTGAAATTGAAAAGAAATAAGCACTAAAAATGAATAAATTTATTAAACTCCAAGGACTCGCATTTAGCCTTATGCTCATGCTTTTAATGACTAGCTGTGGCTCCTGGTTCTACTGTAATGTCAGTAGTTATGGCTCAAATCCCCCACAAAAAGGATATTATATTATACCCGCTGACTCTACTCTAATTGAAGATTTTGAGTATATTGAATACTCAAGCATCCTAAAAAGTCGTCTAAACGAAGTTGGTTATACTGAGTCATCCTCAGAAAATGCCGACTTGCGCATAATCCTTGACTACTTTATGGGTAACGAGCGATACGTAGGGTCTACTACCTCCACATACAACTCATCTTTTACTTTTCAAAATGGTAAAATAAACTCGAATACTAATGCTAATGCAAATGTAAAAGTAAGAGGTAATTCCGCAACTGCGAATGTGAGCTCTTCCACATTAGTAAATTCAAAAAATACTACTCAAACTATTGGCAGTTCTTCAACGACAGAAAGCGCTCAGTATGAAACTCCTATTGGCGTGAATATAATTGCATTTGACAATTATTCAGACAAGCCTGTCTGGAAAGTTGAAGTTCGAGATATTCTTAGGTCGGGATCTTCAGCAACTTTTAGATCCGTGATGCCCTGGTTAATAGCGAGCGCACAACCATATTTTGGCACTAATTATGAGGGTCAACCCACAATTACCAAAAGCAATGGAGAAAAAATGGGATTAAAGTGGCCATATTGAACCACGTCTTTTACCGCACAATCGGGTGTTGGTAGCTTTGCGCTACTGACACCCGATTTCTTATGCAGACAATATCAATCGACTTCACCGTGCCTCAGGGCTGGCACGAGTTGGGCGACTCATCGCAAAGCGCTTTCGGAACAAAGTGGAGAAAGAAACAGCTACGCTACGTTTGCCGCCTCCTGGCGCAGGACTTCGACGCCGACGAGCTGCGCCTGCTCCGCCTGCTCCGCTGGTCAGGCACCATGGTTATAGGCAAGCAGGACAGGGGCACATGGCGGTGAGTTTCGGCTGGCATGCATCAATCTGGGTCTCGATCAGGTCAAGGCGTTCCACCCCGGGCACCAGTACGTGCACGTGCTCTCCATCGCGGCCTCCGTGACCCCCCGCTCCACCATGTCCCGGCACATCTGGCGCAGGTCCGTGGTGAGGGTGTTGTAGGTTTTTTGAAAAATAAAGGCCTCGTCATGGCCCATGACACACAAATAAACCGTATCAGTGAAAGACCGCTTATAAAACCATGTGATATGAAATTTTTCACGGCAGTCGGTCATTCCGATTGTACTCCCCGAGACCAACCATGCTACCGATATCGAGCCAATTTCCATCTAATTAAAGGCCGATACGCTAATCTGCCACTATCGGTTTGATGTTGACAACACGTATATGGGCTACACCATTCGCCTTTGTCGGCTCCTGATTGTTGACAAACTTCCTGAAAATCAAATTGTCAAAGTCAACGCCATAAACTAAATGACACTCAATGAATACGAGAAAGCTGCGCTCACCAACCGCCATCCTCGACCTCGACGGACAACTGTGCATCGAAATCGGACAATTACACGAAGAACCTTTGAGCGACATAAATTGAGCGTTAAAACAACACGACCGCGAAAAACAAGCAGTAATTTTGCAACGTAAAACAAACCGTTTGATTTATGGCACCGTCCGGCAACACTTAAACAGACCCGAATATAATGAATATCAATCAATTTATCGTTGGGGCAACCTTGATGCTCCTTACCTTCACCACCCCAAACGCAACTGCAATGAATACCAACCCCGACCACTACACTTTCGACCTCGCCGAAGGCGTAAAACGCGAAAAGGCGCATTTCCACAACCGTTTCGGCATAGAGCTGACCGGCGACCTCTACATGCCGTCCAATCCCAACGGCATGGCCATCGCCATCAGCGGGCCGTTCGGGGCCGTGAAAGAACAGGCCTCCGGCTATTGGGCCAACCATCTGGCCTCGCTCGGTTTCCTGACGCTGGCCTTTGACCCCTCCTTCACCGGGGAGAGCGGCGGCACTCCCCGCTATGTGTCCTCTCCCGACATCAATACCGACGACTTTTCGGCCGCCGTTGATTATCTGATCTCCCGAGGCTATGACCGCGTGGGCGTGATCGGTATCTGCGGCTGGGGAGGCATCGCAATCAACGCCGCCTCGCTCGACCCGAGGATCAAAGCCACATTGGCGGTAACGATGTACGACATTCATCGCGTGACGGCCAACGGCTACTTCGACCAGGCCGACACCAAGGAGGCCCGCGACAAGATGCGAGAGGCGTTTGCCGAACAGCGAACCCGCGACTACGCCTCGGGCAGCTACAAGCGCGGCGGCGGCGTGGTGGATCCTCTGCCCGACGACGCGCCGCAGTTCGTGAAGGATTATTACGACTACTACAAGACGGCCAGAGGCTACAGCGCCCGCTCGCTAAACTCCAACGAGGGGTGGAACGCCACCTCTCCATCCACCTGGCTCAACGCCCCGATAATGGCCTACGCCGACGAAATCGACAATGCCGTGATGGTGCTTCACGGCGAGAACGCCCATTCTCGCTACTTCGGGGAGGACGCCTTCAAGCGGCTTAAGGGTGACAACAAGCGCCTCGTAATCGTGCCCGGCGCCAACCACACCGACCTTTACGACGGTGGCCCCGACCATAACATGATACCTTGGCAGACAGTTATCGACTTCTTCACCGAATACCTGAAATAAAGGTTATGACACTCGAACGATTCCAGCAGATGATAGCCGAGGGCTTGCCCCTCGAAGGCGCCGCTATGATACAGTTCATGCGCGAGCAGAGCGACGAGTCGCGCAAGATACAGATGGAACTAAACACCAAGCACCACACTCCCGAGGAAGTCAGAACCTCCACCATGTGCCCATTCGCATCGGCAAGCGAGTGTGGGTAGGCGCGCACGCCACCATTCTCGCTGGAGTAACCATTGGCGACAACTCGGTGGTTGCTGCCGGAGCCGTAGTAACCAAGGATGTGCCCGCTAACGAGATATGGGGTGGCAACCCTGCCCGGCTGATAAAAGTTATACCCCCGAAAGAATGACTAAGGCTATTGACATAGAAGCAACTTTGCTGGCGATGGCCGATCCGCGCCAAGCCGCCATACTGAAACGGTTCTTCAAAACCGGTCCTGGCGATTACGGCGAGGGCGACAAGTTTGCCGGACTCAGGAACCCGCAAGTGCGGCTTGTGGTGAAGGAGGCGTGGAAAGACACGCCACTTGAAGAGGTGGTAAAGTTGGTGAGAAGTGAAGTGCACGAGGTGCGGCTCTGTGGCCTGCTTATCATGGTCGAACAATTTTTGAAGGCCATGAAGAAGAAAGACGATGAGGCGATGCAACGCATAGTCGAAACCTACCTCTCGCTGCATCCACATATCAACAATTGGGATCTGGTTGACCTATCGGCAATCAAGATTATAGGAAATTATGAGGCGACGCATCCTGAATGGAAGCTCATGGACGAGTGGATAAAACCGGGGCACACTCTCTGGCAACGGCGCATCGCTATGGTGTCAACATGGATAACCACCCGGCATGGAAGGCCTGAACTCTGTTTCCAGCGGGCTGAACGGCTGCTCGACGCCAAGGAGAATCTGCTCCACAAAGCCGCTGGGTGGATGCTGCGCGAGGCGTGGAAGAAAGGGTATCGGGAGGAAGTGCGCGACTTCCTCACCCGTCATGTCAACCGCATGTCCTCAGTGATGCTCTCCTACGCCTGCGAGCAAATGCCCGAAGCCGAGCGCAAACAGTGGCAAGTCAACCGCCGTTGCAACTCCGACATTTGAGGGAGTCGATGGCATCTCACCGAACTTCTACCTTTGAGTTCTCAGTAATAAAATGGGAGGTGGAACGGCAAGAGTGACTACTTCCCCTCCGGCTAGCTTTGGCTGTTTGAGGGGATTTTTGTACCTTTGCGGTGCTACACATATATAAAAACGGAAAAGTTATGCGCCATTTCACCAACGTCAACGATATAGGAGACCTCCAAGAGGCCGTCCGCGAAGCCCTCGAAGTGAAGAACAATCGCTTTGCTTACAAGCATCTAGGCCAGGACAAGACCTTGCTGATGATATTCTTCAACTCGTCGCTGCGCACCCGCTTGTCCACCCAGAAGGCGGCCATGAACCTCGGCATGAACACCATCGTGCTCGACGTCAACCAAGGAGCGTGGAAGCTCGAGACTGAGCGCGGGGTGATCATGGACGGCGACAAGCCTGAGCACCTGCTCGAGGCTGTGCCCGTGATGGGTTGCTACTGCGATGTCATCGGCGTGCGATCGTTCGCCCGCTTCGAGTCGAAGGAAGATGATTATAACGAGAAGATACTCAACCAGTTTATCGAGCATTCCGGTCGCCCCGTGTTCTCAATGGAGGCCGCAACTCGCCACCCGCTGCAAAGTTTCGCCGACCTGATCACCATCGAGGAGCACAAGACCAAGGAGCGCCCCAAGGTGGTGATGACCTGGGCCCCCCACCCCAAGTCGCTCCCCCAGGCCGTGCCCAACTCATTCGCCGAGTGGATGAACGCCGCCGGTTACGACTTCGTGATCACCCATCCCGAGGGATACGAATTGGACCCCAAGTTTGTGGGCAACGCCCGCGTGGAATACGACCAGGACAAAGCCCTGGAGGGCGCCGACTTCGTGTACGCCAAAAACTGGAGCGCCTACGACGACCCCAATTATGGCAAGGTAATCAACATGGATCGCGGCTGGACCGTCACCGCCGAGAAAATGGCTCTGACCAACAATGCCAAGTTTATGCACTGCCTTCCCGTGCGCCGCAACATGATCGTGAGCGACGACGTGATCGAAAGCCCCAATTCTTTGGTTATCCCCGAGGCCGCCAACCGCGAAATCTCAGCCCAGGTGGTGCTAAAACGCATCCTCGAAGGGCTCCAGTGAATTAACACTAATGAACACCAACAAATTAACAGGGTTTCTAATAAATTTTAGAG
>CAZLSW010000045.1:0-26938 GCA_964562375.1 uncultured Muribaculaceae bacterium | reverse complement strand
GATGGCTAGGGATTTTTTTAGTTACGCACAAGACGTCATATTTCGGATGGTTACGCCTTTTCTTCTCCTTCGACGGCTCTATATTCCAATTCTTGAATCTCGGTGCTAAACACGAAATCAAACCCATTACGTTGATAGAATGAAAGGACGTTATCACAATTATAGGCATCCACTATAAGGTAACGGCATGCTGCTTTGTTAGGGGCAAAGCACAACCATTCTTTTATGTAATTCATTAGTTGGCTTCCAATCCCCAAAGACTGAAAATCAAGGTCAATGGCCAATCTGCCAATAAGCACAGCCGGATATACCAAATCGCGCTTTGTATAAGGAACTTCTTTTCCGACCTTTTTGCGTCGAGAATTAGGCAAACGACCTGTAAAGATGCTTGCGTTGGACAACGTAAAGGCGCAGACTATTGAATTATCTTCTGTGACAAAACAATAAGAGTTGCCAAACAACTCCTTGTAATAATCTAAATAATCCGATTCGAAGAATTTGTCTAGATCCTCATCCCCACATCTCAGAGGAGCATTAAGGCATAAATCATCAGTGAGAGGTGAAAAAATACAAGCGTCAATCAGGAATGCCATCGGTAAAGTATCCTTTCTGTTTCGACCGAGCCAATACTTTTCTCACTCTATCAATTGCGTTTGGATCGTATTCTGACCCTCGAGCCTGCAAACCTTCGTCAGCCAAACGATTGAATCGTTCAGCCGCTTTCCCTGTAAGTACGGGAATAACTGTTTGAGGAAGTGCCATAATTGTCAGATTATGTGGTTATAAATTCAACAGAGGCATAAGGCCATTTGTTTGCAAAGGTAATAATAATTTCCGAATATCTATTCTAAAATCCTCTTAGATAATGGAGATTGAAAATTTCAAGATAGAAAATTACCTAGGGTTTTAAGGAAAGACGACGATGCGGGAGGAGCTGGGGCCACTGCGGAGGAGGCGGATCTGGGTGGGGATTCGGTCCTTGAGGTCTTGCACGTGGCTTATGATGCCGATGCGACGGCCTCCGATGGCATGGAGCCGATCGAGAGTGGTAATCACCGTGTCTAGCACGTCCTTGTCAAGCGTGCCGAAGCCCTCGTCGATGAACAATGTGTCGACGTGGATCTTCTCCTTGCTGATTGCCGATAAGCCCAAGGCGAGGGCAAGGGATACCACGAAGCTCTCACCACCCGACAGGAGCCCAACGTTGCGCACGCTGTCGCCATGGTTGCGGTCGATAACGTTGATGGTGAGTGAGCCGTCGTCGCAATCGAGCTGGTAGCGGGAGGTGAGCATTCTCAGGTAATAGTTGGCTTTGACGAGAAGGGCGCGAAGGACGTAGCTTTGGGCTATTTTGCGGAATTTGCCACCAGTGGAGGTGCCGAACATGTTGTCGAGCAAGCCCCAATCGTTTCTCTCTACGCGTAGACGTTCCAGGTCGTCTTGGTTTTTACGGTGTTGTTCCTCCCTTTGGGCGTTGGCCTCAAGGGCGGCCCGAGCGCGTGCGTTGAGATCCTGGGCTTCCTCCTTAGATTTTTCCACCACTGAAAGCTCTTGGGTGAGGTTTTCCAACGTGTCGCCAGAAGTGTATTCGGGCTTAATGGCTTGGTGTTGTGCGATTTGGCCTTCAACCACTTCACGCTTAGCCACGGCTTCCTCATGAGCGTCGAAGATGCGTTTGTTATAGGCCTGGGCCTCACGAATAGCCTCCTCGGTGTATTTAGCGATAGCGGCTACTTCATCTTCCGAAATTCCTGAATGGGCGTACCATTGAGCGATTTTATTCTGCATATCGGCAACTTGCGACTTGGATTGGGCGATTTTTCCGTCGGTGATGTCGAGCTGGCTTTTGAGGGAGGACAAAGCCGTGCGGATTTTTGGGATTTCTTCGTCCACGGGCTGAGTGCAATTTTCATCAACCGGGAAACGATCTTGCAGGACTTTAGTCTCTGTCGTAAGAGTGTTTTAGAAGTCCTCCAACTCGTTACATTCACGAGAGATATCTGTGAGTGATTTCGACCGCTTATCGTACTGTTCAGCCTTGGCCAGAATCGCGGTTGAGAATGCCGCTATGGTGTCTTCGCTTAAGTTTCCCTTTCCGGTTGTCTCGAGCACGAGCGAGCGCCAATCATTCTCGTTGATTGTACGTTCGTGGGTAAGCTGTAGTAAATCGGCTAGGGTGTCGTTGATTTCTTTCTGGGAGGATTCACGGCCTTGACTTTGGGCCGTCATGTTGCCTTGGAGATTGGTGATTTTGTTTTTTGCCTCACCTAGTAGCTTTTGTGCGTCGCTAAGTTGTTCCTGCTTGGAGTCGAGGGACTTGCGGGCATCGTTGAGATTATTCGACAGCTCATTGGCGTCATTTATTCGCAGGGAAAGATCCTTGACAGTGGTTTGCAATTCCTCAATACGGCTATCAAGGTTAGTCAAGGCGTTATCGGCCTGATAGTCAATCTCTTTATCTTTAAGCTTGTTCTCAGCGGTGAAAAGGTCGTCAGTAGCCGTTTCCAATGCCTTGGTTTTAGATTTGACATCGCGGGCTTGTGCCTTCTCAGTGGCGATCAGCTCGGCCCGGGATTGAGTAAGGCTGTCGAATGTCGATTTGGCTTCCGAGGCGGCTGCTCGCGCCTGTTGCAAAGCTTCATTAAGGGGCTCGTCGCCTAAAAGCTTGTCAACGTGGGAACCACAAAGGGGGCAAGTGGAGGTTTCGGCGAATTTTTCCCGCATGGAAGCTATATGGTCGATTAGGTCCATTTGCCCTTGCAGGAAAGCTTCCTTACGCTCGGATTGGGCCTTGGCTGACGGTAACTTAATTTCCAGTTGTTGGATTTGTGCTCTAGTGTTTGTAAGCTCGTTATTCGACTCGTCGAGGGTTTTCTTGGCTTCGGCGACTTTCTCTACCGCGGCTAGATAAGCGGCGACATCAGCACGGGATTGACGGGTGTCGTCCAGTAGCTGCATGGTGTCGTGGTGCTCTTTCGACAGTGAGGGGACGTTGAGAGCGCTTAAGTCGTTTTCCAACTTGTTGACTTCCTCTTTCTGGGCATTGTAATCGGCTTGAATCTTCTCCACCGTGGCTGATTGCTCTTCCTGGGCCTTATTTGCTTGAGCTATTTGCGTTTCGAGCCGGGAGATTTCACGCGCGTAATTGTCGCGGCGAAGTCGTGCTGAGGTGATGGTGGATGCTTTTTGGCCGATTTTTTGAGAGAGGTCGTAAATCGGCAACAGGTGTTGCTCGGCCTTGATTTTGTCGGCTAGCTCGTCTTGCTTCTTTTTAAGCGATGTTTGTTTTTGAGCTAGCGACAATTGATAGCTAAGAATTTTTGCCAGCTCCTGCTTCATGTCGTTGTCAAGTTGGCTGGATAGATTAGCGATACTCTGCTCGGTATCTCTCTTCTGATCGATCCATGAGCGCACTTCGCGGGTGTCTTCCCACTCGTTTATAATGTCCTTGTTGGTGGCGAAGGTGTCGGATTCCAGATCTTTGGCTGAATTTTCAACCGCCTCGGTAAACATCTGGAGTTGTTGGCGTAACGATGCTTCTTGGGTAAGCCACTGGATTTGAGTTGATAGCGTAGAGATGCGAGCGGAACAGCGCTTGATCTTGCTATCGCTGGTGATCAACTCGGTATTCAGCTCCGTTTTCTTTTCGGGGGATAGGAGTTGGGCTTGTTTCAACACTTCCTCGAGTACATTGAACTGGCTCTGTTTCTCCTTGTACAATTGGTTGATTCGCAGGCCGATGGTTGAGTAAATGTCGGTGCCGGTGAGTTTCTCCAGGATATCCGATTTGTCGTTGTCGGAGGCCTTCATAAAGGTTGCGAATTGGCCCTGGGCGAGCATGGTGGTGCGGGTGAATTGGTCGAACGTCAATCCCACGACAACCGGGATCTCCTTGTCGATATCCTTGCCCTTGCAGGATTGCTGGGTGGAGAGGTCGGTGAGCTCGCGCGCCAGTTTAAGGTTGCCGTCCACCTTTTTTCGAGCACGCGAAGCCATCCACTTGGCTAGATAGCTGTGGTCGTTGTTTCCAATGAAACGTAGCTCGACGTAAGCCTCGACAGTGCCTTTACGCATGAGTTGGAGGGGATGTTTGGTTTTCAGTCCCTCGCGGTCCTCGTCGGATGTCCCAATGGTGCGGCTTGACGGCACGTCGTTATACAGGGCAAGGCATATTGCGTTGAGGATTGTGGTTTTGCCGGTGCCGGTGTCGCCAGTGATGAGGAAGAGGGGGTCGTCGGCCAAAGGCCCGTGTTCAAAATCGATAGACGCCTCCTCGATAGAGGCTATATTTTTGATTTTAAGGTGTTGGATTTTCATGAGATTACGGTATTAGCTGAGTCGATAGCCTGATTCAAGAGCGCCACCAATCGGGGATCCATTTCGGCGTTGTTGGTCTTGCGATAGTAATGGAGGGCGATGTCGATGGGTTTCAGTCGGTTGAATTCCGAGGTGTCCTCGATGTGGAAAGGGGTGTCGTGGGACCGCGACACTTCACGGGGCTTGCGTTGCACGTGGCAGAAAAGGCATTGCTTGCCCTCGGTGGCTTTGCGGGCACGATCCTCGGCGTCGGCGGCCAGTGGCTCGTCCTGGTCGACTAGAAGGCGCACGTAACTGTTGTCCAGGTTGTCGAAATCGGCAAGCGCTTGTAGTGCTTCTTCGAGTGGTGCCCCGTCGGCGGGGATTGTGGCAACGTGCCTAAGAGCGTTGATCTTGATCTTTTCCACTTGTGGCTCGTCGCCATGGGCCGGAATCTCCACCAGGTTGATGTAATGATCGTAGTCCTCGGTGAAACTCAGAGGGATAGGGCTACCACTGTAGTAGACTCGGCGACTGATTTTTTGAGGCATGTGGATGTGACCTAGAGCCATATAATCGTATCCCGAGCCAAGAGATTGGAGCTGGGTGGTGAATTGACCGCCAATCATTGCTTGATCCTCGTGGCCACGGAAGTTGCAACCGTCAACGGCCAGATGGGCCATCATCACCACGGGGAGCCCGTCGCTGGGGAGAGAATTCAAAAGGCGGTCAAAAAACATGGCTTGTCGACTGTCGGCCTCCATGTCGGTAGCCACCGCAGGGAAATTGGAGGGATGGAAGAAGGGCACAGCCACGATCCAACCTTTGCCGTTGGCGTCGACGATGAATTGCGAAGGGTCAAATTCTCCGTCCTCATTGCGACGGTATCCGCCGATGACATGCACGCCGAGGCGGTGCCATAGTTTGCGCTCGGCTTCGAGGCGGCTTCCGCTGTCGTGATTGCCGGCTGTGATCACGATTACCGTTTCGGGTGAATGGTCGTGAAGGGCGATAACAGCGTCGACGAAAAGTTTTTGGGCTTGCACGTTAGGAGCCCAGGTGTTGAAGATGTCTCCGCTCACCACAAGGGCGTCGGGATGGGTGTGTTGGACGATATCGGATAGCTGGGAGAAGAAATAGCGATGCTCCAAGTCGCGGTCATAGTTGTAAAAGTTCTGGCCAAGGTGCCAGTCGCTGGTGTGGAGGATTTTCATGGGCTAGCTGGGTAGTCTATATAAAAGGATGAAAGGAAGAAAGGAGGAAAGGAGAGGGGGAAGGATAGGGGGAGGACGGGGCGGGGATTAAGCGTGGTAAGTGGAGATGTGGCGGTCTTTCTTTTCGTCGAATATTTCATCGATGACATAGAAGATGCCGGTCTCCTCGACGTCGCCAAACTCGTCGTTGATGGCCGTCCCGAACAAGCGCATTGTGGGCGACAGGCTCATGTAGGCGTTGACCAGGGGTGGAATGTTGTAACCGTAGGAACGGATTGTCTGGTTGAGGATGCGGTAATCGTCCTTGAATGTGTCGCCGTTGAACACGTCCTTATATCGGTGCCAGTTGACGCCTTCGAGAGGATGAATCGGCCGCACGAGATGGTCGGGGTCGGGGAAATGCTTGTTGAGGAACGCCAAGAGCATGTCGCGGCACTCGCGGTGGTAGCTGGGGTACATGGTCATTTTCCCGAAGAGGTATTTAATCTCGGGATAAACGACGGTCAAGGCGCCCAAGCCGTCCCATAGGTTGTCGAGCGCGTAAATGGCCTTTACTCCGGCTCGAGTGGATTGATACTCCACCCTTACGAAAGAGCGACCGAGCTCGATGGTATAAGGAAGGTAGTTGTTGAGGAACTCCTTGGAAAATTGGAACATGTGTGAGGTAGCGATACGAGGGAGACCGTTTTCAATTTTGATGTCTCCACCTGGGATGAAACGGTATCCGCCGAGGATAAGCTCGGCGTCGGGGTCCCACACAAGCAGTTGCTTGCATGGAGGGGTCATGGTGTCGAACTGGTCGATGTCGCAGTCCTTACCTGTGCCACCGCCGGAAGCACGGAAAGCGATTTCGCGGAGGCGTCCAATCTCACGCATGGTGTTAGGGGCGCAGTGGGCGTCAACTACGTAGATAAGGTTGCCCGCCTTGTTGGTGGGTCGCAACAACCGCTCGGGGGTGAGTTCGCTTTTGATCAGGTCGAGGTCGACCGCGGGTATTATCTCTTGCACTTTGGTTGGCTACTTTTGGGTTACTGGGCGCAAGTTGTAGACGCTGGCACGGAGCATGTCGGCAGTGTCTTGGGCTTGTGCGCCTCCTACAAGGTCGTGGGCAGGGATTGCTTGGCCAAAAGTGATTGAGAAGCTGCTTTGCTTGCAACGGAACACCTCTCTTGGGAGATATATCATCTCTATGTTGAACTTTAAGCCTAGTCGCTCTCTGCGCCGTGCAAAATTATAAAAAAATGGCGTATTTTCCCCATCAAAAAAGCAAGGGACCACCGCTCGGCCTGTTTCTTTGCATTTATTAACGAATGTTTTCTGCCAACGGAGGTCGGCGATGCCGCCATCGGGGGCGCGTCGGGAAACGAGTCCCGCCGGGAAATACAGCACCGGGCGGTCGCTTTTGAGTGCTTGCACCATTGCTTCCACAGCTTGTCGGCTCTGTCGGCCATGCTTGTTGACGGGGACGAACACGGGCCGCAACGGCTCTACTGCCATCAGCAGGTCGTTGACCACAAAAAGTGGCTCCACGCCGTAATGATCGGCCACGGCCATAATCAGCGCCATTCCATCAAGACCCCCCAGGGGATGATTGGACACAATCATCACTCGTTTGTCGTCAGGGTCGGGGAGCTGCCCATGGATAGCCAGGTTGATTTCCAAGTGATCAAGGACGCCGCGACAGAATTCCGAGCCTTCTTTCCCGGCGTTTACTCGTAGCATCTCGTTGAGCTGGTCCTGGCAGATTGTGCGCTCGAGCCATCGGATAAGCCATTTGGGGATCCAACGCCGATATTTTCGAGGCACGCGTTCCTCGATTACCTTAGCCACGTCGATACGCATGGGCATAGGCTGGTGGGTAATCCCTTTCGAGGGGATTGCCTGCGAGGTATGGCCAAGAGCGGCGGTGGCTTGAGATGCGTTGGCGTAGCTCATAACGAGGAAATTCAGCGCGAAGTTAACGATTTTCGCGGGATAGGCGGCTAGGTTTGGGCAAATTGTTGTAACTTTGCCATATTGTTTCCGTTTCCCGCCGAAATGTTTCCAAGCAAGAGAATATTCTGGATAGCGCAAGTGGTGGCCCTCGCGATAGTGGTGGCCGTCCTGTTGGTGTTTCCTGGAGCGCAGTGGTGGAGCACGGCTTTGGCTTTCTGTGGCGTTTGGGGACTGGTGGCTTTGGCCTATCGTTCATTGCCTTGCAACAATGCGGGCGGATGGTGGATACTGCTGATTGTCACAACCTTAACGGTTGTTGGAACGATTGTCAACATTTGGGGCTGGACAACTGCCGTAGGACGCACTACTGCCGATCCTCTTTTCACGAATTGGGACATGCTCCGCTATTGGGAGGAAGCCCAGTGGTGGTACGGAGCCCCAGGGGGTCAGATCAATCCAATTCAAAGCGGCTACGGGGCGCTTATGGCGTGCGTGTGGTGGGTTACCGGTGGGGTGTCGATAGTGCCGGTGATGGTGATTAATGCGCTTGTGTCGGTGCTGTCGATCATCGTCGGCGCTAAGGTGTCGGTATTGGCTTTGGACCAATTCACGTCGTGGCCTCGCTCCAAGGTGCACACATGGGCAATGGCAATCCTCTCGCTCACAGCCTACTACTCGGTTAATGGCACGGTGTTACTCAAGGAAAGCTGGACGTTCCTGGCGATGGCGATGTGCGTCTGGGCATTGTTGGCCCTTCGGCATGGGGAAAACAAGCCCTTGTCGCTTTGGGCTTTGGTCGGGGCAGTTGTGATATTCGCGGTGTTACGCCCCGGGTGCTTATTCATTATGGTAGTCGGAGCCTTTTGCCTTATTCCTTGGCCAACGTTCAAGCGTGTGCTCCCGGTACTGATCGCTTTGATGGTGTTCATCGTGGCATTCGACATCGCTTTCAGGGAAAAGGCCTGGTTCAGTCTATTGGAACGATTGTTCACCCATAATGAATATGGATTTGTGTTCAGTAACGAAGGCCGGGAAAAATACGAGGAATTCATTGTGGAGCATGGCTACTTCAGCGAGCCGGCGGTTATCCGCTTCCTCTTTCTTCCACTCACCCTAAGCGTGCAGTACCTCTCCCCATTACCGTTCAACTTCAGCTATATCTCCGATATGGCCGTGACTATGCCCTTGATGAAACTTTCCTACACATGGTATCTTACGGGAGGAGTGGTGATCTTCTACATCTTTAGGGCTTGCCGACAAGGTCCCAAAACAGTCAACCGATTGCTATTGTGGGCAATAATCGTATATGTGTGCCTCGCGTTCTACACCGGGGGTACGCAGGCTCGCTACACCGTGCCGTTGCTGTGCCTGGTGATCCCGGCAACTTTGTACGTGCTCTCCCACCGCGCTTATTACACTGCCTTGCGACGCTGGGCGATAGCCTATGTGGCGCTTGTCGCGGTGGCTCTGGCCGCGGCCTATAATATTCAACACTCCAATATCTTAATGTAATGCGCTTCTCGATTATCACCGCTACCCGCAACCGTGCCTCGCTACTTCAAGCGACTCTTGACAGCGTCCTCTCCCAGCGTGACGTGGATATAGAACTTGTAATCGTCGACGGCAACTCCTCGGACAATACCTTGGAGATCGTCAAGGCAACTGCCGAGGCTAATCCCTCTCGGGTGAAGTGGATATCGGCGCCCGACAATGGGGTATATCAGGCTCTTAACCGCGGATTGGCGTTGGCTACAGGCGACGTTATAGGAATCCTCCATGCCGGGGATCTCTACTCCAGTGATACTATTTTAAGCCAGGTGCAACAGGCGTTCGTGTCGACGGGGGCACCCTTCGTCTATGGTGACATTCATTTTACCAACCGTCAAACGGGGCGAGTGACGCGCTTGTATCGCTCCGACCGCTTTACCCCCGAGTTGCTAAAAATCGGCTTCTGTCCCCCTCATCCCTCGCTCTACCTTACCCGCGAGACGGTAGGCAAGGTGGGGTTGTACAACGAAAATTACATTATCGCGGGCGATTTCGACTACTTCGTGCGTATGGCTGGACGATTGGGCCTCAAGGGACAGTATCTGCCCGTTGACATGGTGGACATGGCCACGGGTGGTCTTTCAGCCACTATAAAGGCGCGCCTTATCACCAACAATTGGGAGAAATTGCGTGCCTTGCGTTCCAACGGCTACCGCGTGTGGCCGTGGACGCTGCTACGCCGCTATTTTTACAACTACCAAAAGAGTTGATATCCAAATGTTTACTTCCTCCATAAAATCCATCGGCAAGACATTGTTGCAATCCCGTTACCGCGCACGGATAAAGCCGCACGCTGAGGGTGACACTATTATCGTGCTGGGTAATGGCCCTTCGCTAAGGCAAACGATTGACAATCATCTAGATATATTAAAGTCAACCACTTGCATGGCTGTCAACTTCGCCGCATTGGCCGACGATTTCACCGCTATCAAGCCACGATACTATGTACTGGCCGATCCTCATTTCTTCTCCCCCAACGAGCGGGTTAAGCAATTGATTGAAAGGCTCAAGCAGGTGAATTGGAAGATGACGCTGTTTGTACCCGCCACCTCCAAAAATGTCCCCGATTTTAGAGGCACTAAGGTGACGGTAGAGCGCTTTAATGCTGTGGGAGTGGATGCATCGCCGTGGTTGAAAAAGAAGCTGATGCAGTGGCGGTTGGCGATGCCACGGCCACGCAACGTGCTGATACCGTCGATAATGATTGCCTTATGGCTAGGTTACAAGAAGGTGCTAGTGGCGGGTGCCGACCACTCGTGGATGCAGTCGATTTGGGTGAATGAGCGCAACGAGGTGGTGTCGGTACAGCCTCATTTCTACAAAGAGCCTGAAGGGGAACAAAAACGTGTCGACTCGGAATATCGCGGATATCGCTTGCACGAAATCGTCCACTCGTTTTACGTGGCTTTCCGAGCCTACCACCAAATCGCGCGATTTGCCAAGGCGGTGGGCAGCGAGGTAATCAACGTTACACCAGGTAGCTACATTGACGCATTCCCCCGGTCAACAATCGATAACATATGAGCCAATATTTTAAAGAATTTCCCGAACTAATGCGCGACAAGACCGTGATGTATATTCACGGTTTTGGATCGTCGGCCCAAAGCGGTACAGTGAAGTTGTTACGTCAACTTATGCCTAATGCCCGGGTTATCGCTCGCGATGTCCCTCTTAAGCCCGACGAAGCGATGGCCATGCTACGCAAGATGGTAGCCGAGGAACGCCCCCACTTGATTTTCGCCACCTCCATGGGTGGCATGATGGGGGAGATGCTGCGTGGTGTGGACCGTATCTTGGTCAACCCGGCCCTGGAGATGGGCAAGACAATGCACGAGCATGGCATGATCGGCAAGCTGGTGTGGTCCAATCCTCGCGAGGATGGCGAAACCGAAACAGTGGTTACCAAGGCTTTGGCCAAGGAATATGAGGCGTTGACCCAGGAATGCTTCCAAGGCTTGGACGACCAGGACAGGGAGCATGTGTGGGGCATGTTTGGCGACAAGGACGACACTGTCAACACGCGCGACCTGTTCCTGGAACATTACCCGCGGGCCATCTCTTTCCACGGAGGCCATAGGCTGGTTGACACGGTGGTTACCCATTATCTGTCGCAAGTGATACGCTGGATTGACGACCGCCAGCGTGGCATTGAGCGACAAACGATCGTAATCGACCATTCCACGTTGCGCGACCAGTACGGCAACGCCTACTCGTCGCTCCTGAGAACCGTCGAGACGCTTGCCGAGACCTATAACGTGCTGTTCCTGTGCCCGGCTCCCACCAACCACCCTCAGTCGATGGTGGATTGGAGCCGTTGGCTCACCGAGGAGTTGAGCGTGGCCGCCTACGACCGCGTGATTTTCTCCAATCGGCCAGCGATGCTCTACGCCGACTATCTGATTACCCGTAATCCCCATGAGGATTCATTGGCTACTTGCCTGGAGTTTGGCAAAGACGATTTCAAGAGCTGGGACGATATTCTTGTATATTTCTCCCGTCTCCAAGGCTAAGTAGGGTGTCCCGCCGTCTCGACGGGACAGAACCACGGAGATTTGAACCTTTTCTTTTCCCGTTTGTTACTCAATAATAGAAACACTAATTCACAAACGTATCATGGAAAAGAAAAGCATTAAAGGAACCCAAACCGAACACAACCTCCTCGCTTCTTTCGCCGGTGAAAGCCAGGCCAGAAGCCGCTATACACTCTTCGCCCAGAAGGCCATAGAAGAGGGCTACCAGCAGATAGCCGCCATCTTCTTGCTTACAGCCGAGCAGGAATTGGCCCACGCCAAGCAGTTTTTCGCTCGCTTGGAGGGTGGCATGGTAGAGATCAAGGCCGCTTATCCGGCCGGTGTGGTATCCGACACGATGACCAACCTTGCGGAGGCCGCGGCAGGCGAGCATGAAGAGTGGAGCGACCTGTACTCCAACTTCGCCGTGACAGCCAAAGAAGAGGGCTTCCCCGAGATCGCCACGCTGTTCAAGAACATCGCCTCGGTAGAGGTTGAACACGAGAAACGCTACTTAAAGCTTCTCGAGCGCCTGCAGACGGGCACCGAGTTCACCTCCGACGAGACCATCGAGTGGCAATGCCGCAAGTGTGGCTGGGTATTCGCCGGCAAGATAGCGCCCAAGAAGTGCCCGGTGTGCGGCATGGATCAGGGCTGGTTTGAGAGAAAGATGAACAACCTGTAATAGGGCCTATGGGGCCTATGGGGCTTATAGGGCTTATGGGGCTTATGAGGCTTATGGGCCCTATAAAGATAATTGCCGCGGTTCCTGGAGGGGAATCGCGGCAATATTTTGTTATCCAGCTGAGAATTACTCGGCGGCAGCCTCGGTGGCGGGAGCCTCCTCAGCGGGTGCAGCGGCCTCAGCCTCAGCCTTGGCGGCAGCCTCGGCCTCAGCCTTGGCGGCGGCGATCTTAGCTTTCTTCTCGGCTACCTTCTCGGCCTGAGCCTTGTTCTTGGCTTGCTCGTCGGCCAGGCGCTCCTTGGCGGCAGTGCGCTTCTTGTCGGCCTCGGAAACCTTCAGCGCGTTGGTAGCTTGCTCTTTCTTCGACTTCCAAGCGTCGAAACGACGCTGTGCCTCAGCCTCGTCAAAAGCGCCCTTCTTGACGCCACCCTGGAGGTGCTTCATAAGGAGCACGCCCTCGCGGGAAAGGATAGAGCGAACAGTCTCGGTGGGTATTGCGCCCACATTCACCCAATACAA
This sequence comes from uncultured Muribaculaceae bacterium, assembly GCA_964562375.1. Taxonomy (GTDB): domain Bacteria; phylum Bacteroidota; class Bacteroidia; order Bacteroidales; family Muribaculaceae; genus JAJPXC01. The sequence continues at coordinate 14,231 of CAZLSW010000045.1, read as the reverse complement.
AGCCCTTTCGAAATTGAGAGTAATTGTAGCAGGATTAGTGTTGGGGTTATAGGAACCAATCCTTTCAATGAATCTACCATCTCGTGGTGCCCTGCTATCGGCGATTACAATGGGATAAAACGCGTAGTTCTTGCGACCGTGGCGTTGTAATCTGATTTTTGTTGCCATTAAATGTTAATTTAATATGGTTTTGTATTGTTTGAACTAGCCCAGTCTCAGGGACACGTCCCTCACTGGCGCATAGCGACCGCGAAGTTACCAATTTTTCCGCTCACGCGCAAGCGTCGGAAAGTTTTTTCGCGAAAAAACGCGCTTGTTCTTGCGTATATGGGAAAATGTCCTTACCTTTGCAACGCAAAAACCAAAACGGTACCTTGGCCGAGTGGTTAGGCACCGGTCTGCAAAACCGGGCACAGCAGTTCGATTCTGCTAGGTACCTCTAAATCAGCTCCGCATTCATGCGGGGCTTTTTTCTTGCTCAGTAGTAGAGTCCAGGCGGCCTTCCCAGAGGTAGCGGCGCGTTTCGGCCACGATTACGCCGGTGAGGGCCAGGATGGCGATAAGGTTGGGGATGGCCATAAGGGCGTTGAGGCAGTCGGCGATGTCCCATACGAGTCCCAAGTCGATTACGGCTCCCACAAAAACTGCCCCGACATATAGCCATCGGTAGGCGATAGCCGTGCGTTTGGCTCCAAGATACTCACAAGCTCGCTCGCCGTAGTATTCCCAGCCTAAAATGGTTGAGAAAGCGAACGATAGTAATCCGAAAGTGAGGAGCGGCGTGCCGATTACGGGGATTTTGCCGAATGCCAATTTTGTGAGGGTGGCGCCGTGTTCGTAGGAGATTTCAGGGTAGGCGATAATGGAGCTGACGATTACCAAGCCTGTAAGAGCGCAAATAACGACGGTGTCCCAGAAGGTACCGGAGGAAGAGATAAGCGCCTGACGCACGGGGTTGCGGGTCTGGGCCGAGGCGGCAACGATGGGTGCGCTGCCCATTCCCGACTCGTTGGAAAACAATCCGCGGGCGATGCCGTAACGGCAAGCCATGAGTATGCCGCCGCCGAGCAAACCGCCGCCTGCTGCCTCGGGGGTGAATGCCGACTTGAAAATCAACGTTATAGCAGCCCCAAGGTGATCGCCGTTCATGCACAAAATCGCCACACATCCTATGATATACAGCGCCGCCATCATCGGCACTATCATGGTGCACACTCGCGCTATGCTCTTGATACCACCGATAAGCACGGCTCCCACCAGCAACATCACCACGATACCGGTGACCTCGGGGGTGATGCCGAAAGTTTCGTGGGTGAGCGTGGCTATGGCGTTGGATTGGACGGTGTTTCCGATTCCGAAAGCGGCCAAGCAAGTGAATAGGGCGAAAAGGATGCCGAGCCAGCGCTTTTTCATGCCATGCTCAAGGACGTACATTGGTCCGCCCAGCATGCGGCCGTCTTGATGTTGCACGCGATATTTCACGGCGAGCAGGCCCTCGGCGTATTTTGTGGATATTCCAAGCAACCCCGTCAGCCAGCACCATAGCACGGCTCCGGGGCCTCCAAGCGACACCGCGGTGGCCACGCCTACGATATTGCCCGTGCCGATAGTGGCTGCCAGCGCCGTGGAAAGCGCTCCGAGTTGCGACACGTCGCCCTTGGCGCCCTTGTCGGGTGTGACCGACAGCTTCACCGCCTTTGCCAGGTGGCGCTGAGGGAAACGAAGTCGGATAGTCAAGTATATATGTGTGCCAAGCAAAAGGAGAATCATCGGCCAGCCCCAAAGGAGCGACGACAACTCAGCGAAAAACTCTTTCATACCGCGAATTTAACACCTTTTCACCACTCCCGCAAGCAAAAACCGCCCGTTAACCCCTAACCGATAACCGCTCATGGTTGTTATATAAACATGAAAGAAGCCACTTCACCCAATAATACCATATACAAAGCATTTGCCGAACAGGCGAAACTGCATCCCAACGCGCCCGCTATTGTTGATGGCGAGCGCACGCTCACTTACACCGATCTTGACGCTCTGGCCACTACGATTGCACTGAAAATGCCTGTGGGGCGTCCTAAGATGATGGGGATAGTGATGGACCATTCAGCCGAGATGATCGCGACGATTTTGGCTGTGCTGAAATCAGGGGCCGCATATGTACCCATAGAGCCGTCAATGCCCAAGGAGCGTATCCGTTTCGTGATGAATGAGACAGGTGTTGATTTCATCATCACCAACCATCGTCACCGTCGCAAACTTAAAGGTTTTACCCTGCTGGAAATCAACCGTGACTTGCCAATCGCTTATGGGATGACAAGCGAGGATAGATCAACCCCCGAAGGATTGGCTTACGTGCTTTATACTTCGGGTTCTACTGGTCTGCCAAAGGGTGTGATGATCGCCAATCGCAACGTTACGCATTACGCGCGGGCATTTAGCCGTGAGTTTCATCCCGGGGTAGGGGACCGAATGCTACAATACTCGGTGTGCTCTTTCGACATTTTTGTCGAGGAGGTGTTCACCACGCTACTATCCGGAGCGGCTTTGGTGATCGCTCCCGAAAGTGTGAAGAACGACACCGAGGCTTTGCTTGCATTTGTCGAGCGACATAAGGTGACCATAATCAGCGGTTTCCCGTATCTGTTGCTGGATATAAACAAGATAGGGCGAGTGCCTGGATCGCTTCGACTTCTTATCAGTGGCGGTGATGTGTTGCGTGCGCGTTATATCGACCGATTGGCTTCTCAGGTGATGATTTACAACACTTATGGGCCATCAGAGACTACCGTTTGCTGCTCCTATTACCGTTGCGACAACGCTGAGCCGTCGCCCGACGGCACATACCCTATCGGTAAAGCCATCGATGGGTGCCACGTGGAGATACGCGACGAGAATTTACAACCAGTCCCCAACGGCCAGGAGGGGGAGATATGCATTCTCGGTGACGGAGTGGGAATGGGGTATCTTGGCGACCGAAAGGTGGAGAATAAAGCCTTTGTGACGCTTGAGGACGGGCGTCGATTGTATCGAAGCGGCGACATCGGCATTATGTGCTCGGATGGCGTGCTGTTGTTCCTGCATCGCAAGGACTCGCAGGTGATGATTTTGGGCAAAAGGGTGGAAACCTGCGAGGTGGAGAATGTGCTTTGCGGGTGTTCCGAGGTGGAGTCGGCAGTGGTGAAGCCCGGTACCGATAATGTGGGCTTGTCCTTCCTTACCGCCTATTTTGTTCCACGTTCTATTAGCGGCTTCAGCCTGAGCAGCTTGAAAAAGAAGATGGCACGGTTTTTGCCTCCCTATATGATACCCGAATACTTCGTTCGGCTCAAAGCGATGCCATTGACAGTGAACGGCAAGGTCAATTCCCAGGCGTTGCCTAAAATCCATAAACGCAATACGTTATGAGCACGCTGGAGATACAACGAGCCGACATAGTGGACATCGACCGCTTGATGAAGTGGCGCGTGGAGGTGATGTGTGACGTGTTTGCCCCACTGGTGCCCGACGAGCAGTTGATTAAGGCCAATCGACGATATTATGTGCACTCGCTATCGGATGGCACGCATATTGCTTGCTTTGCACGGCTAGATAATGTCGACGTAGGCTGTGGAGGAATATGCCTTCAACACGAAATGCCATCGCCTGACAATCCTGGTGGACGATGCGCTTACCTGATGAATATCTACGTAAAGCCGTTCTGGCGGCATCGCGGCATCGGCCGAAAGATAGTGGAATGGCTGGTGGCTGAGGCACAGGCATTGGGAATCGGGAAGATTTACCTTGAAACCACCGACGGAGCACGCCGCCTTTACCGCTCGGTAGGTTTCATCGACATGGAAAATATGATGAAGTTACGACAATGAAATCGCAAGAATTGCACATTAACCAGCTTACGGTAATCCTGGCCGAAAATCCCGGTAAGGAACTTTTCTACTTGCTCACTCCATTTCCCTTTCCCACAACTAAGGTGGAATCTTGGGCAAGAGCTTATCACTGCTCGATGGCGGTAGTGAGTGGCATGGATTGGGATAACGACCTCACGCCCTGGCCCGCCGCAGCCGTTCCAAAGGGCACAGAGCCGTTCCAGGGTCGCGCGCCCGAATTCCTGAGGGAGATTGAGGAAACGGTGGTGCCCAAAGTGGAGGCCATGATGCTGGATGCCCCCTCTCGCCGAGCCTTGTGCGGCATCTCGCTTTCAGGCCTTTTCGCCACATGGACTTTCATGCAGAGCACTATGTTTCATGACCTTGGCTCCATCTCCGGCTCGTTTTGGTATCAGGATTTCGTGCAATGGCTGGAGGGTGAGGCAAGTCAAGCCACGGCCAAGGCCAATCCCGATCGGAGGTGTTATTTCTCCTTGGGCAACAAAGAGGGTGGAGCCGCTGGCAACGCCACCTTTGCCGATATTCAGGCTCAGACGCGCCGTGTGGTGGAAATATTCCGGCAGATGGGCTACAATGCCACCTTCGAGCAGACTCTTGGCAACCATTACGTAGACCCTGAGCCGCGCATCAGGGCGATGCTGAAGGCGTTGGTTGAACAATAGGAGTTACAAAAGCGTTACAATTGTGAGCAAAAGGTTGATACGCAACACGCGGCGGGGATAATAATCCCCCGGCTTGGCAACCGAAGCACGCTGGCGTTGGAAGCGACGCCTCCGCGAGGTGAGTAAGCAGCCAAAGTAAGTGATGATGTCCTAATTACCCTAAAACTGGATGTATGAACAAATAATCTCCGAGCCCTCCCGCAGGACCCGGAGATTGTTTTAATATCCGTCTTAACTTGTTAGACAGGCCATAAAGAAGCGGGCGCTCCTTGGAAGGGGCGCCCGCTCGGGTTGAGGATGAAGTGTATCTCAGGTTCCTCAAAAGGGTATTTCTGGCTCTTAGTTTATCGGGTGAGGGCTGTCTTGAGCACCTTGGTGGTGCCGTCGAGGGCGGTTGCCTTGATCAGATAGATACCCACGGGGAGGTTCTGGCAGTTGAGCTGGGTGCCGCGGCCTTGAGCAGCGAGGTTGCCGCTGAGGGTGTACACCTCGATGGATGCCATGGTCTCGGAGGCGATGACGGTGCGACCTTGTGCGGCGATTTGCCACGACTTGGCAGCTCCGAGGATCTCCTGAACGCCAGTTTGGGTGTTGTCAAGAGTGCCGGTCCCTGAGTAAGCGAAGTAGGCCACGCCCTGGTAGGGCACGAGAGTCCATACATTGAGGGTCATACCGTCCTCGGAAAGCACGGTGGCCACTGCCGACTGATACTGTTCGTTAGCTGTTGTGCCAAGGCCCTCAGCGGGATATACACCTACCGATTCGCTGGTGGTAACCGATTCAGTGAGGTCAATCAGGGCAACAGCGCCTCCGATTGCCGTGCCGGTAGAGCCGGTGTAGGTAAGAGCTGTCATGTAGGTGCGCTCGCCGAAGTCGACAACTTGGCCGGAGGTGCCACGCAATACGCTGTTGGAAGTGGTAGCGCGGAGCGGGCTGCTTACGGTCTCGTCTCTCTCTGCCATAGCCGAGTTGACAATGCTCTCGATAACTGAGCCATCGGCAGCGAAGTGGGTGGGGGTAGTGTCCTTGCCGAATACCCAGAATGAGCCGTCGGCCATAGGCTGTACTTGGCAGGAACCATTGGTAGTGCCCACGCCCTTTGCCAACTCGATCTTGTTGACATTGGGATCAACAATCTCGTTGGTGACAGTGTAGTAATAGATAGCTGTACCGTCGGAGAACCAGATTTTACCGGAGGTCATGTCGCCGGAGGTAGACATCTGGTCGCCCAGGGTCACTCCACCGTGAGTTGCATCCTCGAGCCAAATCTGCGGGTCGGCCTCGTCGGAGCTCCATTTGTAGATGATGAGTGTGTGGTTGGAAGCAGCCGAGTTGGAGGCAATAATCTTGCCACCTATGGAGGAGACACCACCCACGACTACACGACCGCCGCTCACGTCGGTGAGGCTGAGCGCGCCCTGCTTCACGCCAGTGTAAGCGTTGACGATATTAATCTCGGGGGATGAGTTCCAAGCCTTGGCGTTGATCACGTAGAGTTTTCCGTTGAGGAACTCAAGGTCGCGAGAGAAGGCATTGGCGTTGCTCACCTCGAGCCAGGGGGCGTCGGCGGTGTTGTTACGGTTGGTGGAGAAGAGCCACATTTCCTGCAGGGTGTCGATAGTGTCGACGAAGGTAACAGGGTTGGTAGCCACGCCGTTGAGAGGAATCTCGACGGTCTCGGCGCCCTCGGAGGTGCAGACGAGAGTAGCCGAGTGGTTTCCGGCGACGGTGGGGGAGTAAGTGACGGTAACCGACTTGGAAGCCTCGTCGACGGTAACGCTAGTGGCGTTGATCTTGAACATACCAGCGTCGGTGCCGGCGAGCGACAGGGCGATGTTGCCCTTGAGCGACGAGCCTTTGACGGTAACCTTGGCGGTAGCCGTGCCCTCAACCTCAGCCTCGAATGAGAGTTCGGTCTTGCTTGTGGTGATGGTGGGCACGATCTGGGTGATTGGGCTAACGGTATAGGAGGGTAGGGTGCCCTTCTTGAAGAAGGCGATACCTTGCTTGTTGGAGAATACCCAGAGCATTGCGTAGGTGTTGTTCTCCGAGTCGGTCTTGAAGATCACGTCGCCGTTGCAGAGAGTGTTCTGGATGTTGTCGCTGAGGCCATCGGAGGGATAGTCGGCCACTTGCTCGACGGTCTTGTAGTCCTCGTTCTTGTCGATAGCGAGGCGAGCGCGGCCGCCGGTGTAGTTCTGGGAGGAGGTCCCTGTCTTCTCGTTGAACACCATCGAGGTGATGTAGCGCGAGCCGCCGTAGGTGGCTTGGCTCCAGTTGGTGCCCCAGGTCTCGCCGGTGTCGATCTCCTTGTTCTCGTTGGTGGCGGTGCCGTTGGAGGAGTAGTCGGTAGGACCTGTTGAGCGGAGGAAGCGGGTGGGGAAGCAAGCCTTGCCGTCAACCCAGTAGCGCACTACGTCGTCGTTGTAGCGACGGTAGGCGTGGACGATGGAGCCGGGCTTGAACTGTGTCGTGCCGTCCTTCTCGTAGAGCTTGTAGTACTTTCCGGTCCAGGTGCCAGCGGTCTTGTCCTGACGGTATTCCACGATGCGGGTATCGGAGGTGTTCTGGTTGCAGAAGGTGAAATAGAGGCCGTTGTCGTCCTGCTGGATGTTCATGCGGTCGCCGAGGCGCTCGCAGTCGCGAATGTTGGCGAATTCCTTTAGGAGATAGCCCATCGACTGGTCGTCATCCCAGCAATAGATGCGCAGTTTCTCGTTGGTGGGGTCGGTCACGAGGTTGCAGGCGTAAATCTTACCGTCGTACACCTTCACGTCGCAGAAGATATAGGTGCCACCGGTGAAGGTGTCGTCCATGTTAAGGTCCCCAAGATCCTCGCCGGTGTAAGCGTTCAATACCTTGATTTTCTTGGTGTTGTAGACGCAATAGAGCTTGCCTTTATAGTAGGAGAAGTTGCGTATCTTTGTAGCATCGTAGCCGGCGTCGGTGGTGTTGCCGCGCTTGTCGGAGTAGTTCCACACCTCGGTGAGGTCGTTCAAGGGCTTGGCCACGATCTTGCCGGAGCAGGTCACCTTCTTGGTGTAGGTGGTGCCGGAGGTGGTGTTGGACACGGTGATGACCTTGCCATCCCACTCGCCGATTCCGTAACCCGAGGCTGTGGGCTTGAACTTGACGGTAACGGTGTAGCCCGAGGTGCACTCGGAAGCCTTAACCGATGTGTCGGAGATCACGAAGGCATTATCGTCGGGGTTGGAGATGGTGATGTTGCCCGAGAGGTCGGTAGCGGTGATCTTGAAGGTGAGGGAGATGGATGTACCGAGCTGTCCGTCGAAGTAGAGGCTTGTCGTGGACACCTTGAGGGTGGGGTCGGTAGTGGTTGTTGAAGAGGTCTTGGGGTTGTGGACATCTTTGCCCAAGGTCTGCTTCAAGTGGTCGTAGAAACCGTAGAGGTGACCGTTCACCCAGTTGTTGTAACCGGTTGAGCCTTCGGTCTTGATGAGGCTCCACTCGTCTTTGTTGTCGACGAAGAGGCCCTCGGTCAATACTGCGGGCACCGAAGATGATCCGGTAATCACAGTCCAGCCGTTGCGCTTAACGCCGCGGTTGGTGAGGCCCATCTGGGAAATCAGCTCGGCCTGCACCTTGTTGGCGAGGTTGAGCGAGTTGCCGGTGGTCCAGTAGTACCAAGTTTCGGTGCCGTGGGCGGTGCCGTTGCAAGCGTTGAGGTGGATCGAGCAGAAGATGTAGGGGTCGTAGGAAACCGACATCGACTTGCGGGAGGAGAGGGAGATGTAGGTGTCGGTGGTGCGTGTCATCTTCACGGTGCCTCCAAGGGTAGAGCCGGTGATGATCGATTTCAGTGAAAGGCCGCAGCGCAAGGCGAGGGTAGCCTCGTGGGGAGCCTGGGGGCCGGAAGCACCGGGGTCGGTGCCGCCGTGTCCGGGGTCAAGCATAATACGGTAGGGCGACCAGGATACGGTAGCCGAAAGCGTCAACGCGCTCATGATCAACGTCAACGCCAGGATGAGTTTCTTTGTCATCTTTCTTGGAGTGTTTAAGGTTAACGAAGATCAGCCGAGTAGATTTGCCCGTCCTTCCAGTTGACGAACAGCAGCTTGGAGCCGTCGGCCGAGGCGCAGGGGTACATCTCGATAGTGGAGCTGGTGGAGGTAATGGCTTTGATGGAAGAGCCGTTGATGGAGGCGAGGTAAAGCTCGCCGGTGAGGTAGTCGTGGCCGTTGTCGGTTGTGCGCTCGTAGACGATCTGGGAGTTGTTGACCCAAGTGGGGTTGAAACCCATGTCGATTTTGCGCAAGCCGGTGCCGTCGAGGTTCATCACCATCACGTCGTCCATGGCGTTGAAAGCCACCATCTTGCCGTCGGGGGAGGTGACGGGGCAGAAAGCGGCGCCGTTGTAGAGCACGCGCTTGTTGCCGTTGGCGTCAACGAGGGTAAGGGACTCGCAGTCGCAGATGTAGCTTACGTTGTATGTAGCCTCGGTTTTTTCAGCCATCAGCACCGAAGGCGCTTTTTGCAGGGCCACTTGGGTGAGTTTCTGGCCGGGGGCCATCACGCTCTTAGCGCCGTCGCGGGTGTAACGCCAAGCGGCGGGTTGCATGTCTATGGCGTCCTGGGTGAGGCGGGTTTTCTTACCTACCATATCGATCGACCAAGCGGCGTGGTAACGGTTAACGCCGTCGCCCTCGGTGACCCAACGGGTGTCGCGCACGAGGATCTCTCGCGAGTCGATGCTCCACTGGTGCATGTAGCCCACGCCCGAGGCGTCGGAGATTTGACGGAGGTCGGTGCCGTCGGGGTTCATCACATAGAGGCCGTTGTAACCTTCTTGAGTGAAGGAGACGCGCTGGGCGTCGGGCGACCATTTAGGGGACTCATAGCGGTCGGACCCCTGCGTGAGCTGTCGCAGGTTGCTCAATTCTCCCACTTTGAGACCTTCTGCCGAGGCGGTCATTGCGACCAACACCGCGGCAACGAGAAGAGTACACTTCTTCATGGTAAAGGGTGATAAATGTTAGTTAGTTTAAATTTAAACGGGTTATATTGATTCTGTTAGTCTTCAAAAATCGGTATACACGTCCTTATATACTTCGGCGGCAAATTTAGTGATTTTCAAATTTAATAGAAAAAGCGTAACGCCATTTTTAACTAAAATCAGACTTTATTTACATTCTCTAACATAATCTTCAAATCCAATTGTTAATTAATTCTAACAAAAAGCCATATATAGCGATAGGTGTAGAAAAAATGTATAACTTTACGCCCGAATCTTACTATACCCTTAGTAAAGTATAACAGAGGATAGGACACAGTGTAACCCACCCGTCGTATACGGTGCTTTTGCCAAGTAGACACATTTACGTGCCCCAATTGCCATAGCTATTTGTATACCAGTGCTTTACCCATCCTGCACCTACTAACAAGGAACTACTAACTATATCTATAAACCTAAAACAGGACAGAAATGAAAAACCTAAGTAAAATGAAGCTGACCGCGTTCTCCGTCGGGCTGGCATTGTCGTGCTTATGTGCGTCGGCCCAATCCTATACGGTGACGTCGCCATCGGCGGCCAAGTACACCTGGGCTACGATCGCGAGCGGTAGCAACATGCGATCTATGGCTCTCTCTAGCAACAACGCCTACTTCGTCAACGCTTACAACAAGCGTCTAGTGAAGGGCGACAAAACTACCTTGAAGACCGCTGTGGTTTTTACCGAGGAATCGGTAAACTATGATTACAAGCTCTGCTCGGACGACGCGGGCAATGTTGTAATCGGCTACGGTGGCACATCAGCCACTTCCGGCACTAACAAATTACGTATTCTTCCCGCATCGCCCACCGCGTGGGACGATAGCGGCGCGGCTGATATCGACCTCACGGGGTACATGTGGAACCGCGCCGATATTGTTACGGCCTCGGGTGACTTGCTCGGTGGTGAGGGTACACTCTTTATTTGGCCCGAGGGTAGCACTTGTTTCTATCGCCTGATTGTAAACAAAGGCGCTGTTACCACTGTGCAAGAGGTACAGGCCAATGCAACAGCGACCAATGTGGCTTACGCACGCCCGGAGCGCCGCACCGATTACGCCACCCGCTCGGTGACGCAATACAACCAGCGTGTGCTTACACAGGCCGCTAATCCATCTTATATATATGAGTGGGAAATCGCACCCGACGGATCGGTGGTAAACGGCCCCGTGACGATTTCAGCCGCAGCTGTTCCTCTGGGTGCCCAGCGCCTTACGGTAGGTGATGTTGACTACGACCACAAGTCGTTCTACATCTGGTGTGCGTCGCAATTCAATGACGATGGCGACAAGCTTAAAAACTGCCGCATCGTGGTGATGAACGCCAACCGCACCAAGGTGACTTACACCGAGGAGACATATGACACCGATTATGAGATGGTGGCCGACCGTGGCTTGTGGTTTGACTGCCAATTCAACCCCGGGCGCACGGGTATCCAGGTGTGGGGGATTGTACCGGGTCACAAGGCGTTCCTTTACAACTTCACGATGGCTGTTGACAAGCCTGCCAATTTCACTGGCTCGGTAGAGGTCAACACCGACCAGTCGTGCCTGAATCGTCAGGACGCTTACCTGTCGTGGGACAATCCCGACGGTGCTCCCGTGCGTCTCTATCGCAAGCGTTCGACCGATTCCTCGTGGTCGGTTGTATACGCTGGCACCGGTTGCGATTATATCGACACCAACATCACCGGATCGGCCAAGATCACATCCTCGACCACTATCACCACATCTTCTTATAAAATCTGCTATCTCACTGGCGAGGGTACCGACTACACCTCCACGACCGACTTCAAGGAGTGTGACTTCTCGTCGACGGTTAAGCTCACCCCGAAGTTCCTCCCCTCGGCTCCCCAATTTATCGATGACGGCAAGCGCAACTACGATGGCTTCGCCAAGACCCAGATGATCTGGACCAACACCTACGGCTTCAAGCCCGACACATATAACATCTACCGCGACGGCTATCTCATCGCCGAGAACGTGGAGGTGACCAACTATATCGACCGCCTCGTGCCCGAAGGAACCCACACCTACGTAATCGAGAGCTGCTACGACAAAAAGCCCAACGAGCACGCCCAGAGCGAGGAGTGGGTTGTCAAAGTGGCTAAGCGTGACAAAGCCAACGAGCTCTACGGCATCGAGGAGTGCTACAACTACCTCATTGGCGACGCCGACGAGAAAGACAACAAGAACTATATCTTGACCAACTCGCGCATCCCCATGTTCTACGACCAGAACCTCTATCGTCAAGCCGTATACTACCAGGGCTACTGGTTCGTTGCCATGCGTGAGAACGACCTTACCTACACCAACGGCTCGCAGAACTACGGTGCCACCTCCGAGTACGGCGCAATCGTGCGTATCCGCGCTGATAAATTTGACGAGAACGGCAAGAGCTTGATCACTTCGGCCCAGGACCTTCGCGGCTCGGCCAAGATCATGTACAAGTTCCAAAAGTGCGCCAACGTGGGCATCGCCGTTGACGACGCCGGCAACTTCTTCATCCGTAAGGGTACGTCGACATCGATTTACGAGTTCTCCACCACCCTTACCCAAGGCACGCTCATCAAATTCAAGGATCCCCTTGAGGACCCCGACTCAGAGAAACCCCTTGAACTTGCTACCGTTTCAAAGGAGGTAACTCTCGACCTTTCGGCGCTCAAGCTTTCCTCTCTCCCCATCGACGAGGATTGGAAGAAGGTAGGCCGCTGCGACTATTTCTCAATGACCGGTAAAGTGTTCAGTGCGGCTGGTGGTTACCTGTACCTTGCCCCCACCTACTCGATGAACGTTTACAAGGTGTTCATCCAGAATGGCGCTTATGTAAGCCACGAGGTTTACACCCACAAGAAGGCCGATTACTACAGCGAGTTCAATCCCTACGGCAGCGCCGAGAACTATGCCTTCAAGATTGACGGTCGCGACGACATCATCCACTCCTTGCGCTCGCAGGGCATTATGGAGGTCGACTACACCAACAAGTCGAGCGAATGGGTATACCGCACCTTCTCACGTATTAACAACGCGGGCGGTATCTCCAAGTGGTTCAACAACGACCTGTTGCTGATCACTCCCCAGGCTGCCAAGTCGAAGAACATCGGCGACTTTACCATCGCCCGCGGCACTCCTCACGATCCCACCGTGCCCAAGGCTAACAGCGCCGCTGAGGTCGGCATCACCTACTCCGATATGACCCCAATCATCTCCGTTGCCCAGGAGTCGACTTCGGCCAACGTAGAGTATACCAACGGTATTTGGTTTGGCGTTGAACCCGAGATTGACGCCGATGGCAACGAGACTGCTCTATACATATATGTATATGTGCCCGCTATTCGTATGGCCAAGTATCGTCTCTACCCCTACAACGACCTGCCTGTGCCCGACGTGAACATGTCGGTTGACATTCACTACGATTACGATAATGATGGCAACGCTATCGATATCCTTGGTTTCAAGGGCACCGCGTCGTGGGAGAAGATCAACTTTGGCGACGAGACCACCGACTACACTATCAACGAGTATGTGCTGCGATTCCTCGACGGCGAGCAGAAGCAGATTGGCGGTGAATACCGCTTCGACAGCAACGGTAATCCTTCCAATACCAACGCCGCCAACTTGGCCAACGCCGCTGCGGCCATCAAGAAGGTGGGCATGAAGGATGAGTCGACCGACAAATCCAACACTATCGAGGCTGTGATCTACAACCTTGACGCTCAGCCCTACACCGCCGAGCTTACCCTGGAGTGTATCAACAACACTACCCAAGTGGTTTCCTCTTCCGAGCCTGTTGTGGCACTGGCTGAGACCGACTATGATCCCTACGATCCCGAGGGAACCGTCAACGTCGTTAAGGAGAACAACATCTGGCAACGCGAGGACGGCACTTGGCATCGCAACTTCCGCCTTGACATCGACTTCGACAAGCCCGACAACTGCATCGACGACGTCGACACCGAGCCTGTTACCTACTACGAGCTCTACTACCAGCGCACCGCCTCCGAGGATTGGCAACGCATCACCTGGATGTACATCGCCAACGGCGATGGCACCTGGACCTGCGTTGACCCCGACAACATCGAGGGCACCGAGGCTATCGTAGAGGGCACGTTCGACTTCGAGAACGGCAAGAACCAGGAAGGCGACAACAAAGTTGTTGTTCGCGTATGGTGGCAGCCTGAGGTTACCGCCGAAGGTGAGCTGGTTGACTCGAAGGACGATCCCTACAACTTCACCTACATGGTGCGCGCCCGCTACGCCGCCCGCGCTGTCAACAAGTCCATCCAGAAGGATGGCGACGGTATCATGGTCACCACCCCCGGCGGAACGACCGGCGTGAAGGATGTCGACTGCCAGGATTGCCAGGAGGAAGGCCCAGCCACTTACTACGACCTCCAAGGTCGCCGCGTGCTCGACCCCACCTGCCGCCACATCTACATCAAGGTGCAGAACGGACACGCCACCAAGGAAATCCCCACTAACAATTGAATACCCTGAAACATGATCTAATATCACAACCCTGGGAGCCGCGACTGTGAAGCCGCGGCTCTTTTTATCCCCAAACTAAAGCATGGGGTTACATAGTGACAGATGGCTCCGCCACCCAACTGCTCAACCTCCTTAACTAACAACTAACAACTAACAACTAACAACTAACAACTAACAACTAACAACTAA